>JANWYO010000347.1 GCA_025055215.1 Gemmataceae bacterium
ATGAATTTTTTAATCAGATCGCCCGCCTTGTTGCGGATCGCCTCGCTCATGTCGGTTTCGATGAACCCGGGAGCGACGGCATTGACCGTTACGCCTCGGCCGGCCAGTTCCACGGCCAAGGCCCGGGTGAACGCGTTGATCGCCCCTTTGCTGGCGGCGTAATTGGTCTGACCGGGATTGACATGTTCAGCCGCCACGCTGGACACGTTGATGATTCGCCCCTTGCGCCGCCTCATCATGCCGTAGGCCACGGCCCGGCAGGCGTTGACAGTCCCCCCGAGGTTGGTGCGTACCACACTGTCCCAGGCTTCTGGTTCCATGCGGATGAACAGGTCATCCCGAATGATGCCCGCGTTATTGACCAGGATGTCGATCGGCCCCCAGTCCTTCTCGATGCGCTCCACCGCCGCCTGAACGGCGGCGGCATCGGCCACATCCACTTGAAACCCAGCCGTGGTGCCCCCGGCGCGCGTGACCTCCTGGGTCAGGCTTTCCGCTGCCGCCTGGTTGCCGCGGTAGAGGAACGCTACCTTGGCACCCTCGGCGGCCAACGCCTGGACGATGGCCCGGCCGATCCCTCGGCTTCCCCCTGTCACCAGGGCAATTTGGTCCTTCAGTGTCATGGTCCTCACGTCCCCGCCGTAGGTGTGCCTGGGCAAGTCCGATTCAACACCGCGTACAAGCCGCGGAGCGAGGCGACGATTTTCTCGTCGACCGGTTTCCATGCCGGGTCGCGGTCTGCCAAGTTGTAGCGATCCAAGGTGATGCGGGCACTGACGGTCTGCTGCCCGTTGACCTCGCCGCGTCCCTTGAAGACCGCCAATGTACCGTCGTGCTCCTGCAAGTCGGCCGAGACGATCATTCGCTGCCCCGGCTCGACGAACTGCCCATACTTGACGTTCCGCGCTTCTCGCAGCACGATGACGCTGTGGCGAAAATCCTCCGTAATCCGCAACAGCCAGGCGCCGGCTTCCACCAGGGTCTGCAACATCAGCACCCCGGGCATAACGGGGAACGACGGAAAGTGGTCGGCCAAGTATTCCTCACCCGATGTCAGGTTCTTGTAGGCCCGAATGTGCCTTCCTGGCACGACCTCTAGAATCCGGTCTACGAGGTTGAAGCGCATATTCCTAAGTCCAGCGCCTAAGTCGTCTTCCGCGAAACACTTTCTGCGGAGCCGGCAGCATAAGTGCGGAGTATACCCGTGCCCCCTCCGACCGGCAACCCCGAATACTGTGCAGAGCCTGACCAATAACGCCTGGCAACCCAGATTTCCCCGTCCATACAACCTTCCTAAAGTATTGACTCGCCGCTGCCCGACAAGCTCTCTAGCAAACTTGTCCATCCCTGGGTCAGGCGTTCCCGCTGCGACCGGCCCGGTGCCAGCTTGTCGAAATCTGCGTTCGTCCTCTTTAGATATTTTTCCCAAATTGCTCAGACTCGCAAGACGTGATCGGCATCCAGAGGTCAAAGTTCGCCGACCCCGAGTCGGTTGGTGAGGAGTAAATGGCATAGGCAGACACTGCGGCCGGGGCCTCGCAGCGGTCAACCTCGACCCATGCCACCAGACCTCAGAGGGTGTGCTTCTGGATTTCAAACGGGGCGAGAGGTAGCGGCGAAAGAGATTGATCGGTTCACGCTCCGGTGAGGATGTCTGACGCGCGCCGGGACGCAGCAACTCCGAAACGATCAATCAAGAGCACGAAACGAGGAATCGGCGGGGAGTTGGGAAGGCGGCCGCCTGAGGCACGCAACCCCGCCCCAAAGCACATGTGCATCCGTGACCGACCTTGACCCTCGAGGTCAGGGGCACGGACAATAAATTCCAGACGACCGCGACTGAATGTCGGCTCTGTCCCCGTAGATCGTGCGATGATCGCCATCGAACGTCCCAAGCTCCGATCGGGCCTGGTGGTGGACACCGACCCGGCCGATCCTGGCTGCGTACTCTTGACCGATCCGTATCGCATCGCCCCGAGCCCGCAGCGGCTGACGCATCGAGAACTTTCATGGGTCCGCCTTTTCGATGGTCAAAGGACGCTACGCGACGTCCAATACGACGCCATCCGTCAGGCGCGCGGCGAACTTCTCCCGATCGAACTCTTTGCCGATCTGGCACGCCGGCTCGACGAACACCTCTTCCTTGAAGGTCCCGCCTTCCGGCAGGTGGCGGACCATCCGATTCGGCCACCTTCGTGCCTTGGGTGTTACCCCGAAGAGCCGGAAGAGCTACGCCAATACCTGGAAGCGATGCTCGGACGACCCGCCGAGTCGGCCCGGGGTGGTTGCGGGCCGGGTCGGTTGCGGGCGGCCCTGGTGCCGCACATCGATTACCGCCGTGGCCGAGACACCTATCACCACGCCTACCAATATGTTGCCGATCATGCCGGCGTCGGCCTATATGTCATCATCGGCACCGCTCACTACAGCGCGCACCGGTTCACCCTGACTCGGAAACACTTTCAGACCCCTCTGGGCGTGGTGCCCACCGACGAGGCTTTCATCGACCGCCTGGTCAGCCATTACGGGCCCGGCCTGTTCGACGACGAACTGGCCCACCTCCCCGAGCACTCCATCGAACTCGAGGTCGTCATCCTGCAATACTTGCACGGTCCAGCCAGGCCGTTTCGCATCGTCCCCCTGATCGTCGGCTCGTTCCATGATTGCATCCAGCAGTGCGTTCCTCCCCGGGAGATGCCCGACATTGCCCGCATGATCGACGCGCTGCGACGGGCGGAGGCGGCGACGGCAGAGCCTGTCTGCTACCTGATCAGCGGCGACATGGCCCACATCGGCCCCAAGTTCGGCGACCCCGAGCCAGTCGACCGCCGTGACCTCGACCGCTGCCGACACCAGGACCAAAACCTTTTGCAATGGGCCGCAGCCGGGAACACGACCGAGTATTTCCGCCTCCTGATGGACGAGCGCGACCGGCGGCGAATCTGTGGCTTCCCGCCAACCTACACGCTGCTGGAGGCGATCGGCCCCGCCCGCGGTCAGGTGGTACACTACAACCAGTACGTCCATTCGCGCGGCTTCGAGTGCGTCAGCTTTGCCGCGGTGTCGTTCGACCGGGACTGAGGCATTCGACGGCCCAAGGCCGCGGCCATATGCCGCCGGCGGCCCAGGCGTCACTGACGGCACGGTGGGCCATTGCCGGCTAGGGGTGGCACGGGGTGACGGCATGCCGCATGGTTTGGGTCTGATGGGTCGCACATGCCCCTGAACGTCCTTGTTACCGGCGGTGCGGGTTATCTCGGCTCGATCCTCTGCGAGCATCTGTTGCAGCGGGGTTATGCCGTTACCGTCCTCGATAATCTCCTTTACAACCAGCACTCGCTTTTTCACTTGTGTCATCACCGCCTGCTGCGTTTCGTTCGGGGCGATGCCCGGGACGAAGCGGTCCTGGCGCCCTTGGTTCGGCAGGCCGATGTCCTGATTCCTCTGGCAGCCATCGTCGGGGCGCCGGCCTGCGAGCGCGACCGGATCGGCGCCCAGACGACGAACCTCGACGCCATCCGCCTGCTCAATCGGCTCCGCAGTCCCTCGCAGCTGGTCATTTATCCTAACACGAACAGCGGCTACGGCATCCGCTCCGGCGCCGGCGTCTGCACCGAGGACACCCCCCTGGAACCGATCTCGTGGTACGGCCAAACGAAAGTCCTCGCCGAGCGGGAACTGTTGCCGTCCGCCAACGTCATCGTCTTCCGCCTAGCCACGGTCTTCGGCATGTCCCCGCGGATGCGGCTCGACCTGCTGGTAAATCATTTTGTTTATGCAGCGGTCACGGACGGCTATCTCGTCCTCTTTGAAAAGGACTTCCGACGCAATTTCATCCACGTGCGCGATGTCGCCGATGCATTCGTCCACGCCATTGAGAATTCGCCGCGGATGGTCGGTCGGCCGTTCAACGTCGGCCTGGACGACGCCAACCTCTCCAAGCTCCAGCTGGCAGAGAAGATCCGCGAACACATGCCGAACTTTTACATCCATGCGGCCCCGGTCGGCAGTGACCCGGACAAGCGCGACTACATCGTATCAAACCAGCGGCTCCGCGAAGCCGGGTTCGTGGCGCGGCGGAGCTTAGACGAGGGAATCCGGGAGCTGTTGGTAGGCTTCCGGATGTTAGGCCGCGGTCTGCTGAGGAATGTCTGACGAATGGTCCGATGGGAGGAAACGACCGCGCTCATCCTCGCCGGCGGCTTGGGAACCAGGCTGCGGCCGGTGCTCACCGACCGGCCGAAAGTCCTCGCTCCAGTGGCAGGTCGGCCCTTCCTGGAGTTCCTCCTCGACCAGCTGGTATCGACCGGCATCCGTGACGTCGTGCTGTGTGTCGGCTACGGCGGCGCGGCGATTGAGGCGACGTTCGGAGCGTGCTACGGGCCGCTCCGATTGAGGTATTCCCATGAGCCTCAACCCCTGGGCACCGCGGGGGCCTTGGCGTGGGCCCGGCCGCTGACCCGCTCTGATCCGGTGCTGGTGCTCAATGGCGACTCCTACTGCGAGCTTGATCCGAAGGCATGGGGCGCCTGGTACACCGCCTCGGCCCCCGCCGCGTCGATCCTGGCCACTTTTCAGCTCGACGCCAGCCGCTTCGGGCGGGTGATCTTTCAGCCGGATGGTGACATCGTTCGCTTTGAAGAAAAAGGGGCGTCGGGCCCGGGCTGGATCAACGCGGGTCGTTACCTGCTGAGCCGTACCGTCCTCGACTCGATCCCCACGGGCCGGGCGGTATCGATCGAGCGGGAGACGTTTCCGGCGTGGGTGGGTCGCGGGCTGCGGGCCTATCCCGGCGGCCGCCGATTCCTGGACATCGGCGTCCCCGAGTCCTACGCCGAGGCAGAGGCGTTCTTCGCCTCACGACCTCCGGAAGCCGAATGACCTTCCAGGCCGACTCCCGGGCGGGGTCGGCCCGGCCAGCCTGGCACCCGCGGCGGCCTGGTTCGGGAGGGCCTGTTACAGCGGGGGATGACCCTGGGCGGAAGCTCCAGTCATGATCTGCCGCGTTTGTGACAGCCCACGCCTGGAATTGGCCCTTGACCTCGGCTTCCAGCCATGGTGCAACCATTTCCTCCGACCCGAGGAGCTCGGCCGCGAGCCAGTCTATCCCCTGCGCCTCGTCCATTGTGCGGATTGTTTGACGGCCCAGCTCGACTTCACGGTGCCCAAGGAGGTCATGTTCGCCGACCACACGTACCTGTCAGGGGTAACGCGGTCGTTGAGCGAGCACTTCCGGGAAGTGGCGGAGGAAGTCGAGCGACGTTTCGGCACCGAGGTCTCCCAGCGGTCGGTGCTCGACATCGGCTCGAACGACGGCACACAACTCAAACAGTTCCAAGCGCTGGGCTACGACGTTCTCGGGGTGGAGTCATCGGCCACGGCCGCGCGAATGGCCCTGGCCGCCGGCGTGCCGACGCTCCGCGCGTTTTTCAATCAGGAGACAGCGCGGCAGATCGGTCGGCAGTTTTCCATCATCAACGCCGCGGGTGTCTTTTTCCACCTGGAGGAACTGCACTCAGCGGCTGAGGGGATCCGTGAGCTGTTGCGGCCCGACGGCGTGTTTGTCGTTCAATTTCTCTACATGAAGCGGATCGTGGAGAACGGGGCCTTCGACCAGATCTACCACGAGCACTTGCTGTACTACAACCTGCGAACCCTGGAAGTTTTGTTACAAAGGCACGGCTTGGCGATGTTTGACGCCCGACGGGCGCCGATTCATGGCGGCTCGGTCATTGCCTTTGCGGGCCATCGGGGCCGGCGGCCGCCGAGTGCCCGCCTTCGACAATTATGGGCTGCCGAGGACGCCGAGCAGGCCAACGAGCTGAGCACCTATCAGGCTTTCGCCGAGCGCCTGGCCCGCCATCGGGAGCGGGACCGTCGCTTCCTGGAGGAAACACGGCGACAGGGCAAGGTGGTCTTCGGGTTGGGTGCTCCCGCCAAGGGCAACACCCTCCTCAACTATTTCGGCATCGGCCCCGACCTGGTCCACTGCCTGGTGGAGCGCAACCCCCTGCGCCGGGGCCTGTATTCCCCGGGAAGGCACATTCCGATTATCCTGGAGGAGGATGTGCGCCAGCCGCCCGACGTCTACTACGTCCTGGCGTGGAACTTCCGGCGGGAAATCCTCGAGCGGTATGCGGCGCAGCGCGCCGCCGGCGTCGAATTCTACTTTCCCATTCAACCTCGGGACGATGCATGAAGGCGTTGGTCACGGGAGCCACCGGTTTCCTCGGCACGGCTTTGTGCCGTCGCCTGCGAGCGCGCGGCGACGAGGTTGTGGCCCTCGGCTCCCGCGACGCCGACCTGACACGCCCCGACGCCCTCGTTCCCTGGTCCGACTGCCGCTTTGAGCGTATTTTCCATCTCGCGGCCTGGACCCAGGCCGGCGATTTCTGCCTGCACCATCCCGGGGAGCAGTGGATCATCAACCAACTGATTAACACCCATGTCCTCGCTTGGTGGCAGAAGCACCAGCCGCAGGCCAAACTGATCGCCATCGGCTCCAGCTGTGCCTATGCCCCCGACCGCGAACTCCGTGAAGAAAATTACCTCGACGGCGTGCCCCACGACAGCCTGTTCAGCTACGCCATGACCAAGCGGATGCTCTACGCGGGGCTCTTGGCGCTTCGGAAACAATACGGCTTGACCTATCTCTGCCTGGTTCCTTCGACGCTCTACGGCCTCGGCTATCATGCCGATGGCCGACAAATGCATTTCATCTACGACCTCATCCGCAAAATCCTTCGCGGCCGAGAATACGGCGAGCCGGTCGTCCTCTGGGGTGATGGCCACCAGCGCCGCGAGCTGGTCTGGCTCGACGACTTTGTGGACATCCTCCTGGAACTTGACGAGCGATGCGTCAACGAGTTGGTGAACGTCGGCGCGGGGCAGGAATTTTCCATCCGCGAGTTCGCCAACATGATCTGCCGGCTCGCCGGCTATGACCCCTCGGCCATCCGCTACGACTCGACCCGCTATGTCGGTGCCCGTTCCAAGTGCCTGAGCACGGTGAAACTGCGTCGGCTGTTGCCGAACGTGCACCTGACCCCGCTGGAGCACGGGCTGGTGCGAGTCATTCGCTGGTTTGAGGACAACCGTGCCCTCTTGGGGCCGGCCCCAAAGGCTTCGTCATGATCATCACCCAGACGCCCCTCCGCATCAGCTTTCTTGGCGGCGGCACCGACTATCCCGAACACTTCCGCCATCACGGCGGGGCCGTGCTGGCCACCTCGATCAACAAATACGTCTACCTGACAGTCCAGCCGTTGACCCGTTTTTTCGACTATCGCATTCGGATCAGCTACTCGCGGACCGAGTTATGCAGCCATGTTGACGAGATTCAGCACCCGTCGGTGCGGGAGTGCCTGAAGTTCCTCGGGATCGAGGGCGGGATCGAAATCCACGTCATGAGCGACCTTCCCGCCCGCACGGGGCTGGGCTCTTCGTCGGCATTCACGGTGGGGCTTTTACACGCCCTGCACGCCTTCCGCGGCGAGTTGGTGGGGCGGGAGCAGCTGGCAGCCGAAGCCGTGCTCGTCGAACGCGAGCGCATCGGCGAACGTGTCGGTTGCCAGGACCAGTACGTGGCCGCTCACGGCGGTCTGCTGCACATCTCTTTCTCCCCCAACGACGTTGTCGTGACGACGCCGTTGGTCCTCTCCCGGGAGCGCCGCCAGGCCCTGGAAAGCCGACTCCTGATCTTCTACACCGGCCAACAGCGTACCGCGCACGACATTCTGCAGGAACAGCTGCGGCGAACCCGCGAGGGGAAGCTGACCGCTGAACTGCGCGACTTGCAGCAACTGGTGGCCGAGGGACTGCGAGTGCTCGATTCCTCCCGCCCCCTGGGGGAATTCGGGGCGTTGCTGCACGAGGGATGGCTGCTGAAGCGGCGCTTCTCGCAAGCCGTGAGCAATCCGTTGGTGGACGCGGCTTATGAGCACGCGCGTCGGGCGGGTGCGGTTGGGGGCAAGCTCCTGGGGGCCGGCGGTGGCGGGTTTCTGTTGCTGTTTGTCGAGCCGGACCAGCAATCGGCGGTGCGGGCCGCCCTCGCTTACCTCCGCGAAGTCCCTTTTTCCTTCGACAACCAGGGAAGCCGGCTCGTCTTCTATCAGCCCTGATTCCTGGACTCGAACGTGCGAACTGCCTGCGAGGGACCACGCATGACTTGGAGGGCCTTCGGAATGGGCGGCGTCGTGTGGATGCTCGGCGCCGGGCTGTGGGCAGCAGAGGTCATTCCTCCGCCAACCGCCAAGGTTCGCTTGGCCGTTCTGGTCGTCTTCGACCAGCTTCGTGGCGATTACCTGGAGCGCTGGCAGAGCTTGTTCGGCGAAGGAGGCTTCCGCCGTCTACAAACCGACGGGGCGTGGTTCACCCGCTGCCACTACCCATATGCCAGTACCGTCACCGGCGCCGGGCACGCCTCGCTCGTCACCGGAGCGTCTCCCGACCGTCACGGCATCATCGCCAACGATTGGTACGATCGGGGCGCTCAGGCGATGGTCTATTGCGCTACCAGCCCGCGCTACGAGTCCGTGCCGCCGGTGCCGCCAACGAGCAAGAAAAGGCCCCCCGGGGCCGGATCTCCCGAGCGGCTGTTGGTGCCCACGGTGGGCGACCTCCTCAAGGAGGCGACAAAAGGCAAGGGGAAAGTCGTCTCCCTTTCGTTGAAAGACCGCGGGGCTGTCCTGCCGGGCGGGCGCCGCCCCGACGCCTGCTACTGGTTTGAGCCGAGCGTCGGCCTGTTTGTGACCTCCACATACTACCGCGACCGCCCCCACCCTTGGGTGGCGGCCCTCAACCAGGGCCGCCTCGTAGATCGCTGGTTCGGCAAGAACTGGATTCGCTTTCGGGCCGATCTGGATTATCAACGCTACAGCGGTCCCGACGAAATCGAGGGGGAAGGGAAGGGGGTCGCCCAAGGGATGACGTTTCCGCACCCCATGACCGGGGGAGCGGCCGCGCCGGGCAAGGAGTACTACTCCGCCTTGTACAATTCGCCCTTCGGGAATGACTTGCTGTTGGAACTGGTCCGGCGGGGCCTGGAGGAGGAGCAGTTGGGGCGCGACGAGGTCCCCGACCTGCTGTGCATCAGCTTCTCGTGCAACGATCCGATTGGTCATACCTGGGGGCCCGATTCGCAGGAAGTGCTGGACGTGACGCTGCGCTCCGATCGGATCGTGCGAGAGTTGCTCCACCTTCTCGATGCTCAAGTGGGGCCGGGGAGGTATGTGTTGGTGTTGACGTCGGACCACGGGATTTGCCCCTTGCCGGAGGTGAGCCGGGCTGCGGGCCGTGACGCCGGGCGAATCAGCGCTTCGTTGCTGGAATTGGAAGCGGAAGAGGCCCTCCGCGAAAAACTGGGTCGGCCTGAAGGGACGGCCCAATGGATCGAAGAGACCTGGTCACCGTGGGTGTGGCTGAACCGGGCAGTGATGGCGCAACAGCAGCGGAAACCGGCCGAGGTGGAGGCCGCCTTGGCGGAATGGCTGGCGCGGCAGCCTGGGATTCAGGCCGCCTTGACGCGGACGCAACTGCTGGGGTCGTCGCCGCCCGCCGACGCCCTGGCCGCGCGGGTGCGCAAGTCATTTCACCCCGACCGGGCCGGTGACGTGGTCGTCGTTCCGAAGCCTTACTATCTTCTGGGAAATCAATTCGCCACCGGCACGACGCACGGCACGCCGCACCCTTATGACACGCACGTGCCCCTGTTGGTTTATGGTCCCGGAGTGCGCGGCGGCGGGCGCGACGAGGCGGTCACGCCGCAGGCCACGGCGGCTATCCTGGCCCGGGCCTTAGGCGTCGCCGCACCGCCGCAGGCAGAAGTAGGGTTGCCCGCGAGCCTCGGCTGGTGACGGGCCGGGTCACGGCCTCCGCGCCGACCAGGTCCAGTGACGATCGCTGGTCTGCTGTACGGTGGCCGGGTCGAAGCCGAGGCCGGCGACCAAGTCGCGCACTTCGGCGAGCGTCAGCGCCGCCCGCAGCGAGGCGGCGAACATCTGCTGCTGGTGGTCGTTGGCATCTTTGGCGTAGCTGGCCACCAGGTAGTTGACCGTGTCCTCGTCGGGCGGGCGGAGGAGGTCGCGGACAAAGACGCAGCCGCCGCGCCGAACCACGCGGACCATTTCGCGCAGCACCCGCCCCGGCTCGGGAATATGGTGCACGATGCTGTTGGACATCACCGCCCCGAACTCCTCGTCGCCGAACGGCAGCTGTTTGGCGTCCGCTCGGCGGAGGTCGATCCGGCGTTCCAAGCCCGCCCGCCGCACGTTCTCTCTCCCGAGGCGGAGCATGTGTTCAGCCAAGTCGATGGCAACGACCTCGGCAGTTGCCGTTGTGCGGCAGAGTTCGATGGGGATTTGGGCGGTCCCGGTGCCCACATCCAGGACAGGCCCTCGGCCATCCCAGACGCCCAGGAAGTCCCCGACGAAGACGCGGTTGACTTCCCGGTGGTCCATGGCGTCGTAATCGGCGGCCTCTTCGGGTGTGTCCATCACCTCCGGCTCGAGAATGCGGGCCAACATGCGAGATCTCGGAAAAGCGAGCAAACCAGGCTGGCGCCCCAGGGAAAGCACCCCCCAGACGTTGCGACGAACGCGGCGCCCACGGGGTGAAGATAAAGTATGGACCAAGCCGAGGTACCGACGGCCGACGAGGTTTGGCGTCGGCCTGGGGCCGACGCCAAACCGTCCAAAGGGCGACTTATTCGGGGAGCGGTTTCAGACCCCAACCAACTCTGCGGTTGCCAGCTGCTCGGGCGCAGTGCGGGCCTGTCGGCGACGGCGCTCCTCCTTGAAATGCCGCAACAGTTCGGCCCGCACTTCCCAACGGTGGGTGCTGGGGCTGTCCCACTCGCGGATGACGCGTGAGGTCGCTGGATTCAGGCCAGCCACGCGGTTCAGCCAAGTGATCCCGGCATCGACGCTCAGATGCTGGGTAAGCGGGTGGTTCCACGCGGCATGGGAGGCGAGGCAGCCCATGGGGAGCGCCCGGGTGAAGCAGCCATGAATCAGCAGCGGGCTGTCTTTTTCCAGCAGTTCGATCAACCGGTCGAGGCCGGCGTCGGTGATATGGGGCAACCAGAGGTTTCGCAACTCGTCGAGGCACTCGGGGGACAGCATGGCCGGTCTCCGCAAAAGGGCGCATACCGCGAGTAAACCGTCCCGGCTTAACTCGGCGGTGGACACACAGGCCGCCCGGTCTCCCTCCGGCGGCACGCCACGGTGGGTACTGGCCTGGGCCGACGCGCGAACGCACGTTAGCCGCTAAACCTGAGCCGACAAACGAGTTGCGTTTCTTCGTCAGCTGCGGGGATACGCCGGTCAAAAAACCCCGCCGTTCACTTGCGCGAAGCGGCGGGGCCGGAACAGAGAAGAGGCCAATACGGCACGAGAGACTAGCTCCCCAGCGGCGTTCTGTCAATGGCGATTTTGACGATTTTCCGCAGGATGCGTCCCAGAGCGAAAATACGTCAAGCAGACTCCGGCTGGCTTTGTGGTTTCCCCGGCCTCAGTTCCCGGGATTCTTCGCCACAACCAGCCAAATGATAGGAAGTTGCGGAATAGAGTTGGCTGAGCAGCGTCAGCTGCAGCTTCACGCCGCCTGGAGACGCGGGCCGAATTTCCGACTTGCGGTCCAAGACGCGGTTCGAGTACACCGCCGCGAACGGGGGGCGAGCAGCGGTTGGCCGCCCGCAGGCGGCCCACCGCCCGCGCAAACCGCG
>JANWYO010000006.1 GCA_025055215.1 Gemmataceae bacterium
CCGCCCGGCCCCACCGCTGCCTCGCCGCCGCAGACGCCCGCGGCTCATGCGCTGCCACACACTTCGCAGGCTCCTGCGGCTCAGCGGCTCAACCGCTGGCCTAGATGCCGCACACCCCCGCGGCTCAGCGGCTCAACCGCACACCCCCCTCCGGCAGCTTCCGCCCCACCAGTCCCAGCACATGTTCCAAAAACGCCGTCGCCACCTGCCGCATCCGCTCGTCCACCTCCCGACACATGCCCCGCCACACCTCATCCGAGGCGCCGGCCGGCCGAGGCGGTGAACAGGTCTCGAAGTACGCCTTGGCCTTCGGTTCAGTGCCGCTCGGTCGCAGGGAAATCTTTCCCTGGTCGCCGAGGCGGAAGATGAGGAAGTTGCGGGCCAGCCGGTCGGTGGCGCCCTGAAGCGGGCCGAGTCGCCCCCGCTCGTCGAGCAGGTCCTCGTAGCTCGTCACCGCCAGCCCGCCGACCTCCCGCGGCGGATCGCGCCGCAGGAGGTCCAGCATCCGCTCCATCTCTTGCTTCCCCTCGATCCCGGTCAGGACGATCGGCACCATCTCGTTGCGGAAGTAGCCGAATTGCCGCCAGAGTCCGTCGAGGTAATCCAGCACGCTCCGTCCCCGGCGTTTCTGCTCCAGCGCCAGCTCTGCCAGCAGCAGGGCGGCGGCGGCGGCGTCCTTGTCGCGGATCTGCGGCATGGCCAGGATGCCGTGACTCTCTTCCGTCCCCAGCACGAAGTCGTCTGGCGTGCCTTCGATGTCCTCGTAGCGGCCATCCCGCTCCAAGTGCCACAACACATTGGCCATGTACTTGAAACCGACCAGCAGGTTGCCGACGACCTGGGCACCGAAGTGTCGGCCGATACGCGTGATCAACCCGGTGGTCACTTCGGTGGTCAGGACGATGGGCGAGCGGGGGAGTCGGCCTTGGCGTTTGAGCTGCTCGAGTTTGAAGTGGACGACGAGGGCGGCAATTTCATTGCCGGTGAGGAAGCGCCACGGCCGACCTGACCCGTCGGGAACCATGGCGCCGATACGGTCAGCATCGGGGTCGGTGGCCAGCACCAGGTCGGCCTCTTCGCGCTGGGCCAGGGCCTCGGCCCGATCCATCGATGCCGGCACCTCCGGGTTGGGCGATTGCGTCACGTTGGGGAACAGTCCGTCCGGCGTCATCTGCTCCTCGACCGGCCGGACGCGGAACCCCTGCCGGCGCAGCACCTCCAGGGCGGTCATCGACCCGACGCCGTGCAGCGGCGTGAAGACCACCAGAAACTCATCGAAGCGCGGCGGCGGCACCAAGCTCTGCCGGACGCACAAATCGATGTACCGCCGGTGCGGCTCCTCGTCGAGGAAGTGGATGCGGCCGGTCCGCACCGCCTCGGGCCACGGCAACGCCTTGATCGTCGTCACCTGGTCCACCAGCTCGGCCATGATCTGGTCTTCCGGCGCGACCGGCTGGGCACCCCGCTCGTCGTAGAACTTGCCGCCGTTGTCGTCGGGGGGATTGTGCGACGCCGAGATGTTCAAGCCCCCGTGGGCCCCAAGGTCACGGATGACGAACGACAGCTCCGGCGTGGCCAGGTAGCGCGGGCTGTCCGGGGGCAGGATCCAGGCATGAATCCCATTGGCCGCGTAAATGCCGGCGGCGTGTTGGGCCAGGTCGCGCGAGGAGAGGTGCAGCACCGGGTTGGGCAGGGCCGGATTGTAATTCTTCCGCTGGTCCTCGAAACGGCGGACATCGTAGGCCAGGGCGACCTGAAGCGGCTCAACCCCCGGAAAACGTTCCTTCAGGTACTCGCAGTGCCCTTGGACCGAAGCCCCCAGGGTCCACCGATTCATGCGATTCGGACCGATGCCCACCGGCCCGCGCCGGCCTCCCGTCCCAAACGGCAGGATCTGGCAAAACCGGTCCAGCAAGCCCCACCACTTCCCCTGCTCGATCAGCCAATGCAGCTGCGGCCAATAAGGGGCAAACTCCGGTTGCGTCAGCCACTGCCCGAGGTACTTGAGCGCTTGTTCCTTGAGAGCGGCATCGGCCTCGATCGTGTCGAATCCCGCGGCAACCCGGGCCAGCAAGTCCATCGCCATGACCTCGCCAGCAAGACGCCGGGCCGGCAACGGCCCGGCGGTCATTTCTCCTTGAACGTATCGACCAACGTCGCCGTCAACGGCTTCGACGGCTTCGACATCTTGCCGTCACCATCCTGATACGTCAGCCAGAAGTAGAAGGGGAGCCCCGGCCGCAGGCCACGCACCAAGCCTCCGCTGATGATGCCGTTGGGCGTGAGGTTGACGGCACCGCGGCCATCCGGCCGGACGCTGACCCAGACGAAATACTTCTTGGCCCCCGCCGCCGCGGCAAAATGCACGTGCACCAGCGTGCCGTCGTTCATGGAGATCGGCGGTTCGAGTTTCGTCAGCGTCGGGGCCGGGCCAACGCCGTTTTGCTCCAGCTCGGCGATCGGATTGGGCAGCGGCGGCACCCCCGTCGGCCGCGGCATCCGCAGCCGACTCTGCCGCACCGCCTCCGCCGTGGCATCGGCCGGCTCCGCGTATTCGGCGTACAGCTTGCCAAAGGCCACCGAGTCCGACGCCACCGGCTGCACGTCGTTAACGTACAGGATGTGCGACCGCTGCTCGACGATGATTGCCTCCACGTGGAGCGGCAGATCGACGATGCCATCGCCCTCATCCGAGCGCCACCAGGTCGTGCCGTGTTTGCGGAACAAGTCGTAGCCGGTGTGGCCCGGCAGCTCGAAGCGGACGTAGCGCCAGCCGTCGAAGTTGAAGCTGCTCCAGGAGTGGGGGTCGTCGCAGTTGTACTGGTCCTGTGCGCCGATACTCGTCCAGCGTTCCCCCTTGGCGTCGCGCAAGACGTAGACGATCCGACCCCAATCGCTCGCTCCCTTGACCCACAAACCCAGGGCCGCCGGCGCCCCCGGAAGCACCACCGGCTTTTTCGGCGCCAGCACCCCGTACCACGGCATTAGCTCATGCACCGTCTCCTGCGGGCCGAGCGTGGAGACGAAGACCCGCCCTCGGCCCGGCTCCTCGATCACTCGACCGTGAAACTTCCCCGGAAACCGCTCCACCGCGAACGTCCCTTTCTCGTACACCGGGTCGCGCTGGTCGCGGAAAGTCCAGCCACCGTCGCCCAGGTCGCCCACGACCTGGGCGACCGCCGGCGGCTGGCTGTCCGAATGGTCCGGCTCGCCGACCGCCGCCGCCACCACCTCCCGGCCGGTCACGTAAATCACCGACGGATCGGTCCGCACCGTCACCTTCCGGCCCTGGCTGCGGAGCGTCCGGGCGTTGTTCATCGAATCAACCACCTGGACTTCCCCTTCCTGGGCGAGGGTGAGCGTGACCGGCCGTTGGCCGCGGATCGTCCACAGGGCATACACCGGACCGCGTGGTCCGCGAAAGCGGAGGCAGTAGGTGGTCAGCGAGCCGGTTTTCAGCCAGCCGTCAAAGTTGGCCCGGTCAAGCTGGTCGGTCATGGTGGCGTAGGCGGCGTAAGCCGGTTTGGGGTCGCAGTAGGGGATGCGGCGTTGGATGCCGCAGCCGCCGTAGTGCTCGCTGCCGTAGTAATTGCCGCAGTCGAAGGCGAACCATCCCGAATAGAAGCGGTTGACCCCATAAGCCATGCTGAGGAGCGCCCAACGATGGTACAGGTCCATCTGCTCGCGCCAAGAGACGGCGCCGGGCTCCGTGGGAACAAAGATCCCCTCGCTGTATTGCAGCTGTGGCTTGGGGAGACCGAACTTCTCGTATTCCTTCCGCAGCTGGTAGAGCCGGTGGATGCTGTTCATGTGCAGCTGCATCTCCGGCAGGCGCTCAAAGCTCGGCGTGTCGATGCCTGAGCCGTCGATCAGGTGTTTGGGAAATCCGGCCCGCAGCAACGGCGGCACGAAGAGGGCATCGCCCCAAGGAATGAGGATTTTCAGCTCGGGGAACTCGCGGCGAATCGCCTCCGCGGCGCACTGGGCCGTCACCAGAAACATCCGCAGCCGCCGTTTCTCCTCCTCGGTGTACACCAACGGTGTCCCGTTCCAGTATTCCGGCAGGTTTCCCTCCGACAGCCGGCTGCTGATGTGCGGCTCGGCGAAGATGTAAACATGGTCGGGGCGGAACTCCGGCGGCAGGCGTTCGCGGGCCTGCCGCAGGGCAGCAACGACTTTCTGTTGGTAATCGGCATACTTCTGCCGATCATAAGGCTCCTCGGCGGCCCAGGGCTGCGGGCTGACGAGAAACGCACCGGCCGAGGTGGGTGCCCAATGCCTGCGGACCAGGGGATGGTCGGGGTCCGGGATGCCGATGCTGCACCGCGCCCCGGCCAGCGTCATCAGCTCGATGTGGTGCTGCGCCTTGGGGGTGTAATGGCCCCCATGATAACTCCAGTAGCCGAACAACGCCCCTGCCCTTCGCGCCAGCGCTCCGCCCGACGGTCGGGAGCCAGGCGGACGAAGGAGCGCTGCTCGGTCCAGGTGCGGCCCAGGGCCGACCAGGTGGCCGTGATGTCGTGGTACCCGTTCAGCTTCACGGGCACCTCGAACGTGACGGCAAGCGTCTGGCCGGGCTGAAGGCGGACGGGTCGCCGCTGCTCGGTGGTGTCGCTGCCGTCGTAGCTGCGGCTGCGCACCAGCAGCTCCCCGTCGACGCTGTCGGCGGTGTGGTTGGTGAGCGTGGCGATGTAGCGCGGCACGGCCGGCGCCACCCAGACATGGCCGAACCGCTCCGGTTCCCAGCGGAAGCCAACCGGCACCTCGCCGAGGGTCACAGCGTAGACGTGGACGGAGGACGGCAGGCCTCCTTGGTGCAAGCTGTACAAGATGGGGTCGGGATAGGAGCGGTAGAGGTGGAGCTTTTTCGTCAGTTCGAGTTCGATCACGTCCAGGTCGGCGAAGGCGGAGAGCCGACCGGGATCGAGCGGGATGGTGACGAGCCAGAGGCGGGCCGGCTGGCCGTTGGCCAGCCGGCCCATTAGCGGCTGGGCGTCGCTGACCGTGGCGGAAACGCTCGGCACCGTGGTTGTGAACGCCTCCGGAAAGCCGGCCTGCGGGCGGTAAAACACGGCCGTCAGGATCGGCAGCGCGTCTTTGCGTTCCTCGGCGGCAGCGATGACGTAGAGCCGGTCGTACTGGCCGTTGGGGATTCGCAGCTGGATGCGGGCCGGGTCGCGGTGGGCGGCCCCGAACCAGCGTGGGCCCATCGCTTGCAGCCCGCTGTAGCCGTCCATGGTCGCCTGCCGAAAGAGGCTGCGGCTGATGTCGAGATGGTCCTTGCCTTCGAGGTTGACGCTGGGGAAGGCAAAGGGGATGCCCTGGACCGTGGGCCAAACGCGGGTGCCGTCGGCGGCCAATGTCGGCGGCGGGAGCACGTCGGCGGCCAACGGAACGTTGCCCACCAGGCCGCGGCCATTGGCATAGCCCTCCAGCGGGACCGGGACGAAGCCGGGCGTCGGCCGCCACGGTACCGCCGTGCAACTCGCCAGCTGCACGCCGGGCCCCAGTTGCAGGCGGACCCGCCCGGCGCTGCGGACATCCGGGCTTTTCTTGATCGCCACCAGACGGTCTTCGAGCCAGACGCGGACCTCACCGTCGCGCAGCTCGACGCGCAAGTTCAGCCATTTGTCGGACAGGCCGGGAAGGGCGGCCATGTCGTGTTCGATGCGGGCGCGGAAGTCTTCGGGCCAGCCGGGACGGATGTCATGCAGGGCGTAGGCGCGGGGATGGAAGGTGAGGCTGTTGCTGGGTTGGGGCACCCAGGGGAGTGATTCGGCCAATGCCTTGGCGTCGTGCAGCGGTTTGCCGTGGTGGAAGACGGAACAGGTGACGGCCTCGGCGCCGCGCGCCGCGCTGAGGGCGACGCGCACGCCGCTGGCCTTGGCCTCGGTTTGGGCCAGGGTCAGCTCCAGAGCGGCGGCGGCGGCCCAAGGCCGCAGCCCCGCCCCCAGCCCCCCCAACCCG
>JANWYO010000037.1 GCA_025055215.1 Gemmataceae bacterium
TAGGGGCTCGCCGGGTCTTGGTGGCGACCGATCCCGTGTTGGAGCGGGTCGGGGTGGTGGGGCCAGTCCGCGAGTCGCTGGCCGGCAGCGGCTTGACGGTGGAGCTGTTTCTCGAGGGCGAGCCCGAGCCCTCGGTGCGCACCGCCGAGACGTGCCTTGCCCTGGCCCGCGACTTCCGCCCCGACGTGGTCGTGGGTCTTGGGGGCGGCAGCAACATGGACCTGGCCAAGATCACCGCGGCCGTCCTGACCCATGGGGGCAGCCCGCTCGATTATGTCGGCGAGAACAAAGTTCCCGGCCCGATCCTGCCGCTGATCTGCGTGCCGACCACCGCGGGCACGGGGTCGGAAGTCTCGGCCGCCGCAGTTTTCACCGATATCGAGCAGCAGATCAAGGTCGGTGTGCTGAGCAACTACCTGCGACCGAAGGTGGCCGTCGTCGATCCGCTCCTGACCCAATCGTGTCCGCCAAAGGTCACGGCCGAGAGCGGCATCGACGCGCTGACCCATGCCATCGAGGCGTATACGGCGGTGGACAACGCCACCTTTCCGTTGCCCCCTGGGGAGACGACGGTCTACCAGGGTCGGCACCCGCTGGGCGAGTTGATCGCGGAAAAGGCAATTTCCCTGATCGGCCAATTCCTGCGGCGGGCCGTGCGCGATGGCAGCGACCTCGAGGCCCGCGAGGGCATGGCCCTGGCCGCCACGCTGGCCGGCATGGCTTTTTCCAACATCGGCGTCGCCGTCGTGCATGCCTTGGAATATCCAGTGGGCGGGGCCACCCATTGCTCGCACGGCGCGGGCAACGGGCTGCTCCTTCCCTACGTGATGCGCTTCAACCTGCCGGTCCGACGGCGGGAATTTGCCACGATTGCCCGGCTCTTGGGCGACGACGTGGCCGGCCTCGACGAGCAAACCGCCGCGGAGCGCGCCATCACCGCCGTCGAACTCCTCCGCCGCGACATCGGCATCCCCACCCGGCTGCGCGAACTCGGCGTCAAACCGGAGCAACTGCGCCCCTTCGCTGAAAAGGCCAGTGGCATCCGCCGGATCTTGCGCGTCAACCCCAGGCCGGCCACGGTCGACGACCTGGAGGGAATCCTCAAAGAAGCCTACTGACTAACCGGCGGGCACAAGAACTGACTGATGGGTGCTCGCAAGGACGGCCGACCCCGGCGGTCGACCAGAGGCCCTTTCCACTAAGGACACCGGGCGATGGGGGTTTGCGCATGGGACAGGAGTCGGTAGCGGCCGCCCGCGGCCCGGCCTCAGCCGGACCGCGGCTGACATCGCTCGATGCCTACCGCGGCTTCACCATGCTGGCGATGGCCTCCGGCGGACTCGGCATGCAGCAGCTGCTCACCGACCCCACTTGGGGCTGGCTGGCCGACCAGCTGGAACACCGCCGCTGGGAAGGTTGCACCTTCTGGGACCTCATCCAACCGTCGTTCATGTTCATCGTCGGCGTGGCCATGCCCCTCGCCTTCGCCCAACGGCGACAGCGGGGCGATTCCTGGGCGCGCCAATGCCTCCATGCGGCCCGACGGTCGCTCACCCTCATTGCCCTCGGCATTTTCCTCGACTCCTTCGGCCGCAACGCCGTCGTCATTCAGTTCATCCGTGTCCTCCAGCAGATTGCCATCGGCTACTTTCTGGCTTTCCTGGTGCTGGACCGGGGGCCGAAGGTGCAAGCGGGTGTCGCGGCGCTGCTGCTGGTCGGGCACACCGCCGCCTACCTCCTTTGGGGCGAGACGGGTACGTGCCGCCTGCTGCCCGCGGCGGTGGCGGCTGCCGTCGGCGGGCCGGCCAACGGCCCGCCGACCACCGCCATCGTGCCGTTGTTCCCGCCGTTGGCCGCCGGTGGCCCCTGGGGGCCAATCACCAACGTCGGCTTCTGGGTCGATCAGCTCTTGGGCCTGCCCTTGAGTTCCGGCCACTACGTCACGATTAACGCCATCTCCTCCACGGCCACGATCCTCTTCGGCGTCCTGGCGGGCGAGTTGCTCCAAACCACCTGGCCGGCCCGGCGCAAGCTCGGCGTCCTGGCGGCCGCGGGGCTTGCGGGGCTCGTCGTGGGCTTGGCGCTGACTCCGTGGGTGCCGATGGTCAAGCGCCTGTGGACCGCTTCCTTCACCCTCTTCGCCGGTGGGTGGACGTGCTGGTTCCTGGTGTTCTTTTACGGCGTGATCGATGTGCTCTCCTGGCGGCGCTGGGCCTTTCCCTTGGTGGTGGTAGGGGTGAACTCGATCGCCATATACGTTGCGGCCGGCACCCTGCGGGGGCCGATCCGCAGCGCCTTGCAACCGTTCGTGGCCGGCCCCATCGCTGCCGCCATCGCCCCGCCTTGGCAGCCGGTGGTCATGTCGGTGCTCTCCACGACCGTGCTGTGGCTGGGTTGCTACTGGCTGTATCGCCGGGGAATCTTCTTCAAGGTCTGAAGCGGGGACCGACGCCGCGTTCGGCCTCGGCGATGATCGGCGTCGACCCGCGTCAGGCGTCCCGCTCTTCCTCGGCTTCCACCGTGGCTGTCTCGAGGGGCATTCGGCCCGCCTCCAGGCCCAACTCGCGACGAAGGAGGACGCACCGCTCCATGAGGACAGTACGGGTCAGGCGGTGGTCTTGGAGGATGTCGGCCGACAGGCAAAAGGGCTCACCGACCGCAATGGCGATGGGACGCCACCAATCAAGCCGTTTGTTTTTTCCCGGCGGTCCCTTGAAATACGAGAGGTAGCTTCCCCAGCCACCTTCGATCCAGCAGGCCACGATGGGCGTTTGCGGTCGCTCCCGGAGGATGTGCCAGATGCCCCGCCCGAAGCGACGAACCACGGGCTCTGGGACCCGTCGGAGCCATCCTTCCGGAAAGATCAACAAGGCCCCGCCCCGATCCAGTACTTCGATCCCTTGCCGCAGCTCCGGCGCCTCTCGCCGGCACGACGACGCCTCGATGCGAATGGCATGCACCACTTTCGCCATCAGCCAGCGAATGATCGGCTTGTCATAAAAAACGCTCGTCATCATCGGGATGAGCCGCCGGGGAATCACCTTGGCAACCCAGAAGGGATCGGTGTAAGCCGTGTGATTGGCATAAACCAGAAGCGGCCCGGACAGGGGGACTCGGCCCAACCCGGGGCCTGTGACCACAAAGCGATAGACAGGCCACAGCAACAGTTCGAGCGCCAGTTCCAGCACGTCGCGGGCATAGAGCCACCAAGAGAGGGCGGCGGCGCCGGCCGTCAGGCCGGCGACTGCCGCGAAGCCCCACGTGGGCGCCGCCTCGGGCAGTGGCACCAGGTGCACGAGGCTCACGGCCGTCAGCCCCGCTGCCACTTGGGGTCGCGGCAGGCCGTGGGCCGTCGCCAGGGCCGTCAGCCCATAGGCCAGCAAGGCAGCGGCCAAAGCCGACGGCACCGCGCTGGCCCAACCAGCCGACCAGGGTCGCACGAACACGTCGGCCCCCAAAGTCGTGAGGACCACCGGAAACACGCCGAGCCGACGACGCGGATGCCGCTGAAGCCACGCCGTCAGCATGCCCGCGGCCCATCCGATGCTCAAGGCCGGTACTGACTCCGTCACCACCGCAGGTCTCCATCCCAAAGCTGCTCGCCGCACGCGAGCCGTCGGTCCCGGGCCGTTCTCGACCGGGTTGACGCCATGTTGCTGCCCCCTTCGACGTTCCGGACGATAACTCTAGGCTGTTGCCCGTCCACGGGCCACCGCCCGGGCTAGCCGCGCGGCGACAATCGCTTGGCAAAGACGACCATGGAGTCGCCGTCGGCGTAGAAGTCGGGCACCACCGCCACTTGGACATAGCCATGCTTCTGGTAGAAACGCCGAGTTTGCTCGTAGCTGGGCAGGGAGGAGGTTTCGATGATGAGCAGGCGCCCGCCCGCCGCACGGATGTCGTCCTCGGCGTGCTGGAGCAACGCACTGCCGATGCCCCGCGCGTGCAGGGCCTTGCGGACCGCAATCCAATAGAGATACCAGGTGCGGTCCGTCATGGCGGCCGGTGCATAGTAGGCAAAGCCGACCACCTCGCGCTGTCGCTCGTCCGCCACGGCCCGATGCCCGAGTTGGACGTTGGCAGCGTGATAATCGCCCAACACTTCCCGAAGCGCCTCGATTTCCATCGGCTTGAAAACGCTCGTCTCCGCGGCCAGGGCCACCAGCACGGGGGTGTCGTCGGGATGGATCGGTCGGATCATGGCTCAGCGGTGTTCGCGGACTGCTCTCCACTGGCACAAACCGAGAGTGTTTTATTAAGATTCGGCCATGAGACCCGCGGTATGCCTGTTGTTGGGTTTGTGCTGCGGGGGGACACCGGCCGACGGAGCTTCTTTGCGGGCTGGCGCGGCGGTGGTCGAGATCACGCCGCCGATAGGTGTCCCCCTCTGGGGCTACGCTAGCCGCCACGACGCCCCCAGCGTCGGCGTGCTCGATCCGCTCTTCGCCCGGGCGGTGGTGCTCGAGATCGGCCAACAGCGGATCGCCCTGGTCAGCCTCGATCTGGGCCGCCCGCCGACGCGGGCTTCCGTCGCCGCTATCCGCGAGAAAGCCAGGGAAGCAAACGTTGCCCACCTCTTGCTGGTCGCCTCGCACACCCATCACGGACCCGTGATCGAACTTGACCACTGGCCGACGCCGCAGAATTCTTACGTCCGTCAGCTGGAACGGAAGCTCGGCGACGTGATCCTCCAGGCGGCCCGGTCGCTGCGACCGGCCCGCCTCGGTTGCACCTCGGCCGCCACCACCCTCAACCGCAACCGCCATTCCCGACGCCCCGACGCCCCGGTCGATCGCGAATTGCTCGTCCTTCGCCTCGAGGGACCCGACGGCAAACCCATCGCCCATGCTGTCAATTTCGCGGCCCATCCGACGACGATGGATCGAACTATCCGCCAGTTCTCGGCCGACTTCCCCGGCGCCATGGCTCGGCTCGTGGAACGCGATACCGGCGTCCCGTGCCTCTTCCTCCAAGGCGCCGCCGGCGACCTCTCGCCGAATCAGGCCGAGCATGCGGGTCCCAAGGCCTTCGGTGAAGCCCTCGGCCGGGAGGTCCTCCGCCTCCTGCCCCGGATCCGCTGCCCCAGCGACGATCCTCCGTCCGTGCAAATCCGCGAGGAGGAACGAGTGTTCCGCAGCCGCGTGGACCTGACCAATCCCTTCACGCGAGCCGCCCTGTCGGCCGCCTTCTTCCCCGACCTGATTGCTTTTTACGAGCGGGAGTACCGGGAGGGCATTCGCACCCGCCTGACGACCGCTCTGGTCAATGGCCGGATCGGCTTGGTTGGCGTCTCGGGAGAGTTCTTCTGCGGGCATTCCCTCAGCCTGAAGCGTCGCGCCCGCTTGGACCATGTGTTGTTTCTTGGCTACTGCAACGACTTCCAGCAGTATTTTCCGACCATCGAGGCTGCCGCCCAAGGGGGATATGGCGCGGTGCCGCCCATGGCCATTGCCGAGCTAGGCGCGGGCGAACAGATCATCGACCGGGCCTTGATCGAGCTGTACCGCATGCAGGGCAAGTTTCCCGCCGATTGACAAGGTCTGGCCCAACTCTGATGACCGAAGCAATCGCAAACAGAGGCCGGTCGCTTCCGAATTCCGGCTCCCGCCGCTCTGTGCCAAACCCCGACCCCAGCGCTCATTATGTCTCCCCTGAAAGGTCAAGACCTCCGGTGGCGCTGTGTCGGTTGACACCTGGCGACGCAGTGGGCTTTCCCCCACGAGCGGCGATGCCGTGCCAAGTTTAGCGCTTTCGTCGCACTCTTTGGGTGCCACGGGAACCGGGCCGCCGTGTCTTTGCTAGGGTCATCCACCAGGCGACAGCGCCGCAGCCGCAGCGGCAACCATGCGTCGTATCAGTTCCCAGACGGGAGCACACCCCCGCAGGCGACCGGGAGTTTCGGAGGTTAGGCTTCGGTGTCGGAGGCGGGGGTGGGACGGTGGGCGTCGGTCAAGCCGTAGGTCGCCAGCTTTTTGCGCACCGTGGCCCGATTGAGGCCGAGCCAGCGGGCGGCCACCCAGCGGTTGCCGCGGCTGCGGCGCATCACCTCGTCGAGCAGGGCCGGCTCGATCTGGGCCAGCAATTCGGCATACAAATGCTCGGGCCGGGCCTGTTTTCCAAGACGTTGCACCGCCCACCGGCGCACCGCGTCGGCTAACTCACGGGCCGAATCGGGTGGCGCCGACGCCCACGGAGGCGGAAAGTGCTCCGGGAGCAAGGGGCCGCCACGCGCCATGATGGCTGCATGCTCCAACGCATTGCGGAGTTCGCGGACGTTCCCGAACCACGGCAGCCCCTGAAGATAGCGCAGGGTCTCGGGCACCAGCGGCAGAGCCCGCGGCTCGAAGCGGCGGAGGAAATGCTCCGCCAGCAAGCCGATGTCGTCAACCCGCTCGCGCAACGGTGGCAGGTGAATCTGAAAAACATTCAGCCGGAAGAACAGGTCGTGCCGGAACCGGCCCTCCGCGACCTGACGGCTGAGGTCCTGATGCGTTGCCGACAGGATGCGAAGGTCATTCTTGTGGGGCTGGTTGCCACCGACCGGCAGGACCTCCTGATGCTCCAGGACACGGAGCAGCTTGGCTTGCACGGAGAGAGGTATGTCGGCCAATTCGTCGAGGAAGACCGTGCCACCGTCGGCCAAGGAGAGGAGTCCCAGGCGGGCCTGGGCAGCCCCGGTGAAGGCCCCCTTGACGTGACCAAACAACTCGCTTTCGACGAGGCTGGGATTCAGGGCGGCGATGTGAACGGGGAGGAACGGCCGATCACGCCGCGGGCTGTGGCGGTGGATGGCCCGGGCGACGAGTTCCTTGCCGGTACCGCTCTCGCCGGTAATGAGGACACAGGCCGACCGCGGCGCCACCAGGGCGATGCGCTTGAACACCAGCTGCATGGCGGGACTTTGGCCGACGATCTCCTCCGTTGTCTCGGGCCCAGAGGTCGGCTCGGGACCGTGAGCGACCGCCCGCCGCCGCTGCTCCAAGGCCCGTTCGATGGCTTCGAGGGCCTGCTGAAGGTCGAACGGCTTGGCCAGGTAATCGAACGCCCCTCCCTCGACGGCGCGGACGGCGGTGCTCAGGTTGCCGTAAGCCGTGACCACGATCGTGGGGGCGTGGTTCGTCAGCTGCTGGAGCCGGCCCAGGGCCGTCAGGCCGTCCATTCCGGGGAGGCGGACGTCGAGCACGATGGCGTCTGGCCGCCGCGCGGCGGCGTGGGCGAAGGCCTCCTCGGCCGAAGAGGCCTTCGCCACCTGATGCCCGGCCTGCCGCAAGGCCCGTTCCAAGGCCCAGCAAACGGCTTCCTCGTCGTCAACCAGCAGGATATGACTCACGGGGTCGTCCCTTGCAGCGATGCTGTGTCTCGGGGCAGTTCCAACCAGAAGCGGGTCACGCCGTCGCCGCGACCCCACCCGAGGCGGCCGCCGTGCGCTTCAAGCACGTGTTTGCAGCTGGCCAGTCCTAAGCCGACACCGTCGGGCTTGCCGGTGACGAACGGCTCAAAGAGGCGGTCGGCGATTTCTGGCGGTGGGCCGGGGCCGGAGTCGAGCACTTCCACCCGGATGGCCGGAGTCGGATGCCCCCGCAGCGGGGCCTTAACCGCGCTCAGGCGGATTTCGACCCAGCCGCCGGGGCCGGCGGCGTCTGCGGCGTTGGTCAGCAGGTTGAGGACGACCTGACCGAGTTGGCCGGGGTCGCCGACAAGGGTGCTGTCCCAATCCGGCGCCTGCCAGCGCAGGTCGATGCGGGCATGGCGGCACCGCGGCCGAAGCAGCGCGACGGCCTCGTCGATCAGCTGGCCCAGGGAGCAGGCTTGGCGGCTCGGGGCATCAGGTCGGCCCAGGTCAAGGAAGCGCTTGAGGGTGACCTCCATCACCTTCAGCTCGCGCAGGGCCACGTCCAGGGTTTCGCGGTCGATGTCCGGCGGGCAGTCGCGGGCGTGCAGCTCGATGGCCAGGCGAGCTCCGGTGACGGCGTTACGCAGCTGGTGGGCCAGACCGCCGCTGACCTGCCCCAGCAACCGCAGCCGTTCGGTCTGGCGAATCGCCTCCCGCATCTGGGCCAGCCGTTGGGCCATGTCGTTAACCGCCCGGCCGAGGTCGCGGAGTTCATCGTCAGGCTCGGGTAAAGGCATTGGACTGAAGTCGCCGGCGGCAATGCGGCGGGTCTGGCGGTCGAGTTCGCGGAGTCGTCGGGCCAGGCGGCGCGTCATCCCCAAGGCCAAGCCCAACGACGCCACGCTGGCGACGCTCCCCACCACCAGCGCCGGCCGAACCGCTTCCCACCACGCATCCCGCCACAGGGCCTCGGGATAGAGGATGTAAAGGGTCTGGCCGGCTGGCGGTCGCAACACCACCCCGCCACATAAATACACTTGACCGCCTACCGTCACCGCCGGCCCCAGATCGAGTTGCTGCCAGTCAGTCACCGGCTCGGCGGCGGGCAGGTCCGTCACCTCGGGTGTCAGCGTGGCCAGGCGGCTGCCATCGGTGCCGATGAGCAGGAATTCCGCCCCAGAGAGGCCCTTCATCTGTTCCAAGACCCGTGCGGTCAGCGGAAAATGGGCATCGGACAGGGTCCGGGCCACTTGGCGAACCTGGTGCTCCAATTGACGCCGGGCGTGGCTCGCCGATGCCCACGCCGTCCAACTGCTGATGCCGACGATGCCGACGAGCAACGTCGCCAGTGGAACCAGGAGCTGGTATCGAAGACTGCGGCGCATGCCCTATCATGGTAGCTGGCCGAGCTGCTTCGTCTCAACAGCAAGGCCGGCCGTAACTCTGGCATGGGTACAGGAACCTCTCACCATGCGTGCCGTGGTGCAGCGCGTTCGGCGAGCGAGCGTGACGGTCGAGGGTGAACTGACTGGCCGGATCGACGAGGGGCTTCTGGTTCTGCTCGGCGTGGCCAGCACGGACACGCCGGCGGACGCCCAGTGGTTGGCCGACAAGATTGTGGCGTTGCGCATTTTCAACGACGCCAACGGCAAGATGAATCGCAGCCTGCTGGAAGTGGGCGGCGCCGCCCTGGTGGTCAGCCAGTTCACGCTCTTCGGCGACTGCCGCAAGGGGCGGCGGCCGAGCTTCCTCGGCGCCGCTCCTCCCGAGACCGCCATTCCGCTGTACGAGGCGTTCGTGACCGCCGTCCGGGCCCACGGCGTTCCGGTGGCCACGGGACGGTTTGGGGCCATGATGCAGGTGGAACTGGTCAACGACGGCCCCGTGACGTTGATCCTCGACAGCACCGACGCCCGGTAATCAAACCGACGTGGGCCTTTCAGCCACGCGGCGGCACGGTTCGCCTTCGTTGAGAGTCGGGCGCTCCGGCCGCCCTTTGTGCAGGTACATCAGCTGCATGTGGTCCAGCCCCATCAGCCACAACAGCGTGGCATGCAGGTCGTGGACGTGGAGCCGATCAGTCACGGCACGGAGACCCAGCTCATCGGTTTCGCCGATGGCTTGGCCCCCCTGCACTCCGCCGCCGGCCAGGAACATGCTGAAGCCGGTGGGGTTGTGGTCGCGGCCGTCCCCTTTCTCCGACATCGGCGTCCGTCCAAACTCGCCGCCCCAGACCACCAGCGTCTGGTCGAGAAGCCCGCGCTGCTTCAGGTCGCGGATGAGGCCGGCGATGGGCAGGTCCACGGCCCGGGTGAGTTCGCCGTGGTTCTTTTCGATGTTGCTGTGGGCGTCCCACTTGCTCCCCGCCCCGGAATAAAGCTGCACGAAGCGAACCCCGCGCTCTACCAGCCGGCGTGCCAACAGGCACAGGCGGCCGAAGGTAGCGGTCTCCCGCCGGTCCAGGCCGTAGAGGCGATGGGTGGCCTCGGTTTCCTGGGAGAGGTCCACCGCCTCCGGGGCCTCGGCCTGCATCCGGAAAGCCAACTCAAAGCTGGCGATGCGGGCTTCCAATTCGCTTTGTTCGGGGTGCTCCGCAGCATAGCGTTGGTTGAGCCGATTGAGAAAGTCCAGCTTACCCCGCTGTTGCGCCGCAGTGACGCCTTCCGGTGTATTGAGGTTGGGGATCGGCTCGTTGCCTCCCTGGATGCGGATGCCCTGATAAACCGCGGGCATGAAGCCGGCACTCCAGTTCCGCGGGCCGTTGACGACTTGCGCTGTGCTGTCCTGCATGACGACAAACGCCGGCAAGTTCTGGTTCTCGGTCCCCAGGCCGTAACTCACCCAGCTTCCCAGCGAAGGCCGGCCGCCCAGGATGGAGCCGGTGTTCATCTGGCAGACACCGGCGGAATGGTTGATGCCGTCGGCCCAGACGGAGCGCAGCACGACAAGGTCGTCGGCGCACTGGGCGATGTGCGGCAGCCAGTCGGAAATCCACAAGCCGCTCTGGCCGTGTTGCTTCCATTTGCGCTTGGAGGCGAGCAAGGGCGCGCCCGCCTCACCCATCGACGTGATGACCTTGCCAAAGCTCGGCGGCAACGGCTGACCGGCCAACTTGTTAAGCAAGGGCTTGGGGTCGAAGGTGTCGAGATGGCTCGGCCCCCCCTCCATGAACAGAAAAATGATGCTCTTGGCCCGAGGTCGGAAATGGGGTGATTTCGGCAGCAGCGGTGAAGCGATCGGGGGTCGGGGGGCCGCTGGTGCCTGGCCCCCCAGCAGATGGGCCAAGGCCAAGGCCCCAAAACCCGCTCCTCCGCGCAGCAGGAAGTCGCGGCGGGTATATAACCATTCGCGGTGCGGCTTTGACGCTTGGGAAATCATGGTGACGTCACTCTGGAACACGTGACCTTGCCCAATGCGACCGCGCCCTCACGGCCGGTCTGCCTCACTCGACATACAAGAATTCACTGCACGTCAACAAGGCCTGACAGAAGTCCGCGAAAGCCGCCCGCAGCGGGTCGGCCTGGCTTCGGCTCCGCGGCCCCGGCCGGATGTTCAGACCGTGCCCCGTGGCATCATGGAAGACGTCCGGCTTCGGCTCGAACGGCCACCAGCCAATCGTCTGCCGGTGGACGCGTTCGTTGGTGAATAGGAGCTGGCCGACGTCGAGGGCGGTGCCAGACAGACGGACGTCGTCCACCAAGCCATCGAAAGCGCCGCGCTCCTTGGTGGCTCGGCCACCGATGGTGAACGGAAGCTGGTTATCGCAGCCCCCGACGATTTTGTGCGGCACTCGAGCGGTGAGCAGAGGCTCGTCGTCGTTCGACAGATCTTTCACGTGAAACGTCACCGAGCCGGGCTGATCGTCGGCCAGTTTGACGGCCGCCGCCACGTAGTACGGCTTGTTCAGCTGGATGTGCTGGTCGGAGAAGATTGCCTCCTCGCCGAACGAGCCATCGCGTTTTTTGCCGAACAGTTGAAGAACCAAAGTCTGGGGCTTGCGGCGCGACTGCTTACCAGTGACGCCGAAATGCCAACCCGGTGATTTCGGGTTGCCGTCCCACTTGGCGGCGACGGTGCGGACGGCGCCGCTGTCGTAGATCGAGCGGAGGAGGATGAACGCCTCGATGGTGAAGTCACCGGTAACCATGTCGTCACGGTGCGGCACCTCAAAGCGGCTCTGCGGACCATCCGGCGTCAGGACGGCGGCTTGGCCGTCTCGATAGGGAATCTTGTCGTATAGGAAGGCCGCCTCCGCGCTACCAGCTTCTTTCGGGTCGATGCGCCGGGCCTGGTCATTCAAAAACCGCACCGCCTCCGCGATTTCCTGCGGCGAGGGGGGTCGGCCAAACGCCAACCGATACGCCCGGTCCACGTGCGCCGTGGCCCCCGCGCCCAGCGGGCCGACTTCCTTCTCGATTCGCTGGGCCATCGCTCGGGCGCGGAGCAGCATCCCCTGGCTGTTGACCAGCAGCAGGGATTGCACCGGCGTTGTCGTCGTGTCACGGGACGAGGTGCTGCTGAAAAACAGTGGCAGGTCGAAAACGTCCAGCAAGGGATCGCGCGTGTTCCGCATGACCCGCGTGTAGATCGTCCGCCGCGGCTCCACACTCGGCACCCCTGGACCCCCCGGTTTGAGGTCCAGTTCGCCCGTCACCGCCAGGATGGCATCGCGGATCTGCTCGGCGTCCAGCCGGCGGCTATGGCCACGCCAATACAGCCGATTGAGCGGGTCCTTGAGCCGACACTGCTCGAATTGCGGATGCCGGGTCGATTGCCGATAGGTGGCGGAGTCCAGGATCAGACGATGCAGCTTCTTCAGGCTCCACCCTTCGCGGACGAACCAGCCAGCCAGCCAATCGAGCAGCTCGGGATGAGACGGCTGCTCGCCCAGTCGGCCGAAGTCGCTGCTGTTGGCGGCCAAGCCTTGGCCGAAGTGGTACTGCCAGACCCGGTTGACGATGACCCGGGCCGTCAGCGGGTTGTCCGGTCGCGTCAGCCAGCGGGCCAGGGCGGCCCGCCGGCCGGTGGAATGCGGCGCCCCTGGCACCGGCTCGATCACCGCGGGTTTCTCGTCCAACACCGTCAAGAAGCCCGGCTCAATCGGCTCGTTCCCCTTCTTCGGGATGAAGACCGGCGGCGCCACCGGGCCGGTGTCCGTCACCGCCAGGGCGATCGGCAACGGCTCCGGCTTGTCCTTGTCGAACTCCGCCAGCTGCTTCCGCAACGCCAGGACCTTTTCCTTGTCCGCCCCTTTCAGTCGGCGGTCAAGCCGATCGTATTCGTAATAAACTTGCCGGTAGGCCAACTCCGCCAGCTGATGCTCCAGCGGCGAACGCTCACTGACCGGCTTGCGAATCATTTCCTGGATGTCCTCGGGGAACTTGTTGACCGCCTCGCGCTCGGCGACGGCGCGGTAGCGCGCCTCGATGGCGTCGATCTGTCGGCGGATGTCCGCGGTCTTGGCCTCCCAGACCGCCAGCTGCCGCCGATGGGCCTCGACCTCCGCCGGAGTGGCGGCCACCAGATCATCGCGGGGAAGGATGGCGGCGAAAAACGCCCGCAGACGGTAATAGTCCTTTTGGAGGATCGGATCGAACTTGTGATCGTGGCAGCGGGCGCATTGAAGCCCCAGGCCGAAAAAGACATCGCCCGTGGTATCGGTGATGTCGTTAAGGATCGTGTCCCACTGCCCGCGCACGTCGCGGAGGTTGTACTCATAAATCCAGTGCCGCAGATAACCGGTGGCAATCAGGGCCTCCGGGTCATCGGCAAACAACTCGTCCCCGGCCAACTGCTCCTGGACGAAGCGGTCGTAGGGTTTGTCTTCGTTGAATGCCTTGATGACGTAATCGCGGTACCGCCAAGCATGGGGCCGATAGTCGTCGATGCGGTAGCCGTCGGAATCGGCGTAGCGCACCAGATCGAGCCAGTGCCGGGCCCAGCGCTCGCCGTAATGGCGGATGTCGAGCAACTCATTGACCAACTCATTGGGGTCGAGCCGAACGGCCCGTTCCATTTCTTCCGGCGACGGGGGAAGCCCGATCAGGTCGAAGTAAATTCGCCGGACCAGCGCCCGCGGCTCGGCGGGCGGGGCCGGGGATAGGCCTTCGGCCTGGAGCCGATGCAGGATGAAGCGGTCGATTTCGTTCCGGCACCAGCCGTTGTCAGCAACCGGCGGCACTGCCACCGGGCGGACGGGCCGGAAGGCCCACCAGGCGCGGTCTTCGTCGGTGATCTGGCTCCTGGTACGGCGGGCGACACTGGTTTGCTGCGATTCCGTCGGCCACGGGGCCCCCATGCGAACCCAAGTCGTCAACGCCTCGATGTCAGCCTCCTTCAGTTTGCCGCCAGGCGGCATCTGGAGGGAGCCGTGGCGCACGGCGTCGATCAGCCGGCTCTGCTCCGGCTTGCCGGGGACGATGACGGCCCCGCCGTCACCGCCTTGCAGCAAGCCGGCGCGTGTGTCGAGCCGCAGACCGCCGCGCTGCTTCTGCGGGCCGTGACACTGGTGACAGTGCTCCACCAAGATTGGCCGCACCTTCGACTCAAAAAATCGCAACTGCTCCGTCGTCGGCGCCCCGTCGGCTGCCGGGGTGAGGGGCAGCCACAGGAGGGTGAGGGCAACGGTTGTCATCATGGGCAGGTCGCGTGTGACTAACTTCCGAAGGAAGGCGCACCCTTTGACTCCAGACCGACGCGCGTCGGCGGCACATAGGAACCCCGGGGCAGCCCCGGTCTGGCGCCTGTCAACTCCTACGCCGGCAGTATACATGACAAGGGCGGGGAATAAAAGCGTCCGGGCCTTTCGGCCCGGACGCGGGCGGGTGGCGGCAAGCGCCTTACGAGGCGGCTCGCTGCTTGTGCTCGCGGGCGGCCTTTTGCCGCAGGTAGGCCGTGATGAACTCGTCCAAGTCCCCATCGAGAACGTTGTGAACTTGGGCGGTTTCCACGCCGGTTCGGGCGTCTTTGGCCAGGGTGTACGGCTGCAGGACGTAGTTGCGGATCTGGTAGCCCCAGGCTACCTCGCCTTTTTCGTCGTAGAGCCGTTCCACTTCAGCCCGCCGCTTCTGCTCTTCGATCCGGTAGAGCTTGGCCTTAAGGAGTTGCAGGGCCATGGCGTCGTTCTTGTGCTGGCTGCGCTCGGTGCGGCACTCGGCGGAAATGCCGGTGGGGATGTGGGTGTAGCGGACGCCGCTTTCGGTCTTGTTCTGGTGCTGGCCGCCCGGCCCACCGCTGCGGAAGGTATCACGTTTAAGGTCTTCGGGCTTCAGTTCGATCTCGATGTCCCCCTCGATTTCCGGCATCACGTCCACGGCGGCGAACGAGGTGTGCCGCCGCGCGTTGGCGTCAAAGGGGCTGATGCGCACCAGCCGATGCACGCCCGTCTCGCTCTGGAGGTGGCCGTAAGCAAAGTCGCCCACGATGTGCAACGTGGCGCTGTGGATGCCGGCTTCCTGATTGCGGACCTCGTCCACGATCTCCGCCTTGTAGCCGTGGCGTTCGGCCCAGCGGGCGTACATGCGGAGGAGCATCTGTGCCCAGTCGCACGCTTCAGTGCCGCCGGCCCCGGCCTGGATGCGAAGGTAGGCATTGCTGGCATCCTGCGGCCCGTTCAGCATCGAGCGTAACTCGAACTCGTCGCAGCGTTTCTCCAGGCGTGTCAGTTCAGCCTCCAGCTCCGCATCGAGGGCGGCATCTTCTTCCGCAAGCTCGGCCAGGGCTTGAACATCGCCCGCCGCCCCCTCCAGCTCCTCAAAAGGCTTCAGCACACCGTTCAACTGCTTGAGCTGCTGGATGACCTGTTGCGCCTTCTCCTGGTTGTCCCAGAAGCCAGGTCGCTCCATCTGGGCCGTCAGCTGTCCGCGGAGCTCCTGCTTGCCCGGGACATCAAAGAGAGTCCCGAAGCTGGGTAATTCGGCTCAAGACGTCATCGGTGCGGCGGCGCAAATCGGCGTTCATGCACAGTTTCCTTCACTAACAGCCCCTTATGGCCCAGCCCCCGCGATGAGGAGCTTCATGGCCTATTCGTCATGATTCCATCATAGCAAAAGTCGCGCGGCCGGAACAATTCGGACCCCAGGGAAGGGGACGACGATCATGAGTCAGCAATCGATTAATCGGTTCGCGCTCGCCGGATCGATCCGCGACATCGCGGCAAGGGTCGGAACGAGTGCGAAACGATGAATCTCGTGCGTGAGAGCCACACCCAGGCCCCGCACTGTCAGCTGCTCCCTTGGACCCGGTACAGGGCGGCGCGGGCCTCGTAAACCAGCGGATGACCGTCATAGGCGGTGACTTGCTCGTAGCACTTGGCGGCCCGGGCGAGGTCGCCCAGGGCCTCGTAGCACTGGCCCAGCCGAAAGATCGTGTCGGCGCCGCTCTTGGGACTTTTGCGAAACTCCAGGAAGCAGCGAAGCGCTTCCTCCGGTTTGCCCAACTCATCGAGGTAAAGCCGACCCAGCCGCTGGCAGCAGGCATACCAGGCTTCCTCGTCCTCCGCGTCGGCAAATTTCTCAGGCCGGTGGGTCCAGATGTCCTCCAACAGGGCCACCGCCTGATCGCGCTCGCCCCGGAGCAGGTGGGCCCGCGCCTGGAGGTAACGCGGTCTCAGCCACTGCGGCTGGACCACCTCGGCAAGCTTGGCCAAGTGCAACGCCCAATCGATCACCTCGGGAGTGGCGGCCCGATTGTCGAGGAGGCCTCGCGCCTTCTTGAGGCAATACGCCGTATCAAACCCATCCCGGACCAGCGACAGCCGAGCCTTGAGGTCCTCGGGCATCACGGAATAGTAATACTTGTCTTTCCGCTCCAACAGCTCGGGATTCGTCGGATCGAAGAGGAGTGCCTGCTCGTTGACGCGCAAGGCTTTCAGCGGGTCTCCGAGTCGCTCGTACAAGTCGGTGAGGATGCGCAGTGTTTCCAGGCCCGAGCGTTCGTACTCGCTGTACAGGTGGTAGTTTTCGATGGCCTTGGCCAAGTCGTTGCGGGCGGCGGCCTGCTCCGCCAGGGTTTTGATGGCGGCAAAGTAGGCGTGACGCTCCGACTCGCTTAGGTTCTGATGACCGATGGCCGCCCCGGCCCGCTTGGCCAGTTCGAGATGGTGCAGGAAACCGTCTACGTCACCGGCTTTGTGATGGGCCTGAGCGATCTGGGTGTACAACGACGGCCCGGAGGCCGGCTGGCCCCGGGCCGCAATCCGCAGGAACTCGGCACCCCGGCGCCAGTGGACGGGGTCGTCGATCAGCGCCAGGCCGAGTTGCTGGGCGTAGCTGTGATCGAAGTGTTCCACCGGCCCGCCGGTCGCGGCCGTCGCTTGGTAGTCCGCCTCGGTGAGGTTGGCATAAAGCAGCCGCTTGAGGTCCCAGGCGGCGCTGTCGTCGGGTTGCTCCGCCAGCCGTCGCTCAACAGCGGCGATGGCCTCCATCCGTCGGCCGGGCAGCGCCAGCTGCGGCGTGCCGACCCTGCGATGCATCTCGGGATGCAGCATCAAGGCGAGTTGCCACGCCTGGAACAGGATCGCCTGGCGATGGGGCTGATGGCGGTCGGTTTGCTCCGGGTCCAACAGCCGCGTTAACACGTCGGCCGCCTGCTCGTATTGCCGGGCATGGAGTAACGCCACGGTACGCCAGTAGTCCACCGTGGGCCGCAGCGCCGGCCGTTGGCTCGCCGCCAGGTCGAGGAGGCGATTGGCCTCAGCCAGGGCAGCGTCCGTCGGCTTGCCAGCGACCAGGAGGCTCGCCGCCCGCTCCAGGCACAGCTCCAGGTCCACCACCTCGAGCATGCTGGGGTCTTTGGCCAGCTGGTCGAGGTCGAGGGAGCGATGGACGGCCCACAGGCCGCTGCGGGCCAGGCGGTATTGGGGGTCGAGGTGCAAGGCTCGACGGAAGGCGGCGAGGGCTTTGCGGTATTGGCCGATCCGGGCGTAACTCAGCCCCCGCAAGGCATATTTAAAGACGCGCAGCTGGCGGAGGACGTAGCGGGTATAGAGGTAGTAAATCGCCACGGGCACCGCCAGGCACAGCGATTGCAGGGTCGGCAGCGAGTGCATGAACGCGACATAAAGGCCGACTCCCAAGGCGGCGCACATGGCGGCGATCTCCACTTCGGATTCCTCGGCTTCGCCCGCAAACGTCAGCAGGTAGAAGAAGAGGATGGTGAAGAGCAGCTGCCCGGCGAAGAGCTGACGATGCGCGGGAAATTCGGGATGGCTTTGCAGATAGGAGATGGCCGCGATGGCGGCCGCGGCCGCCACGCCCAGGGCCAGGGCGAACCGACCCCAGGGGTGGCGCAGCTGTCGAAGGTAGTAAAAGACCAGGCCGGCCACGCTTCCAGCCGCGACCGCCCGCCACAAGGGCAATTCCTCGGCCGTCATCGGGATGGTCAGCGACCCGACCGTCATGCCGCCCAGGATGCCGGCGTATACCAGGGTCGGACTTTCGAGCAGCAGGAAGAGCACGAACGCCAGCCACTGACCGCGGATGCGATAGCCTTCTCGCAGCTTGCCGACAGCGGCCAGAACCAGGCACAGCAACAACCCGCCGCCGGTGTACCCCATGACGCGCAACGAATCGGCGGGATCGGGCTGTTGCAGCATGACGAAACAGCCCAAGCCGAGAAACGTGCCTTTGAGGATGTATTCCGAGAGCAGCCAACCCATGACGTTCGCCTCAGCGATGCCGGTGGGAACGATCTGATTGTAAAACAGCCGAGGTGATTCCGCCATGCGGCGGCCAGTACATCAGAGCTTGCGCCGCCGCTGGTTCCGCGACGGCGACGCCAAGGCCACTTCGTGTTCCAGGTGCTCGATAATGGCATCGGCCACGTCGATGCCCGTGGTCTTCTGGATCCCTTCCAGCCCGGGCGATGAATTGACCTCCATGACCATCGGTCCGTCTTTTGACTCGATCATGTCCACCCCGGCAACGCGCAAGCCCAGCACGCGGGCGGCGGCCAACGCCGTCCGCCGGTACTCAGCCGTCAGCCGAATCTTCTTGGCCGTCCCGCCCCGGTGGATGTTGGAGCGGAACTCGCCGGCGACGGCCTGGCGCTTCATGGCGGCCACGACCTTTCTGCCGACCACCAAGGCGCGGATGTCCGAACCCTTGGCCTCCTGGATGAACTTCTGGATGAGGATGTTCTGATCCAAACCGTGGAAGGCTTGGATGACCGAGTTGGCGGCGCTGGCCGACTCCGCCAGGACGACGCCAATCCCCTGGGTCCCCTGGAGGAGCTTGACTACCACCGGGGGCCCCTCCACGCGGTCAATGCACGCCGGGACGTGCTCCGCCATGCGCGTGTAGACGGTCGGCGGCAGGCCAATGTCGTGCCGGCTGAGGATTTGCAGACTGCGGAGCTTGTCCCGCGACCGGGCAATCGCCTGAGACTCGTTCAGGCAAAAAACGCCCATCATTTCAAACTGCCGCACCACCGCCAGTCCATAAAAGGTGATCGAGGCCCCAATCCGCGGAATCACCGCATCCACCTGCTCCACCGGTTCGCCTTGGTAAAAAAGCTCCGGTTGCCGCCGGCTGACGCGAATGTCGAACTGGAGCGTGTCCATGACCCGCACGCTGTGGCCACGCTTCCGGGCGGCTTCCACCAGGGCGCGCGTGCTGTAGAGGTTCGCTTGCCGCGACAGGATGACGATGCGCATAGGCTTCCTCGGTCTGGGATGGTGTCGCACCAGGACGGGTCAGGCGTTACCGCTTCAGCAGGTACTGTCGGCTGACGTCCACGACGAAGTCGTCCGCCAGCGCCGAGCGACCCAGGATCATGCGGAACCGCATTTTCGCCCGGCTGGTGAGGGTGAGGCGGACGCGCTTGGTCAACGGGCCGAGCGTCATCGTGGTTTCGATGAGAGGCCGCTGTTCGACGAAGCCATTCGGATGGCGAACGGCGACCATGCGGAGGATCGGGGCCTCGACCGCCGTCAGCCGCTCCGGGTGGCGGCGATCCAACAGCAGGTGCAGCAGGGCGATCCAGCCGCGGGCGTCGTCGTGCCGGAGCTCGTAACCGACGACATCCAAGGCCGAGGTCCGGGCACCGGTGTCGATCTTGGCCTTGAGGCGCGAAATGCCCCAGTCGGGCAGGCCGACGTACTCCTTCCAACCGATCAGGCGGACCGATCGTTGAGGCGCTTCCTGGGAGGGCTGCCGCTTGGGAATCCGCTCGCGATGCATCATCGACAACATCCTTTCGCCGATGCCGAGCCTCGCCACCGACGTCGAAGCTCGCGAACCTGCAACACCAGCAAGGCCACCACGACCACGCCGGCCAAGCTACCCACTACCGTCAGCTGGCGACGCCCCGGCAGCCAATCGGGCGGAGACACCGACCGGGCTTGCGCCTCGAGCAAGACCAGCCGGTGCGCCCGCAGCTCCGCCGTCTGATACTGTCGGCCGTAGACGCACTCGTCCAAGACCCTCAAGGCAGCGGCGACCTCGCCGTGAGCGTTGAGAAGCTCGCCATAAAGCCAGTACAGCCGCGTATCGGCCGGCAGCCAGACGAGGAGTTGCTGCACCCGGGCCAGGGCATCAGCCGGCAGTTTTTCCCGCATGGCAGCGGCGAGTTGGCCGGCCTCATAGACCCCGCTCTCCCCGACGAAGCGCAGCTCGGGGAAAAGCTCATCCACGGTTTCGTCGGCTCGCGCTCGGCCGCTCGCGCGCTCCCGCAAACGGAGCAACAGGAGGCGACGGTGATCCCGCTCCACTTGCCGATACCACTCCAACTGCTGCCGAGTCATTCCGGGCCAGTCTCGCGGCCAATAGTCCAACGCCTCCTGAATCCGGTCAGCGGCCCGACGCAATTCCCCGGTCAGTTGCGTGGCCGTGCCCAGGTTGGCGAACACCATGAAATCCCGGCAATCTCTGCCGGCCACAGGCGTCAAGACGTCCACCGCTTCCTCAGGTCTGCCCAGGCGGATCAGGTAGGCGCTCAGACTCACGCGCTCCGGGACGGTCGCCGTCCCGGAGCGGACCTTGGTCCGAAGGCGATCGGCTTGGCGCAGGTAGTGGGCGCGGATGCGGTTGTCGTTCAGCTGCTCGTTGCCGATCCGCAGCAACAGGCCCATCGGGTCGATGAGGAACTGATCGAACCGCAGGGCCGCGACCCCCTCGGTAGTGGCGATCGGCCCGGCCGGTGCCTCGACGGGAAAGCGGTCGCTCCGCCCCGTGGCGGGATCAGCGACGGCGGCGCCGGTCTCAGCGGGGTTGTAGACCCCCGCCGCCGCCATCGGTAGCACGGTCGTTCCGCCCACCAGCAGCGCGATCGCCACCGCGACCCGTCGGACTCGTCCCCGACCCATCGTCAGCCGCTCTCCTTGCTCTGGAGGTATGCGAGCACTTCCTCGGTCACGTCCACGCCGCCGGTCAGGTCGGTCGCCAAAGCCAAGGGGGTGTAGATCAACCCCCAGGGAATCCCCCACCACCCAGCCAAGAACGTCACAAGCGCATAAGGCAGTCCTTGAAGCCAGGCGGCCAAGTCGTTTCGGACGAAGTAGACGGCCGACGGACGCCGCAAGCTCAGGCAGACGAGCGAGATGCAGTATTCATACACCACAAACCGCCCACCAGCCGGCAAGCCGCGCTCCAACTCCGCGGTAGGCAGCCTTTCCAACCCTCGAATTCGCATGGTGACATTTTCCCAGCTTGCTGTCTGCACCACAGATTGCCCGATTATAGCAGGTCGCCCCTTGGGGAGGCACTCGGACCTGTCGCGCCGGGGTCCCTCCGGATTTCGGCGGGGCGAGGGTGGAGCGGCGGAGAGGGGCTGGTCGGTTCGTGATCGCGCGAGGCTTTGAAAGGCCTGCCGGGCACGCAGGGAGCGCGAACCGACAAATCGGGAGAGCGAAACGACGCGTCGGGCTTGAAATCCGCCCAGTGAGCGGGGCCGCCCCGGCACCGTGGGCGTCGGGCCGATTCGCGCCCACGGCGCCTCGGACGCAACCCATGTCGCTTCCTAACCCCGCGACACGAGGCGTGAAGGCACCCCGGTCGGCTTGCGTTGTATTTCCTTGGCCGGTGCTCTATACTTTTCACATCTTCTTGAACATGATGAAATCCATGAAAACTTCCAAGCCCCGCTTGGCCGAGCGCCTCGAGGAGATCGAAGATCGCTTCGTGGACCTTTGGGACACCATGAGTTCGCTGTGGGGCATCAGCCCGACCATGGCCCGCATCCACGGGCTGCTCTACATCACCGGGGCGGCCATGTCGATGGACGACATCATGGCGCGCCTGGCCATCTCGCGGGGTAACGTCAGCATGAACCTGAGCAAGCTGGTCGAATGGGGCCTGGTCCGGCGGGTCCACAAGCGGGGCGACCGGCGGGATTATTACGAATCCCTCAGCGATGTCTGGGAAATGTTCACGCTGGTCGCCAACCAGCGGAAACGGCGGGAAATCGACCCGATCCTGACGACGTTGCGCGAATGCCAGGAGCGGTTGTCGCCCGCGGCGCTTGGTGCCTTGGCGGACGAACCGGCAGCGCGTGAGCGTGCCCGCCGGGTCAACGACTTGCTCACCTTTCTCACGCTGATGGAAAGCCTGGCCCAACGCTTTTTCGAGACGCATCGCGGCTTGCGGGCAGCCATCCAGCTGCTGGCCCAGGAGACGCCCGAGTCGTAGCAAGCCGTCCTCCGGCTGCCTCAGGGCGTCGTTGGCACTCTGCCCCAAAACAGCCAGATGACCAGGAACGCCGCCAAGGGCGCCAGGCCGACCCAGGCCACAGCGTGCGCGGACGACCCTGACATCTCGACCGACTTCCCGACTCCCTCGTGCAGCAGCGCCATGCTGATCCAGCTAAGACAGCCCAGCGCTCCCGTCACCTTGCCCTGGTGCCGGGTTGTCAACTCCTGGGTGAAGGAGTAGTAAGTGGGGAAACATCCCAAGGCGCCGAAGCCGATGACCCACAAAACGCCCCACAGGGCTGGGCCAGCCGGCAATCGCGCCGCTACAAGGCTCAGCAGCGTCAGGCAAGCGAAGAGGAAGAACGTGACCATGCGGCCCACGTGGACCGGGAGGCCGCGGCGAGCCAGCCGCAGGCTGAGGAAGCCGGCAGCCAGCGAGCCAAGGTCGGCGGCGACGTAGTAGCCGATGAAGAAGACGTTGGCGGCCCGCTCGCTGTAGCCGTGCTCCCGCTGGAAGAAGAGCGGCAGCCAGACGCGGAAGAAGTGCCACGTCCCGTTCAAGCTGACCACCAGCACCACCAGCACGAGGAAGCGGCGCCAGAACAAGCCTTTGGGAAGAGTGGGGCTGCAGCCGGGGTCGGCCGCGGGAGCGGCCGCCCCCGCAGGGCCGGGCCCGGCCGGGCGGCGCCGCGCTATCACCCACCCCGC
>JANWYO010000059.1 GCA_025055215.1 Gemmataceae bacterium
GTTTCAATCCCCTCCATTTCGGGGCATCTCATCTGACAGCGTACGTTCCAAGCTACGATTTGACAAGAAGTTCTGCTTCGTTATTCGCCGACCCCCTCCCCCGGGGCATCCGAGGACATTGGAGTTGCAGCGAGTGGGCAGGCGCAACCCTCCGTGATATCGCAACTTACGATCACCGCCGACCTGAAAGTCGGCGATTGTCGCAAGGTCCTTGCCAGCATGTGGTTGTGGATTTTGATCCGTTTTGCATAGGGGTCGGCGGTGCGTTCTCCAAGGGCTGCGGCCTGGGGCCGTACCAGCCAAGGATTGCAGCTCGTTAGTGCAATGAGGCTTGGATCGGTTTTGGGGCCGGTCGTTTCGGCCAATCAGCTTGCGTCGGCGACGGCCGCGAAGCCGGTAAGTGGCAGGAGGAATGTGGGACGGAGCCATGAAAGGACCAAGACGGTGGCAAGGGGAAAAGTCGGTCACCGGCCGGAGGAGAATACGCGGGGCTGGGGCGACAGCTGACAAGAGAAGCGTCTCAAGAGATCGTTGGCAGAGGGCCGTGGCTGAAGAGAGAGCCCTTGGAGGTTTCTGGAGGCGCTGGCGTAATCCTTGTTGTGCTGCCAGTAAGGTGTCCGGATGTTGGCGAGCGGTCGTCATCGGGGGCTTTGGCTCGGAGCGGAGCGATGAGTTAAAGAACTTCGTCGGTGTCGCCGCGTTCCACATAGATGCCGGTGCCGAAGATCTCGGTGCCGGGGATGCACCGATTGCAGAGGTGGTAGATACGGACCGTGTCTTCGGTGGGGTCGATTTCCGCGCGGATGATGTCGCGCAGGCGAACGAGAGGGCCGTCGTCGATTTCACCTTCAAAGACGCTTTTCTGCACATGGGGGAGGAAGCCTTTCAGGCGACGCATCAGGCGGGTGCGTCGCCGGTCGCAGACGACATCATAGCAGACGACGACATACATACGCGAACTCCCGGGGGTAAGCACGCGAGCGAGTCGGACCGTCGGGAACGGGTCCCTGGTGTCGGACGGCGTGTCACACGGTCTAGCCGCCGAGCCGTTGTCGGGATTTTCGCGGTTATCTGGGTACATAGTGTCGGCTGAGAGAGGTGGGGTCAAGGCCCGCAGCCGTGTTTCTCGATTGTTTGCGGGGCCGCGGCAGCGGGTTTCGACAGTGGCAGGGGCGCGATCAAGGCGATCGGTCCTCGAGGGCGAGGGATTAGACGGCCAAAGAGGTCATGGCATGGGCGGGAGAGGTCAAGCAGGGACGAAGGGGCGATAGGCGTCGTCCTTGCCATCGATGACACGCGCGAGGTGATAGACCTGTTCGCGGATAATGTCGCGCCATTCCAAGGAAGCCTGGCGGGGGGGATAGAAGAGGCGTTCACGGAGGCGGCGGAAGAACTCGGTAAGGAAGACGCGGCGACCGGTGTCTGCCAGGTAAACCCCCTCAGGGGCGGGATCGGCATCGAGTTCGTCGGAGGGAGGGTCGGCGAGGATTTCGGCGAGGTCTTGGCCTTGGTGGCGTTCGAAGTCGAGGGGTCCGAGCTGCCGGCGGTTGACGAGGCGGAGGACGAGGCTGTCAATGAGGGGGCGGAGTTCTTCGAGGAGGTCGAGCATGAGGGAAGGGCGACCGTAGTGGGGCTGATGCAGGAAGCCGAGCATGGGGTCGAGACCGGCGCGGAGGAGTTCGGACTCGATGATGCGACCGAGAAGGGTGTAGCCGAAGGACAGGCAGGCGTTGAAAGGATCGCGTGGGGGGCGGCGGGAGCGTCCGAGGAAGGTAAATTCGGGCGGCTGAACGAGTTTCGGCAGGTGGGCAAAGTAGATGGCGGCGGCACGGCCTTCGAGGCCGCGGAGCGTCTCGAGGTTGGTCGTGGCGCGGAGCTGTTCCAAGATGATCCAGAGCTGACCGAGGGCTTGGGCGAGGGCGTCGTCACGGAGTTTCCGTTGGCCTCGGAGGAGTAGCTGCCGCTGGTGAGTGATTTTGCCGAGAAGGACGGCTTGGGCGATGCGGGAGGCAAAGGCGGCGTCGAGGCAGCGTTGGAACTGGGCGAGGCGGAGTTGGACGTTTTTTGAGGCCGCCGAGAGGAGGCGGGCGCGGAAATACCCGTGGCGCGACAGGAAGACGACATCGACCCCCTGACGGGCGAGGGCCGCGATGGCGGCCGAGGTGAGTTCGACCTGGCCTAGGAGGACGAGCTGTTCGATCTCCCCGAGGCGGACGCGACGGAGGACGGCTTTGTTCTTCTGGAGCAAGAGCTGATCACCTTCGATGTGGATGGCGACCCCTTGCTCGGTGATGGCCAGGGAATGCATGGCGGAGCGTCACGCCTGTCGCGGAGTGGTCTGGAAACGGGGCTCGGCCTACGGACGGGAGCGAGACCGAGTCAGCCTGGTTCCTTCTCCGGGTGACTTACCTGCTGAGAGGTCACGCCGCCAACGGGCGTGACGAAATTATTAGCGCTCGGTTCCTTCTCCGGGTGACTTACCTGCTGAGAGGGCGGACGGCCAGCCTCGTCCCCTGGTGAAGGGGGCTGCGCCTCGCGCTGGTGTGGCGTGGCCGACGTGGTCTCCGGAACCCATTGGAGTTCTTCGACGCCCTGGTCTTCCACCAGGCGGTAGCGGCCGCCCGGACAGGCGACCTCCCGGTCGGGGTGGAGCCGGAGGAGCGTGACGAACGCCTGGCGGAGGGAGTCGTGTTCGCGTTGCACCTCGGCGAGCTTGGTGGCGGAGGCAGCGAAGCGGCGGGCGAGGGTTTCGAGGTCTGGGGCCGGTGATGGCGGCGCCGGCGGCCCAGGGGGAAGGGTGAGAAGGTGGAGCAGGGGAGTGGGGTAGCGATCGGGGGCATAATCGAAGGAGCAGTTGCAAGGCACGCGCCGCGTGATGTGACCGACTTTTTTTCGGATGGAAGCACACGATACGGGGTTGCCGCGGAGCTGGCTCTTCAAGAGCTTTTCGGGACCGACATCGACGCACTTGCCCAAGAGGTAGTTGACGGCCTGAGGCCCTCCTTCGACGTGGCCGAGCGTATGGATCAGGACGAGTTGTTCCTCGTGGCTGAGTCGGCGATGTTCATCGACGGTCTGTTTCAGCTCGGCGAGAACGGGGCAATGATGGAGGAGGTGACGGATCCTTGGGTCGGCCGTGAAATCGGCCTCGGTCCAGGGTGGGGCCGGCGGCGGTGGCGGCGGCCCGACCGGGGGCGGTGGGGATTGACCGGGCGGTAGCGGGGCCTCCGCCGAGGCCAAGTCGGTGGGCACGGCCTTAAGACGATCGATAGCGGCGTACAAGACCGCCCGGGGACAACGGACCACTCGGCGAAGGGCTGCCAACGGCTGGGAGAGGGGCTGGCCTTGATCGTCGAGCAGGGCGGCGCGTCGACCGGTGCGGCGGTGGATGCCCAGGGGGAGTTTGATCAGGTTGCCCAAGCCTTTTCCGGAGCGGCTCCCCTGCTTGGGGAAGAATTCAAGGCGGAGCCCCGGGGGCAGCTGCGGCGTGTGCCAGGCGAGGAACTGGCGACCGAAGCGATGCAGCACATCGGCGGACTCCGGCTGTTCGAGAAAGACCCAAAAATGCCGTCCCTTGTATCCCGAATCTTCGAATATCAATTCAAAACCGATGTCGCGGAGGAGGCCTAGTAGCTGAAGAGCGTGACGGCGCAGGGCATCGCGCAGGCTGCGGGCGATGCTCGGCTGGCGGAGCGCCTGTTCCAAGGCTCCCTTATCGATGTCCAGATCGATGACGAAGAAGGTACAGGTGCCGTCGAGACGAATGGGATAGACGCCGACCGTGTAAGTGCCCAGCAGATGATTGCGGACAACCGCCACGGTCAGCGGCTCGTGCACCGGACTGTAGCCCCCTTCTCCCTTGGGGCTGGACCACTGCCGGGCATGGACGTCTTCTCGGCCGGCGAAGAGGGTCAGGAAACGGGCGCAGTCGGCATCGGAAGGGGCAAGCTCAACTTCTGGAGGCTGGTCGTCATCCGTGGCCTCGTGGCGGGCCAAGGTTTTGGCCAACTCAGGAGCTAAACCGGCTTCCACGGCCCGCTGGAGCGCGGCCTGCAAGCGGGGGCCGGCATCATCCTCGCGCAGCACCTCGGCATAAAGTGTCAGCCACTCCGCGTTGGCCGGCTGGCGGTTCAAAAGGCGTTCGAGCAAGCCCGCTGCTCGGCCGGTGTCGCCCCGTTCCCAATAGTGGCGGGCCAGGCGATGGGCGGCGACGTCGTCGTCCGGGTTGTCGCGAAGGGCGAGTTGAAATTCCCGGAAGGCCAGGGGCATCAGCCCGGCCTCTTCACAGAGGAGGCCCCACTCAGTGTGTCCGCCGCGCACCTCGCGGCGCGCGAGGACCGCGGCCTCCAGATCGGCCAACACAGTGGGGTCATCCCCGGAGCGGAGACGGTCACGAAAGGACGCCAAGTCGGACATGACTACACCCTGTCACGGATTGACGTCGATCGTTGCCCACGTGATTCTCTCAATCGTAACAGACGTCGTTGCGAAGTGCGAGCGCGAACACAAGAGAACGCGGAAGCGCGGAACGATGAGAATGAGGGTGTGAAACGATCAATCGTGAGTGCGCGAAAAGACGAAGCAAGCGCGAAACGATCAATTCGGGAATGCGCCAAACGGCTAATCGGGGAGCCGAAACGATCAACTGGCGCGGTAAAGCTTGGTCAGGGACGCTGGGATCCCGGGGGACTGATGTCCAAGACCTGCCCTTCGCGCCATTTCCGACTATGGGAAGCTACCACCACCGTCCCGATTTTCGGGTCATAAACTCCTATGGCCGCGGCCGCAGAGCCGTGGAGCTTATGGAAGGCGACACCATATCTCCAGATAGGGGCCCTTCCCTCGATTATTACTAGGGCCCCCCTTGGGATAGGTGGCGGTTCCGGAAGCGGCGTCTCGGGTGTGACGGGTTCGGAGACGCCTATCGAGTAAAACACATAGTCGTCCATAACAGACTCCAGTCACTCCAGCGGCAACAAATCCGCGGCGACACCTGGGATTTCTCAGGCCAACTGATGACCTAAGGACAACGAGCGATTGCCCCCGGGCCGACAGGGCGGGCTTCACTCGGGAGTAAGGTCTTCGCACCGGAAGTGCCCCAGACCAAAGACCGTTCCTTTGCCGACGTGAAGCCAGGCGGCCGCCACCAACAGCGGTGCCAAAGGGCCCACCCCCTCGGGTAGGAGCAAGACGCCACCGACGCCACGGAGATCCAGCTCGGTTTCCTGACTGCCGGAATAGCGATGAAGGTTAAGCGGATAGCCCAACCAACGGCTGGGGCGAGCGCGGGCACTGGCCAGCAACAGGGCCTGGAGCGCGCGCCAAGGCGTCTGGTCTTCGTCGGGCAAGAAGGCAGCTAACCGCCGCCACGCTGCCACAGCCAAATCGACGAGCGTTGGGTGGGCGATCAGTTTTCCATCTCGGAGGAGGCGAAGCGGTGTGTAGAAGACGAGGCGGCACGGGGCATCAGGGTCGATGGGCCAGCGGGCTCGGTCAAGTCGCCAAGGCCCGAGGCCCTCGGCGGGCCGGCCGGTCGGCCCGAGGTCGATCCAACCCCGGATCCCGAAGGGGAGGCGTGCCGAGCCCAGCCCGTAACTTGTTGCCTTCTCCCAGGCGCGCCGCAAAGTTGCGTCACGGTCAACGGCCGAGCCAAACAGGATCCAGTCGATCGCCGGCTCCGCGGGCCGCTCGCCCAGGACGGGTCGCAGCAGGTAGCCGGGCACTACTCCCTGGGGTGGCTTGAAGACCTCGTCGTAAACGGCGCGGTCGACCTCGTACAGGGCTGCCCCCCACACCCCGCGAAGCATGGGAATCGTGACATTTACATTTGGGAGCGAGAGGAGCAATCGGCGGGGCCAGATCGAAATGCGTGCCAGGAATTGGTTTACTGACTCAAGCCCTTTCGGAGAGATGGCGGCCCTGTTTGGGGTGTCGGGTTCCATCGGTGGTTCTCCTGTTGACATCGCTGATATTCTCGGTGCGGACCACTGAAGCCTCAGTGCTCCGCATTCTAGTACCCGCCGGAGGCGGCGTGGCTGACAAAAAGACCGGACAGTTCCCAGGCTCGCGGCGGCTTGGGGCGGCGGGCGGCCTCATTCCGACGGCCCGCCCATCAGGGCTTCCACCGACAGGTAAGGGATGATGACCTGGTTCGCGAGCAGCACGCCGGCGACCGCCGCGATCAGGAACAGTGCGAGGAGCACCAGTTTGCCCACCTTGTCGAACATGTTGACGAGGCTGCCGACGATCTGGATTCCCAAGCTGAGCCCCACCAGGCTGCCCGTCACAACGATCCCTCGGGCGTAGCTTGGATGGGCCCGGGCCGCCCACCAGAAGGCAATCTCCGTAACCTGGGCCAGCAGCGTGAATGGCCCCACGATCGAGCGAACGACGCACGGATAGCTCGTGAAGGCGAAGGTCAACCCCGTCAGGCCAAAGAGCACGCAGAAGGTCAGCAGGTGGGCATGAGTCGATTGCGCCAGCTTCTCCAGCGACATGCCGCCACCAGGCTCCACCATGCGGCAGTATTCCGCCACCTCCTCCCAAGTGTCGAGGGGAAATTGGGCCGCACTGCCGCCCACGTTGGCTGAATGGCAGCGGGCGCACCGCTTCTCGACGATCGATTTGATCTTGACGAACTTGATCTTGCCTTTGTCGGGGCCGTTTTCGTCGATGAACTCGGCAAACTCGGCGGTGATGGGGTGCTCACGCAGCATGCCGGTGGGAACGTACTCGTCGTTGTCGAAGCTCTGCTGGTCGAAGCCGGCGCGAATCCACTGAAGGACGGCCAGGCGTTCGCCGTCGCGCTCTTGGCGCAGCTCGGTGACCGCCTGCTGGCGGAGTCGGTCCTTGGCCTCCTGGTCCGGAGCGGTGTCGTAGCCTTTGGCGCGTGCCCGGCGCATGATTTCGCGGTTCCAACCAGCCGAGCGGACGGTGAAGGCCGGCCGCATCGTGCCGCTGCCGTTGAAGGGCTTGGTTTCTTCTTCCACGAGGAGACGCTCAAACTGGCTGATTCCACCGAGTCCGTGGTAGGCGCGGACGACGTCCTCGGCGTCGGGTAAGGGCTGACCCGGCTTGGCATGTTGGAAGTGGAGTTGTACCAGGGCCGAGAAGTAGCCCAGCCCGACACTCAGTAGGAACGTGGCAACCACCAACTTGCCGGCCAGGGGGAGCTGGCGCAGGGTGAAGCAGGGGCAGGGTTCGGCATTCATGGGCACGGTCCCCACAGGTTGCGGAAGGAAGCCGGGGGTGGGTTGCCAGACATTATCTTTCAGACGGGACAGGGGGGCAAGGCAGCCTCCACGGCGGCCAGGACGCGAGCTTTGGCCTCGGGCAACGGGGCGTCGAGGACGGCGCCGGCGGCGGCGGCGTGGCCGCCGCCGCCAAAACCCTCCGCCAACCGCGCTACGTCCACCCCGCCGCGCGAACGAAAACTGACCTTCACGCCGCCTCGCGGCTGCTCCAGGAAGAACAGCCCCACCGTTACCCCCGCCAGACTAAGGGTATAGTTCACCAGGTCTTCGCTGTCGGCCGGCACCGCGCCAGTGGCCGCGTAATCCGCCAAGTGCACCTCCGTGAACGCCACACGGCCGGCGCTGAAAGTCTGCAACCGGCCCAGGACCACGCCGGCCAGCTTCAGCCGCCCGAGGGTATTACTCTCAAAAAGCTGGTCGTACAAGCGGGTCGGCCGGGCGCCAGCCGCGACCAGCCGGGCCGCTAACTCAAACGTCCGCGACGTTGTGTTACTGTGCCGAAACCAACCCGTGTCCATCGCCAGGGCAACGAACAGCAGCTCAGCGGCCGAGGCCGCAAGCGGCTCCCCCAATGCCTCGATCGCTTCACACACCAGGCGACCGCTCGCTTCCGCCGAAGTGTCCACCAAGGCCACCGCCCCCAGGTCATCTTGGGTACGGTGGTGATCAATCACGATCTTGACCGCCGGCAGCGCCTGGAGGAACGGGCCGAAATCACCCAACTGGCCCCAGGTTCCGGTATCGACAATGATGACCACCTCGGCGGTTCGCCAGCGGTCGCCGGGGAGTTCGAAGCGCTCCAGATGGCGTTCCGGGTCGAGAAAGTCGTACCGGGCCGGGATGGAACTGGCCACGACGGTGGCAACTCTCTTGCCTCGGCGCCGGAGGACGTCGGCCAAAGCCAGCATCGACCCCAAGCCGTCTCCATCCGGTCGGATGTGCGTCGTGAGCAAGAACTGCTGATGGCGCGCCACCGCGTCCACCAGCGGACCCCAGTCTACCGGCATGCGACGCCCCTCCCTAATCGGTGAAGCGACTATTATATGCCCGGTGGACTCGCGTTGTCACAAAGGCCGTGCCCCGGCTACAATCCTGCTCGTTGACCTTCACGAGCTTGCGCGGGAGCGCTCGGTATGCGCATCGGCCTCGGGCACGACACTCATCGGCTGGTCGAGGGACGGCCGCTCATCCTCGGCGGCGTCCGCCTCGAGCACCGCCGCGGGCTGCTTGGCCATAGCGACGCCGATGTGGTGCTCCACGCTCTGACCGACGCCCTGCTAGGCGCCGCCGGTTGGGGCGACATTGGCGACGCTTTCCCCGACACCGACCCGGCTTATCGGGATTGTGACTCCAGTCGGTTTGTCCGTGAGGCGGCGGCGCGCCTGCGTCAGGCCGGCTGGCGAGTCGTCAACGTCGATATTGTCATCTTCGCCGAGGAACCTCGGCTTGGCCCCGTGAAAGAGGAGATTCGGGCCAACCTGGCGCGGCTGCTCGAGATCAGCCCCGATTCCGTCAATGTCAAGGCGAAAACTGGCGAAAAGGTCGGGCACATCGGGCGGGCAGAAGCCATCGGTTGTCAGGTGGTGGCCCTGATCGACGACCAGCGGCCCTAGCCCCCGGGCGGGTGCGGTCACCGCTCTCGGCGGACCCAGAGGGATGGATTCGAGGTGCGCGATGGCCTTGCGCGTTTACAACACATTGACCCGGCAAAAAGAGCCGTTCCAGACCGTCCACCCCGGCAAAGTGGGCATGTACGTCTGCGGACCGACGGTATACAAGCCCAGTCATGTGGGGCACATGGTGGGCCCGGTGATTTTCGACACGGTCAAGCGATACCTCAGCTACCTCGGTTATCAGGTCACGTTCGTTGTCAACATCACCGACATCGACGACAAAATCATCGCCGAAGCTGCCCGGCAGAAGCGGGATTGGAAGGAGTTGGCTGAGAGCGTGACCGCCGACTATCTCGAAAATCTTAAGCAACTCGGCGTCACGACCATCGACCATTTCCCGCGGGCCACGGAACACATCGCCGACATCCAGAGGATCATTCAGGGCCTGATTGATAAGGGATATGCCTACGCCGTGGATGGCGATGTGTACTTCAGCGTACCCAAGGATGAGGATTATGGCAAGCTTTGCAACCGTGACCCGGAGCAACTGGAGGCAGGGGCCCGCATCGAGGTCAGCGACAAGAAACGGAACCCGGGCGATTTTGCCCTGTGGAAGGCGGCCAAACCGGGCGAGCCGAAATGGGACGGCCCTTGGGGCCCGGGTCGACCCGGTTGGCACATCGAATGCTCGGCCATGAGCATGAAACTTTTGGGCCCCACGCTCGACATCCACGGCGGCGGGCTGGACCTCCAGTTTCCGCACCACGAGAACGAATTGGCCCAGTCCGAGTCTTATAGCGGCCTCCCCTTCGTCCGATTCTGGATGCACAACGGGTTGATGAAAATCCGCAGCCAGAGCCGCAAAATCCGGGCCGATGACGCCGCCGGAGACGACGGCTTGCAGAAAATGTCCAAGAGCCTCGGCAATGAAATCGTCGTTCGGGAGGTGTTGAAGAAACACTCACCGGAGGTGTTGCGTTTCCTATTGTTGAGCACCCATTACCGCAGCCCGATCGAATACAGCGAGGAGCGGTTGGGAGAATTGAAGCGCGGTCTCGACAGCTTTCACCGATTCTTTGAGCGCTACCAGCGAATTACCGGGGAGAGCTTCTACCAGTTGCCGGCGCCGAGCCGACGGGGCGCGTTCGAGCCTGGTGGCACCCATGCCGACTTTCTCGCCGAGGTGGGCCGTCACCGCGACGCCTTTCTGGACTGCATGGACGACGACTTCAACACCGGTGGCGCCATAGGGGCGTTGTATGAGCTGTTGAACACGCTGAACCGGTTTGCCGACGCGCACCAGCTGGAGAGCGGTGCGCCGGCCGCCTCAGCGGTGGCTGATTTCCGACGAGGCACGATGGTCTTACGCGAGTTGAGCCAGATTCTGGGCTTGTTCCGCGAGCCGCCGGCAGCGCCGTCGGCCGGCCAAGACCGCCTCGTCGCCGGCCTGGTGCAACTGTTGATCGACCTTCGCGCCGAAGCCCGCAAGGCCAAGAATTTCGCCATCGCCGACCAGATCCGCCAACGATTGGCTGAGCTGAACATCACCCTGGAGGATCGCCCCGGCGGCACCGGTTGGCGCCTCGGATGAACGACCAGCCTGGGGGCACCTTGGCCAAGCCGGGTGCCACCCAGCCCCATGGAAAGGAAGCCATCGATGCGCGCGAACCGCTTCCTCGGCGGCATGGTCAGGCGGGCCTCGGCAGAGCGACTTCCGAGCGGCCTCGGGCGGGAGTCACTCTCCTGGGAGTCAAGGTTGTCACCGGCCGGTTGGACCCTCTTTGCCCGGGCGGAAGGTGAATTTGTCCGAAGCCTGACCGAGAACGGGGTGACGCTGCTGCTGCGGGGCTGTGCCCTGATGCCCGAGCGTCCCGAGCCAGCTGCCGTCCTCCCCCTCGTTCATGAGCATTACTGCCGGTTCGAGGACCTGCCCACGGACCGTCTCGAAGGGGCCTTTTCACTGGCCGTGATCGATCGGCCGGCGGGCCGCATTGTGCTTTATCAGAACCTCGCGGGCTCGGGCTTCATCTATTACACGGACACGTTCGACGGGTTTCTCTTTGCCAGCTGCCTGCCATTGTTGCTCGACCTGCGGGATGTCGCCCCCCAAGTGCACGAGGCCATGCTGCCGGCCTATTTCGCCTTCCGCACCGTGCCGGGGCGACACACGCTCTTCGCGGCCATTGATCGGCTCTTGCCCGGGGAACTGCTTCGCTACGATGACCGCGGCCTGCACCGGCAACAGCGGGACACGGTTCGGCCGTGGCGGGAGGCGCCAACGATCGGGGCCGAAGCTGTCGAGCATCTCGAGGAAACGATGACCGAGGTGCTCGCCCATTATGCCGGCGAGCGGCCGGCGACCGCCACGTTGCTTTCGGGTGGGGTCGATAGTTCCTACTTGCAGGCGGTGTGGAGCCAGACGATGCGACGGTCCGACCAGCCGCCGCGCAGCTTCGCTGTGCGCCTCGATCATCCCCGGACCCGGGCCGACGCCGACTATGCCCAAACGACGGCGGCGGCGTTGCGCACTGAGCATACGTTCGTGGACGCCGAAGCCCCGTTCTCGACCTACTTGCTCGAAACCTTGGCCGAAACTGGGGAACCGCTCAATCATCTGCAAGCGGGCTACTTCCTCCTGCTGGCCCGAACGATGGTTGCTGACGGTTATTCCTCGGGCTTGTGTGGCGAAGGCGCCGACGCCCTCTTCGGCCACGCCGAGGCAGGTCCGGTGCACACCGCCGAGTGGCTCCGCCGGCTGCTGCCGGCAAAGCGCCTGCGCGACGCCGCGCACCAGGTGGCGGAGGGCTTGGGATGGGAGCGGCTGGCCTGCCGCTTGCGGCTGGCCCAACGCCTGTATGACCTCGACGACTTTAATCACCCCGCCAACCAGATCACGCTCTGGACCCATTGGCCGTCGGTCTGGCGCTGCTTTGGGGCAGCGGCGGCGGAAAAGGCCGTGGCCTTACGCCGAGAGTGGGTGCTCAGCCTGGAAGTCGCTTCCGAACCGTTAGAACTGCTGCACATGGTCGCATTTTGGGCTGATGCCGTCGGCAGCGCCGCCCTGTGGACGACGATCTTCAACCGGGCGGGCGGCGATTTGCTTTGTCCTTTTCTTGATTCTCGCATCCTTCGCCTGGTGACGCGCTTGGCGCCCCGGCTTCGCTACGTTCGCCGCCAACCCAAGGTGTTGTTGAAGAGGGCGCTCTCCCGACACCTTCCCCGACAGTTGGTTTATCGCCCTAAGCTGGCTTTCAGCCAGCCCGTGTTTGAGTGGCTGGCGCCAGGCGGTCAACTTCGGCCCTTGGTGGAGGCCATCGAGCCGTATCCCTTTGTGCCCAGGGAGGTCCTCGCGGAGGCAAAGGCCCGGCCCAACTGGTTTCTCTACAGCCTCCTCTGCTACGATCTCTGGCATAAGACGTTCATCTGCCAGACCCTGCCGCGCGAGAAAGAAGACTTCAGCCGCTGGGATGAGCTGCCGACCTCGGGGACGGCTGCGAGCAGCCGAGCGCAGCCGCGGTCATTCCTGTCGTGAGGCAGCGCGACTGGTTTCCTCGCCACGATGAGGGCCGTCTCATGCGGATCCTCGGTATTGATCCCGGGGTGCGCGTTACGGGCTATGCCGTGCTTGAGGGGAGCGGCCCGGAGCTTCGGGTGTGCGAGGCCGGCGTGATTCGCACCAAGGCGGAGCGCGGGGCGGCTGAGTTGGCGCGGCGGCTCGCGGACCTGTATACCGCAGTGGTGGAGGTCATCGATCAGTTCCGCCCCGGGGTCATGGCCGTGGAGCAGCTGTACGCCCACTACCAACATCCCCGAACAGCGATCCTGATGGGCCACGCCCGCGGCGTGGTGTTCCTGGCGGCCGGGCAGCGCGGCGTGCCGGTCGTCAGCTATAATGCTACCCGCATCAAGAAGACCATCACCGGGCATGGGCGCGCTCCTAAGGAGCAAGTTCAACGAACGATCCAGCGCGAGCTGGGGCTGGAGCAACGGCCGGAGCCACCCGACGTCGCCGACGCGTTGGCGGCGGCCATGTGTTGTTGGTACGTTCACCGGCGATCCGACAGAGAGCACGCATGATCACGAGGATTACCGGAACCATCCAGCGCGTCCTCGAGGACGAGGTACGGCTGAGCGTCGGGCCGATGGAATATCAGGTACTGGTGCCGGAATTTGTCCGCCGACGGCTTCAAGGCCGGGTCGGCGAAGAGGTGACGCTGCACACCAGCCATTTCCTTGAGGGCAACCCGATGCAAGGGCGTCTGGTGCCGCGGCTGATCGGCTTTCTGTCCGAGGCGGAGCTGGAATTCTTCGACTTGTTCTGCACCGTGGACAAGGTGGGCGTCCGCAAGGCGATTAAGGCGTTGGGTCGGCCGATCAAGGAAATAGCCGATGCTATCCAGCGGCAGGATGCGAAGTGGCTGACTTCGCTGCCAGGTGTCGGCACGGCCACGGCGGAGCAGATCGTCGCTACCCTAAGGCGGAAGGTCACGAAATTCGCCCTGATGGCCGAGCCTGCCGGCGGCAGCCCGGCGGCTGCCGCCAGCCCCGCCGCCGCCAGCTCCGTCATCGAAGACGCCTACCAGGCACTGCTCAGCGTCGGTCACAGTCCCTCTGAGGCCCGCGAACGCCTCGACCAAGTCCTGAACAGCGGCAAGACGTTCCAGTCGGTCGACGAAATCTTGCTGGCGATTTACAGCCGCGCGTCGCGCTGAGTAGCGTGCACAGATCGTCGCCGGCGGTGCGGTGGTCGCCTGTTCGCCCAAGCCCTTAGCTACGGCCCGGCAACGTTCCAGCGGCGGCGCGGCCCCTCCGAGGCCGAGTCATGGAGCACACCGCCTGGATTTGGCAGGAAAACGGGTGACAACCGGCGAGCAGTCGTTTATACTTTACCATTGAGCCAACACAAGCACCCTGCCTGCCCGCTTGTGGTCAATTGTTCCTGCCCCTCCGCCCTGGAGGAAATGTCATGCCTGCCTTACGGTCTTCTTGCCCTGGGCCGATCGACCGGCGAACCTGGTTGAAAGTCGGGGGACTGAGCCTGGGAGCACTGGTGTCCGGCGTCGAGCCGAGCCTGGCACGCCTGTTTGCGGCTGATGCGGCCCCACGGCGGCTGAGCAAGGATTTTTCGGTCATTTTGTTTTGGGCCAATGGGGGGCCGAGCCATCTTGACTTGTTCGACCTCAAACCGGGGGCCCCGGAGGAGATTCGCGGACCATTTAAGCCGATCCAGACCAACGTGCCGGGGATTCAGATCACGGAGGAACTGCCGCGGTTGGCGCAACTGGCGGACAAGTTCGCGATCATCCGCAGCCTGCACCACAACCGCGCCGAGCACTCGGGGGCGACCAACCGCTTCCTGACCGGGTATGCATCGGTGGCGGCTAATCTCAACGATTCCGAGTTTCCGGACATCGGCTCGATCGTCGCCAAGCAGCTGGAAGGCCAAGCAGGCGACATTCCGATCTACATTGGTGACACCAAGTTCTATGGTGCCGGCCCGGCCTACCTGGGGCCCGCCTACGCCCCGTTCATGCCCAGCCCCAACCCGCTCTCGTCCACGGGCAACAACGTCTACGATCCGGTGCCGATTTACCTCACGCCCGAAAGCGCGAAGAACCTGGTCCTGTCGTCGGAGGGCGCCCTGACGCTCCGCCGCCGACACCAGCTTGCCCAAACCCTCGATGCCCTGCCTCGGGCCCTCGATCGCTCGCCGACCATGGCCACGTTCGACTCCTTCCAACGCCGGGCCGTCGAATTGTTGGCCAGCAGTAAAATGCGAGAAGCCTTCGACCTCTCCCGCGAATCGGACAAGACCCGGGAACGCTACGGCCATACGCATTGGGGCAAGAGCCTGTTAACCTGCCGACGGTTGATCGAGGCTGGGGCTCGTTTTGTTCAATGTCAAGCCAGCTATCGCCTCCGGCCTGAAACGGGTCGAACCAGCAATTGGGATGACCACTCCGTCAATTCGCACATTTTTGATGCCTACCGCGAAAAACTTCCGTCGTTTGATCAGTCGGTCTCTGCCCTGATCGAGGATCTTTACCAGCGCGGGCTGGACAAGCATGTGCTGTTTATTTTCTGCGGAGAGTTCGGCCGCACACCGCGCATCGGCTACCAAGACCCCAGCCGGCGGCCTGGGCGCGACCATTGGCCCCGCGCCATGAGCGTGCTCCTGGCGGGGGGCGGCCTGAAAATGGGTCAGGTCATCGGGGCCACCAACGCTCGCGGCGAGGAACCGATCCATCGGGCCATGAACAGCAACTGCTTGCTGGCCACCATCTACCACCGCTTCGGCATCGACGTAAACCACGTCTACTACGACCGCACGGGTCGGCCGATCCCCATCTTGCAGGAAGGCGAGCCGATCGCGGAACTGCTGTGATCGCCGATTTGGACGCGGAGAGGCGCCGGAGAGTCGTCGCCGCGGCTCCCGCAAGGGAGCTGCGGCGCTGGGTCGCCGACCGCGCTATAGCTTCGGCATGGGCGTCTCTTGCGCCCCTGGATCCGGCCGAAGGAGGTGCCGGGCAAGCGGCGCCGTTGCCTGCCGGGTCGGGGACACGGAGGCTAGGGATTGGTGGGGGCGGCGTCTAACCCAAGGGCGGCGCGGTAATCGGCATAGGCCCGGTAAAAATCCGCCAAAGCGTCGATCACTTTCGCTTGGGCGCCGGCGGCGGCCAGTTCACGCAGGTTGACTTCGAGCAAGTTGCTCTGCCCTTTCTGAAACCGCTCCAGTTCCAGCTCCGCGACCCGCCGGGCCACCCGTTGTTCTTCCCGCGCCCGCTGAAGCCGAGCGTGGGTTCGGTCGAGATTGGAAATGGCGTCTTGCACTTCCACGACGATCTGATCGCGGGCATAGCGCTCCTGGGCGAGAAGCTGCGTCACGGTCGCCCGGGCGGCCTGGGCGCGACCGCGGGCATCGCGGCGCTGCAGAGGCACCTCCAGCAACACCGACGCATCCGGGGTCGTGCGATCCAAGGCAAAAATCCCGGTGGCCTTCTTCCCTCGACCGACGTCCTGGGCAGCCCCGACAGCGGCATTCAAAGCGGGGAGGGTCTGGTTCTCCGCCAGGCGCAACTCGACGGATGCCTGCTCCTTGAGGGCCTGGAATCGATCCAATTCGGGCCGGAATCGCAGCGCCGTTTCCACGTCGTTGCGCAGGCGCTGCACATCGGGTGGGGCCGGTTCTTGGCGGAGGAAATTTCGCGGCAGCCGTTCCGCCGGCGGCACCACCGGATTTCCCGCCGCATCCCGGAGATACAACGACAAGTCGAACGCCGCCTGTTGCAGGCGGCGTTCGGCCGCAATGAGCAGGCCTTCGCGCTCGGCGATGAGGCGGCGGTTATCGATGACCACGAACTCGGCAATCGCCCCGCGCTTGTATTGCTCTTCCAAGCCTACCTGCCGGTCCCGCGCGATCCGCAACAGCTCGTCGGCGACGAAGAATTGCTCCCCCGCCGCCACCCAGTTCCAGTAGCGCACCGTGGCCGCTCGGATGAAGTCGATGCGGAAGCGGCGGACGACGGCATCGGCGAGCGGCTCACCCAGCTGCGCTTGCCGCAGCAAGGCCCGACGGCGGTCGATGGGACCGTCCCGCAACACCGGCAGGATGACCCCGGCGCGGAACTCGCCCCCATCCGCGGTGAGCCGATCCCCGTAGTAGACGGGAAACTTCCCCAGGCCGAGGCGGTAGCCGCCGTAGAAACTGGCTCCGTACCAGGGAGTGGCCTGCTCCGCATATAGGTCGAAGCGCTCACTCGGGAACGTCCCATCCTGGAGGATGCCGCGGCCCCGCAGGTTCAAGTCGAAGCTCCCCTCGGCTGACAGCCGCTTCCCCGCGGCGATGGCCCGCTCCTGCTCGGCGGCCAGAAGCAAGGGGAACGAACGCTGGACGCTGGCCAACACCTCGGTCAGTTCTAATGGGGCAGTCGGCTCTTCCACCTTTCGCGGAGGGGGGAGCGTTTTTGCCTCAGCCTCTGGGGCCGGCGGCGCCTCGCCCGCCGGCTTGGGTCGCTCCGAGGCGCTCTCGGGACGCCGCGGATCGGCCGGCAACTCGGACGGAAGGCTGGGCAATGGGGGCAATGTTGGTGGAAAAAGAGGCCGGCGAATCCCCGCGGGGTAGGGCCCATCAGCCAGCCGGCTGCTGCTGAAGCAGCCCAGCATCGGAGCGACGATGAGCCCGATCAGGCTGAGCAACCCGCGAGGCATCCATGCCTTCATTTCCGCTCCTTCAACTTCACCGGGCCGAGTGGCTGATCCTTCTTCGGCGTTTCAAACTCCCGTACCGGCGGGAAGGCATTCAGCTGCCGCCACAACTCCCAACCCAGCGACACGCGATTCAGCAGGACCCATCCCTGGGTGCGCACGCCCTGGCGGAGATAGCGCTCGTCCGGCCACGGCTGGTCGTCCGGGTCGGGCTCGACCAGGATGCGGAAATACCCCTTGTCGTCGGCGGTCGGGTCGACCAGGTAGACCCGTCCCCCGAAAGTGCCCACCGCGACCGAAGGCCAGCCGACGAACTGCACCGCGGGCCAGCCCTCAAATTGCAGCCGGACCCGGTCCCCTTTGTGGACCAGCGGCAAGTCATTACCGTCAATTTGAAGTTCGGCGACGATACCGGGGTAGTCCTCGCCCGTCAACATTTGTTTGGCGTCGGCGTTAGGTATATCGGGGACCAGGATCGCCAGACGTTCGCCCGGGCGGACGAGGATGCCGCCGGCCTCGCCGGCGGCCACCAGGCGGAACACGGTGCCATCCACGGGAGAATCGACATACTGCGCGCGCTGCCGGGCAATGCGCACCTCGATCTGGGCCTTGTCGCGACGGATGTTGGCCACCTCGGCTTCGGCGCTGCGCAGCGACGCCCGTTCCAGGTTGATCATGGCCGCCGTGTCGGCGTCGATCTTGCTCAAATTGTCCCGGGCCGCCTGGACCGCCGCTTCCCCCAGCTTGATCTGAGCTTCCGCCTGCTCGAGCTTGGCCTTGGAGGTTTCAAAGGCCGCGACGGCCAATTCGACGTCGCGCTTCGAGGCCAAGCCGCGGCGCTCCAAGTCCCGTTGCCGTTCGTAATTCGGCAAGGCGGCGTCGTAATTCGCCTTGGCCTCCAACCACGACTGTCGGAAAGCGTGCAACCGGGCTTCCTCCTGCCGGACGTAGCTGGATTGCACGGCAATCGCCAGATTCCGCGAGTTTTCCAGGTTGCGGATGCGAGCTTCGATGTCGCGGACCCGCTCCTCCGCCGCCCGCAGCCGATCCAGAATCGCCCGCTCTTCGTCCAGCAGCCGCAACTCCAGCTGGGGATCGTTGTCCACCATCTCGACAATCCGTTGGCCGGCTTTCACCCGCTGACCTTCGACGACGTACCACTTTTTGATCCGGCCTTCGATCGGCGAGCAGACAAACTGCGGCCGCTGCACGGGGTTGAAGGCGATGGCCCGGCCGGTCCCGTGGACGGTCTGCGTCCACGGGACAAACATCAAAAGCACGGGAACCAAGGCGAAAAAGACAAACAGGACACGGGACAAACGGCGGGCGATCCGCGGCGTTCGCGACAGCTGGAGGGCAGGGAGGTTGACGGGGATCTCGCTCGTGGCGAACCCGTTCCACTCAGGCGCCAATCGGTTCCGGGTAAGCGTCATGAGTAATGTCACTCCTCGATGTCCGAAGCCATGAGGGCGTGGCCCCCGGCCAAGGCGGCCAGCGACGCGTCGGTCACCGGATCGAGCCGAACCTGACGGTCGCACAAGGCGGCGACCTCAGGATTCTGGGTCATGACCAGCAGGGTCCAGCGGGCATCACGGCCCATGATGACCGGGAGCACCTCGCGACGGGAGTCTTGGTCAATGCTGTCCAGCACATCGTCCAGGACCAGCAAGCGAGGCTGTCCGACGATGGCACGGGCCAGCATCAGCCGCGCTGCTTGCCCCAACGACAAGGGCGAGCCACCCGTGCGCAAGCGGGTGTACAGGCCATCGGGGAGTTCCAAGACCACCTGGAGCAACCCCACCGCCTTCAGGGCCTGCCGCACGTCGGCGACCGACAGCTCGTCGCGTCCCATGCGGACGTTGTCGAGGACGCTGGCCTCAAAAATCTCGATCCCGCGGACGACGGCCACATGGGCGCGAAGCGATTCGAGTTGCAGCTCGCGCAGGTCCATGCCGTCGATTTCGATGTACCCGTGGGTCGGCACCCGCAGCCCGAACAACAGGTCCACCAGGGTGCTCTTGCCCGCTCCGTTGGGACCCCACAGGGCGACACGCTCGCCGGCCTCGAGCGTGAGGTTGAACTGGTGCAAGGCGGGGCGATGTCCCCCTTCATAGGTGAAACTCAGATCGTGGATCAGGACGCTGGCCCCGCCGCTGCGCGCGTGATGGGCCACCCCCCGGGTGCGCTCCAGCGGCAAATCGACCAGGACGCCCAGCTTTTCCACCGCGGCCAGCAGGTCGTAATAGCTCTCCAGGTGCTTGCTGAATTTCGTGAACGACAGCACCACCAGGCTGACGACCAGCTCGGCGGCCACCAGTTGGCCCAACGTCAGTTGACCATAGATGACCAGAAAGCCGCCCAGGGCCAACAGGACCGTCAAGGCGATGGCGTTAACCGCCAGGGCGAAAGCGAACTGCCGCATGACAATGCGGAAATGAGCATGACGGGCCAAGAGGTATTCCCGGGTCAGGATGTCGGTACGGTCGGTGGCAAACTGGGGGCCGCCTGCCAATTTGAAGGCCGACGGATGGCGGGCGATCTCCTCGAGCCAGGCAGCGACCGCGTATTTGGCCCGGGACTCGCGAATGGCCGTCGCCACCGCGCCGCGTCCCAAGGGCCAGAAGAGGAAAACCAAGGCCGCCAGTAGCACGATGTCGAAGCCCAACAATACCTGGTGGTACGAGGCGAGTAGGGCCAAGCCGATGATCGTGGACAGCACTACGTCCACGCCGTCGAGCAGCAACGTCGCCGACGCCTTTTGGACCGTCAACACGTCGAAAAAGCGGTTGACCAGTTCGGGGCCGTGCTGCCGGTCGAAGGCATCCAGCCGCACCCGAGCCAGGCGATAAGAGATATCGGCGGCGACCCGGGTGAAAATGCGCCGTTGAATGTATTCGACCACCACCGCCTGCAGGAACCGGAAGAGAGCGACCATCGCCTGGCAGATCAACAGGCCAGAGCAAAGGACGATCAATTGTTGCACGAGCGTGGCCAAGGCGACGGTGTTGACCACGGCCATCAGGGCGATGGGGGTGGCCAGGTTGAAAAACCCGACGGCGACCGCATAGGCGACCACGTGCCAGAGGTCTTGGCGCTCAGGGCGCAGCAATCCGAACAAGCGGTTCAATGGCGGTGGCCCGTGGTGGGCCTCCGCCGGGATCCCGGTTGCACTAACGCCCGAGCCGGATTGCACCGAGGCCTCCGCCAGCGGGGCCGCGGGCTGCGCAAAAAGCCACTCCAGCACGGTGTCAGCGGTCGCCGCGTTCAACCTGCGAGCCAGCTCCTCGGCGGTCAGCAATTCGTCGGAGTCGGTCGGGTCGACCCGAGCCAACCGGCCTCGCCCGCCGCGTTCCTCGGTGAGCACGAACCAGCGGGCACTGCCGTCGCTGGCCGCCGCAAACAGGGCCAACGGGACTTCCGGCTCGACGACGTTCAAGGCTTCGCGAATCGACAACTGCCGCGAGAGGAGTTGCAACCCGAGGGCTTGGGCGGCCTGGACCAGGCGCTGTCGTGACGCCCGCGCCGCCGTCGGCGAGATGTCGATCTCCGCCTGGCGGAGGGCGCGCTTGGCCCGGGTCACGTCGAGGGGCACCCCCGCGGCCTGAGCCAGGATCTGCAACACCGTCAGATTCGAGGCGGTCGGTTCCGGCTGGGCGTCCGGGCTTGCCGCGGTTTTGTCCGCCGTATCGTTCGATCGGGGGCGGGCAGTCATCAATCGACCCCTTCATGCACGGAGTAACCTGTCACCTTAATAGCCTAACCTCTCAGGTCAAATTTTCTACCCGAGGAGTCTGGAAACCCGGGACGGGTCGCGGAACCGCATTAACCACAGTGGGAGAATCCCCTTGTATGGAAGGCTGCTCAGGTTTAGGCTCATAGATGAAGCTTTCAAGTGTCGGCATGACGCCAGCCAAAAACCGGCCGCGGTTCATAGGTGGGCGAACCGGACGAACAGGGGGCGACGACTCGCAGCGGACCTGCGCCAGCACCGACGGGTGCAAAGGTTCTGGGGCCTGTTCGGCCCGCAACGCGGTCTGCGTTCGCGGCCGACGGAAGATCAGGTGGCCAAGTCCGACCAGGAACCCACAGGCCATGGGCACGATGAAGTTCGCGCTACCCGACGAGCTGTCACCGCAAACTGCTCGGGAGCTGGGGCGAGCCTGTGTCGTTGGCGGTCCGGATGCCATGCCTTGGCCGACGCGCACCGACGTCGAAGGGGCCTGTCTGATTGTGCGCCGCGACGTCGAGGAAAGCGGCAATTTGCTCGTCCCCTGGTGCGTGGATGGCGTGGGACATTTCATGCTTGCCAGCGCCACGCTGATGGAGCGTGAGCCCCCTTACGATCTGCTGCTCGAGCTGGCCCGAGGCAAGGTGAACCAGCTGCGCTCCCAAGCCAGTGATTGGCAGGAGGGTGGCGTCCAGCTGCCGCCAGAACTCACGGACCAGATTCGGCAGGTCAGCTGCCAACTGGCTCGGGCCTTGACGCAAGAATCGGCCAAGGAAGCCAGCCAGCTGGCGGCTACGGTGTTGGCCGAGACCTGTCACGCGGCCGAGTCGCTCGTCCGGGTGTATGTGGACCAGGTGTTCCGGTTTCGCCACCAGCGGACGCCGCTGTTGGACAGCGACCTGGCCTGCGGCCTCAATCGCTTGCCGAACCCGGACGGCGTTGCCTCCGCGGTGCAGACCGCGTTCAACGCCATCTCGGTGCCGATGACATGGAAGCAGGTGGAACCGGCCGAATCGCAATTCAATTGGCGCGCCACGGACGAGATTGTCGCCTGGGCGGAGGACCAAGGCCTTCGGGTCTCGGCAGGCCCCCTGATCGATCTGGCCCCGGACCAGCTCCCCGACTGGCTGGGGCTGTGGGAACGCGACCTCCACGGCCTGGCCGATTTCATGTGCCACTACGTGGAGGCCGCCGTGCGCCGCTACCGGGGTCGCATCCGCTATTGGCAACTCACGGCCGCGAGCAACTGGACGTCGGCGCTGTCCCTGGGTGAAGACGAACTTTTGTGGATCAATGTGCGCGTGGCCGAGGCGGCCCGGCACGTCGATCCTTCGCTGGAGGTAGTCGTCGGCATTTGTCAACCCTGGGGCGATTACATGGCCCGGGAGGACCGCAACCAGTCCCCCTTCCTTTTCGCCGACACCTTGATCCGGGCAGGGTTGAACCTCGCCGCCCTCGACCTGGAATGGGTCATGGCCGTGGAGCCCCGCGGCAGTTACTGCCGCGACCTTCTGGAGGCTTCGCGGCTGCTTGACCTGTACGCGTTGCTGGGGGTGCCGCTGCAAGTAACGCTCGGTTACCCGTCGGCGGCGGGGCCGGATCCTGGGTCGGCCCAGGGTTGCCAGGTGGCCGCTGGACGTTGGCGCGGTGGCTTCACGCCCGGGGACCAGGCGGATTGGACCGAGGCGATGGCCGCCTTGGCCTTGTGCAAGCCGTTTGTGCGCGGCGTGCGCTGGGTCCATCTCGACGATGCTGGCCCCCATTGGGCGCCGCACTGCGGCTTGATCGACGGCAGCGGAGAGGTGCGGCCCGGCCTGGAGCGGCTGCGGCAACTGCGGCAACTCCATCTGCGCTGACCTCCGCCCCACTGCGGTCGTCCGGCACGCTCCGCGGCCGCCCGGCGGTGGCTTTCGGTTGTTCAGCCTTCGGGGGCTTTCTACAATCTGCACGTCGGCATCCCTGATGCCGCTCGAGTGGCCCGAAGCCGTTGACCACCCAGGATGGATGACCCGAGCGCTCCTATGGACGAGCCGCAGCACGAGTGTGGCATCGCTGCCATCTATCACTTGGAAAGCGAGCATCCGTCGCGGTTGACGCCAAGCCCCGGGCCGGAGCATGTCTCGCGCCTGATGCCCCGGATGCTGCTGGACCTGCAAAACCGCGGCCAGCTGGCCGCCGGTTTTACCACCTTTTTGCCGGGGCGGGACCGCATCCTGGAGACTTACAAACAGCTCGGCACGGTCATCGAGGCGTTCCGCCTCAACCGGCGAGAGAAATGCGAAAGCATCCAGCAGGAATACGCCGGACGGGCGGCCATCGGCCACGTGCGCTACGCCACTTGCGGGGCGAACGACAAGAGCTATGCCCAACCGTTTGAGCGGGTCCACGGGCGGCGCTGGAAGTGGTTTAGCTTTGCCTTCAACGGGCAATTGGCGAACTTCGCCGAACTCAAGGCGGCCCTGCTTGCCCAGTCGGACTACCACCTGACCCGCGACACGGACACCGAAGTCATCCTGCACTACCTCGCTCAGGAGATGCGGGGAGACGAGCGGCCGGACCTGGTGGAGCTTTTTCGCCGGGTCAGCCAGAAATTCGATGGTGCCTACAACATCGTTTTTTTGAACGCCATGGGCGACATGGTCGTGCTCCGGGATCCGCTGGGATTTCGGCCGCTTTGTTATGCCCACGATGGGCCGCTGTTTGCCGCTGCCAGCGAGAGCGTGGCCCTGTTGAACCTCGGCTTTCGGGACATCCGTTCCTTGGAGCCGGGCGAGATGGTCCTGATCCAGGACAACCGAATCCGTTTCGAGCGCTACGCTCCGAGACGCGCTCCGGCGCATTGCTTTTTCGAGTGGATTTACTTCGCCAACGTGGCCAGCACTTTGGACCACCGGAGTGTTTACCTGACGCGCGCCGCGTTGGGGAAGGAGTTGGCCAAGCAGGAACGGATGCTCGGGAAGGTGCCGTTGGACGAGGACACCATCGTGGTCCCGGTGCCGGACACGGGGAAGGCGGCGGCCGATGCCATGGCCTTCGAGTTGGGCTTGCGCTCTGTCGAGGGCCTGATGCGCAACCGCTATGTGGGGCGGACGTTCATCGAAGGCGAGAACCGGGCCGATCGCGCCCGCATCAAATACACTCCGCTGCACGAGGTTCTGTGCGACAAGCGGGTCCTCCTCATCGAGGATACGATCGTCCGCAGCACCACGCTGAAGTCGCTGCTGCACCACCTTCGCGAGCGCGGTGGCGCTCGGGAAATCCACGTCCGGGTCGCCTGCCCGCCGATTGTGGCCCCGTGTTTCTACGGCATCGACATGTCCACGGTGCGGGAATTGTTCGCCCCGCGTTTCCTCCGCGGTCTGAGGCCAACAGAGGCGGAACAACGTGCGATGGCCGAGGAACTGGGTGCCGACAGCCTCTTTTACTTGCCGCTGGAAGCGGTCGCCCGCTGCATCGGTCTGGACCCGGGCCACTTGTGCCAGGCGTGCCTGACCGGCCGTTATCCGACCCCCGCCGGGGAGCGGCTTTATCAGCTGGCGCTGCGCCACCGGGACGGGGGCAGCACCGCGCGAACGTACGAAGCGGCCGCGGCCGACCACGTCGCCGCGGCCCGTTCCTGAACCCCAGATGCCCGCCCGAGCCGAGGCCAAGCCCCCCGCCGCGAGTACTTCGGGCAACCCCTCACAGAATAAACTTGCTCAGGTCTTCGTTCTGGAGGATGCCCGTCAGGCGCCCGCGGACGTAAGCCGCATCGATGACGACGTGCTTGTCGGGCAGGTCGGGGCCTTCGAAGCTGACGTCTTCGAGGACGCGCTCGAGGATGGTATGGAGCCGGCGGGCGCCGATGTTCTGCGTGGTGCGGTTGACCTCGAAGGCAATGTCAGCGATGGCCTCGATCCCATCCCGGCTGAATTGCAGCGCAATCCCCTCGGTGGCCAGTAACTCGGCATATTGTTTGGTCAAAGCATGTTCCGGCTCGGTCAGGATGCGAAGAAAATCCTCGCGCTTGAGGTCCGTCAATTCGACGCGGATGGGAAACCGCCCCTGAAGCTCCGGCATCAGGTCGGACGGTTTCGAGACGTGAAATGCCCCCGCGGCGATGAACAGGATGTGGTCGGTCCGAACCGGGCCGTGCCGGGTATTCACCGTGGTCCCCTCCACGACCGGGAGCAAATCCCGCTGCACCCCCTGGCGGGATACGTCCGGCCCGTGGGTCGAAGGGGGGCCACAGACCTTGTCCAGCTCGTCGATGAAAATGATTCCCTGGTTTTCCGCCAGGTCGATGGCCTTTTCCGTCACCACTTGTCGGTCGATGAGGGCCTCGGTTTCCTGCTCCATCAAGACGCGACGGGCCTCGCGGATCGGCAGCTGCCGCTGTTGCGCTTGCCGCGGCATGATCTTCTCGAACATGTTCTGGAAATCGACGTCCATCTGTTCCATGCCGAGGTTGGAGAAGATCTGCACCGGCACCGCGCGCTGTTCGACGGTGAGTTCGACCAAGCGATCTTCCAGTTCCCCGGCCTCCAAGCGGGCCCGCATCTTTTCGCGGGTGCGGCGGTGACGCTCGTTGTCATCCGCGTTCTCCGGGTCCCAAGACTGGGACTGAGGCACGAGGAGGTCGAGGAGGCGTTCGGTGACGCGCTGCTTGGCGTCGGTTTCGACCAACGAGCGCTGTTCCTGTTTGACCATGCCGACGGCCACCTCGGCCAGGTCGCGGATCATGCTTTCCACATCGCGGCCGTGGTAGCCGACTTCGGTGTACTTGGTGGCCTCGACCTTGAGAAAGGGGGCCCCGACCAATTGGGCGAGGCGGCGGGCGATCTCGGTTTTGCCGACGCCGGTCGGCCCGATCATGATGATGTTCTTGGGGGTGACGTCCTTGCGCAGCTCGGGGGGCAGCTGCTGCCGCCGCCAACGGTTGCGGATGGCAATGGCCACGGCCCGCTTGGCCGCCTCTTGGCCGACGATGTAGCGATCCAGTTCCCGAACGATCTGGCGGGGAGAGAGTGCTTGAGCCACGGTGTCGGATCCTCAGACCACGGCTATCCGACCCGCGCGTCTTCCGGGACCACGCGCGTGTCGGTCAGGAAAGTTCCTCAACCTCGATGTTCCGGTTGGTGTAGATGCACAAGTCGGCGGCGATCTCCAAGGCTGCCCGCACGATCTGCCCCGCCGACAACGCCGAGTGGGCTTGCAAAGCCCGGGCGGCGGCTAAGGCATACGCTCCCCCCGAGCCGATGGCGGCCACGCCATCGCTCGGCTGAATGACGTCGCCGGTGCCGCTGATGAGCAGGAGGTGGTCCCGGTCGAGGGCCAGGATCATCGCCTCCAAGCGGCGCAAGGCACGATCCATGCGCCAGTCCTTGGCCAGTTCGGTGGCCGCTCGCGGAACGCTCCCCTGATGATCCTTGAGTTTGGCCTCGAAACGTTCTAGCAGGGCAAAGGCATCCGCCGCTGCGCCGGCAAATCCCACCAGCACCTTTCCCTGGTGGAGCCGGCGAATCTTGTGGGCGTCGGCCTTCATGACGACCGAGCCGAGCGTGACTTGGCCATCGCCGCCAATGGCGGCGCCGCCTCGGTGCCGCACCGCCAAGATAGTCGTGGCGTGAAGGCGCATCGTCCCCTCTCCATCTTCCGGAGGGCTGGGCGTATCGCTCGTCCGCCCTTTTCGGGCGTCGGTGCTTCGTAGATAATGTATGAGGCGGCTAGCCCGCGGGCGGTCGTAGACCTCGACGGGCCCGCCAAGTTAACCGGACGCGGACCAGCGACCGACTCGTTGACCGCATTCGCCCATCGTCCTTCCGGGTCGCGAGAGCGGTACGGCGTGCGGCTTGTCGTTGGATGAGCAACGTGTCGCATAGGCGTGATGGGCCGAGTGTTCGGACATTGCCCGCGGCGCACACCGGTTCCCGGAATGAGCCGGCCCATTTGATTAAGGACGACAGCCATGATGCCAATGTTGATGTTGCTCTGCGGGGCTACTCTCGCCGAGGTGCGGGTCGAGGCACCGTTTGCCGTCAAGGACGACGCCAACTTTTTCAGCAGGCAGGCTGTCGACCAGGCCAATTCGATCATCGCCGACATCAAACGTCGCTACAAGGAAGACCTGGCGATCGAGACCTATCCCGCCGTCCCCGACGACCGGCGAGCTGACTTGGAGCGCGGAGACCGGAACGCCTTTTTCCACGAGTGGGCCCGGAGTCGGGCCCGGGCATTGCAGGTGACGGGGGTCTACGTCCTGATCTGCCGGCAGCCGTCTCATCTCCAGGTGGAAGTCGGCAATCACACCCAGCAGAGGGCGTTTACGCTTCGGGACCGCGATGAGTTGGTGCGGCTGATGCTGGACCGGTTTCGCCGGAAAGAATACGACCAGGGGCTACTGCAAGCGGCGACCTTTGTACGCGACACCCTGGCCCGGAACCTTGGGCCGGGACGGCACACGGCGGCGACGCCCGGACAGGCAATCGGTGGCGCGGCGGCGGAGCAAGATGGCACCGCGCCGGGTGCCGGAGGGTGGGACTGGCTGGGAGGCCTCGGCGGGCTAATCTGCGTGGCCCTGGCAATCGCGGGCTTGGTTTGGGTCATTATCGCCATCATCCGCGCCATCGCCGGCGCCGGCGGCGGCTACCCCGCCCGCGCCACCAACGGCGGCCCCCCGTACGCGGGAGGCGGGGGCGGCTTCTGGAGCAGCCTGCTCGGCGGCCTTTTCGGCGCCGCCGCCGGTAACTGGATGTATGACCATTTCTTCCGCAGCGGCCCCAGCTCCTCCGGCAGCGATTGGGGAGCCTCCAACGCCTACGCCGCTGGCGGCGACGAGGGCCTCCCACCCCCGCAAGATACCGATTACTCGGGTGCGGGCGGCGACTTCGGCAGCGGGGCGGACTCTTCCTCCGACAGCTTTGGCGGCGGCGACCTCGGTGGCGGCGACTTCGGCGGTGACCTTGGGGGCGGCGATTTCGGTGGCGGCGATTTCTAATACCCGCCGGTAACAGGTGCCCAGCCAATCACGAATGGTTGTCGTGCTTCCATTACGACCACCAAAGCCACCACGCTCCGGGGGCTTTTGAAATGCTCGGTGGCGACTGCATTCTGTGTCGGAAAATTGGCTCCCTGCCGCAGGCCGCCAGCCCAGATTGCATCTTCGAATTCCCCCAATCCGTGCTCTTCCTCGGCCCGTGGCAGTATTACCGCGGCTACTGCGTCCTCGTGGCTCGTTGGCACGCGACGGAACTCAGCCAGCTGGCCCCCCAGGACCGACACGCCCACTTGGAGGAAATGTGCCTCGCAGCCAGGGCCATCGAGGACGCGTTCCGGCCGAAAAAGATGAATTACGAGCTTCTTGGCAACCAGGTGCCCCACCTTCATTGGCACCTGGTGCCGCGCTACGCCGACGACCCCGATTTCAAGCACCCCATCTGGGTGGCCATCGACCGGGCCAAGGACGATAAATCGGCCCTCCGCCGGCTTGAGCAAGGGTCGAGCGATCGAGCAGAGACGGCCCGTATCTTGCGGAACCAGCTTGCCGCCTTAATGGCGCGACGCTCATGAGCCATCCTCTCCGCATCGGCACCCGTGGAAGTCGCCTGGCGCTCTGGCAGGCGGAGTACGTAGCCCAGCAGCTGCGTCCGTTGGCGGGGCCGCGGCAGGTGGAGTTGGTCCCCATTGAGACCGCGGGCGACGTGAGGCGTGACGCTCCGCTGTGGCAGCTAGGCGGCCAGGGGGTTTTTACCAAGGAGATCCAGCGCGCCCTCCTCGATCGGCGGGTGGACGTGGCGGTCCACAGCCTGAAGGATTTGCCGACCTGGCCGGTGGAGGGGCTGATATTGGCCGCTGTCCCGCCGCGAGGTCCGAGCGGCGATGTGTTCTTGTCAAAACGCTACGCCTCCCTGGCAGCTTTGCCCCCGGGAGCGGTGGTGGCCACCGGCAGCCTGCGACGGCGAGCGCTCCTGTTACACCGCCGCCCTGACCTTCGGCTGGTGGAGCTGCGCGGCAACGTCGAAACCCGCCTGCGAAAGCTGAGCGAGGAGCCTCTGGATGCGATGGTGCTGGCCGAGGCGGGGCTGGAACGCCTCGGTCTGGCTCAAGCCATCACCGAGCGGCTCGACCCTTGCTGGATGGTGCCGGCCGTCGGGCAAGGCGCCCTCGGCCTGGAGTGCCGGCAGGACGACGCAGCAACACGGTACCTGGTGCAGCGCCTGGACGATCCGCCCACTCGGGCGGCGGTCACAGCCGAGCGGGCGATGTTGTCGGCCCTTGGAGGCGGTTGCCATGTCCCGATCGGGGGAATGGCGACGATTGATGGCGATATCCTGACGCTTCGGGGGTGTGTCTTGACAGCGGATGGCCAACAGCGGGTGGATGGAAGCTGCTCCGGGAGCGTCGGCGAGGCTGAGGCCGTTGGCCGACGATTGGCGGAGCAGCTCTTGGCCCAAGGGGCTGGCCGGTGGTTGGCCGGCGGGTCGTAACGCGACCGGTCGGGCCGGTGGGACCGGGACTCGGCCACGGTTGACAGCCAACACCAGCCCCGGTACGGTACAAGCAGACCATTCCGAGCGACATTTCAGGGGAGATTCGTTCCCATGCCGGCTCCGCAACCTGGTGTGTGGGGGATTGACATCGGCCAATGCGCCCTGAAGGCCTTGCGCCTTCAACTGGTCGATGGCGAAGTCACGGCGACGGCCTTCGATTACATCGAGCACCCCAAGCTGCTCAATCAACCCGAGGCTGAGCCCGAGGAACTCGTCCGCGAAGCCCTGCAAAAGTTCCTCGAACGCAACAAGACCAAAGGCGACCTGATCGCCGTCAGCGTGCCCGGCCAAGCCGGCCTCGCCCGCTTCGTCAAACTCCCGCCCGTCGAAGAGAAGAAAATCCCGGACATCGTCAAGTTCGAGGCCAAGCAGCAAATCCCCTTCAACCTCGACGAGGTCGTCTGGGACTATCAGAAGATCGGCTCGGGTACCGTGACCGACGGCTTCGCCATGGAAACCGAGATCGGTCTGTTCGCCATCAAGCGCGAGACGGTGGAGAAGTTCCTCGGCCAATTCCGCGACGTGAACGTGGAGGTCCACTTCGTGCAGATGGCCCCATTGGCCCTGTGTAATTTCGTCACCTACGACCTCCTCGGCAAGGATGCGACTCCCCCGGAAGATGGCGAAGGTTCCAAGGAGTGCCTGGTGGCTCTCGACGTCGGGACGGAAAGTTCCAATCTCGTCATCACCGATGGGGAGCGGACCATTTGGCAGCGGCCGATTCCTTACGGCGGCAACCATTTCACCCGGGCGTTGATCAAGGACTTGAAGCTGAGCTTCGCCAAGGCGGAGCATCTGAAGCGGAACGCGACCAAGTCGCCGGACCTGAAGAAAATACTGGCGTCGCTCAAGCCGGTGCTGAACGATTTCGTCAACGAGGTGCAGCGTTCGCTGGGCTTTTTCGCCAACACGCACCGCGATGCCACGGTGCAATACGTTGCCGCCTTGGGAAATGCCTTTCGGCTTCCCGGGATGCAGAAATACCTCAGCGAAAAGCTCGGTCTGGAAGTGCGCAAGCTCCAGAAGTTCGAGCGGCTGCGGGGCGAAGGGGTGGTGACAGCACCGGCGTTTACCGAAAATCTGATGACCTTCGGCACTGCTTACGGGCTGGCCCTGCAAGGGTTGCAGCAGACGCGGTTGCATACCAACCTACTGCCGAAGGAAATTCATGTTGCTCGACAGATTCGCGCGAAAAAGCCGATGGCCGCCGCGGCGGCAGCGGTGCTCCTGCTGGGGGTGGGGGCACTGACGTTGGGATACTCGCGGGAGCATCGTTCCGTCGCCGCCCCCGTCATCCAGGATGCCATGCGGGAAGGAAGAAATGTCCTGACCGAGGCCAACGAGTGGAAAAGCCGCTGCGAGCGACGCGTGGCTGCCATCAACGAACTGCAAAACGCCATCGAAAGCGTGCTCGCCGGTCAGGATGAACGTAAGAACTGGCTCCAGCTGCACAAGTACATCAACGACTGCCTTCCCGGGCCGGATGACTCTCAGTTGACCGAAGAGCAGAAGCGGGCCTATTGGGACAACGGCGGCGCCACCCCCAACGATCCGGTCGAAGGTCGATTGGCCTACGAGAAGTTTCGCAAACGGCAGGCCGGATTGGCTGATGCCAAAGAAGAAGACGACGGCATCGAGGCCCTTATCCACGTCAACCTGGAAGCCGTCAATTGCCTTTTCAGCGACGACCTAAATGCTGTTTTCACCCGCGGCCGCTTTTTCACCACCCTGCGGGAGTCCGGCCGTGGGTCGGACACCATCGGTATGCGGGAGCCGCTCACCCAGCCGCCGTCCGGCAAAGGTTGGGTGGTGGAGCTCCGCGGTTACACCTACCACAAAAAGACGCGACAATTTCTGACCGACACCCTGATGGCCAATCTGGCGACCCGTGCTGGGCCTCGCAAGACGGCGCCTCCCCCCCAAGCGGCCCCTGCCAATCCGTCGGTACCGGCCGAGAAGGAGATGAAGGACGACGACGCCATCAAAGGGCGAATCAGTCACGTCTTCCTTTATGCGTATAACCCGGTTCGCAATCCCGATCCGGCCCGTTTTGAATTGATCCACCGCAGCTACCTGCGCGATCTGATCGCCGGTGGCAAGTTTGAAGAGCCAGGAACCATGCCCGGGACCGGGCTGCCGCCGGGGACGCAGAGCCTCGACCTCGGACTGGACCGCAGCCGAAATCGTTGGAAACCCGTTGGCGGCGTGGGCACGGCCCCAAGCCGCCCGGCGGACGACCAGGGCGGTGCCAATTCGCCCTCTGAGACGACGACGCCCAGGGCCGACATCGAGGTCAAGAAAGGGCAGATCGTTCGTACTGAATTCGTCATCATGTTTGTCTGGGACGAGCCGACGCCTTCGGACAAGTACGTGCAATCGGGGAAGCTGCCAGCGACTGATGCCAACCCCCCGGCAACCGGGGGCCGTTGAACCGTCCGAGCGGAGGATTGGCCTCCAACTTGCCGATTCCGCGAGGATCCCCCAAAGGGGGACGAAGATCATGGCCAAGAAAAAAAGTTCGCTCGACGCGCAAACACTCCTGCGGAACCGCTTCTGGATCATCCTGGGCGTGACCGTTCCGCTGATTTTGGTTGCGATGATCTTCTTGACGACGCTGGTCGCCGCGGACCTCGACAAGCGTCGCCGTGACATCGACAAGTCCAAGCGAGAATTGGACGCCCGGAAGACGTTGCGGGAGACTCAGAAGGAGCTGGAGGCGCTGACCGAACAGGAGAAAAAGCTCCAGGTGCGCCGCGAGGAAGTGTGGGCCGAGGCTTGGAAAATCCAGAGCGACCTGATGACTTGGCCCGCGCCGCTGCGACAACTGGACAGTCTGCACTTCGGCGAACCCATCGACGACAAACTCCGCGACGCCTTCATCCAGGACAACGCCTACAAGGCACAAGTCGAGGAAGTGGTGCGGATCCCGGAGCCGGTCTTGTTCAAGGATGGCTGGGAAAAAGTGGTCGTGCATGTGCCGAAGTTTGACGTGGCCCGTTTCCAAGGCCCTCCCACGCCGGAGGAGATGTGGCTGGCCGAGGAAGACATTTGGGTGCAGCGCGAGCTGTTCCTGGCCATTAAGCAGGCCAACGACTACGTCGCCAAGTTCACGCGCCTGGAGAGTGGCGACGCCACCCCCAAACCCGACCCCGCCAAGCGCGAACTCTTCCGGCAGCGCTTCCGCAATCCCCGTTGGGAGCTTGACCTCATCCTGGCCCGGAACGTCGAAAACCGTCCGGTCCTTCGGGGCACCATTAAGAACGTCAGCAAGCAGCGACAACTGTTGGGCCGGGTCAACTTCCTCGTCTGGCTCAACGAGGACGAAACGGCCAAACCCGAGGAGCTGTCGGTCCAGGGCGAATCGCTGGCGGCCGACGAGTCAGCGCCGTTGAAGTTGTTGGACGAGGATCGGGTCCTGAAAGACGAAGTCGTCGTCAAGGACATCGATCCCAAGGGGATCTTTGCGGTGCGTCAGGTGCTGGACGTTGCCAGCGCGCCCGTCAAACGGATCGATCGGATCGTGATCGGGCAGCACAGCCACCGAACTTACCAGCCCGAACTGAAGCCGCCGAGTTTCAGCAAAGTGACCGCCCCACGGTTGGCCATGACGCCCGCCAGCGGCCCGGTGCGGCCGGACACGCCAGCACCGGGCGATCCGATTGCCCGCCCGGCCGATGCCCACTTGCGGACCGACAACGGCGTGCTGCGGTTTCGCTACATGGAAGTCTCTCCCCAGGTTCGGCGCTTGCCCCTCGCCATGGTGCTGGTGGTGGACTCGGCCCACATTCAGGGTGTGTTGACCGCCTTGGCGAACTCCAAGCTGCGGTTGCAAACGACGCAGGTGGACTGGCACCGGACCCGGGAAAAGATTCGGCCGCCGGAGCCAGCCAAGCCCAAGGAGCCGGCACCGCCCATGACGGGGGCCCCCGAGCGGCCTGGGGCCGCCGCGGCTATGGAAGAGCCGCCCATGAGCCTGGTGGAACTCGCCTACTACGGTATCGCCTCGCTTTACGAGCGCTACCCGCCCAAGGCCCCGCCGCGGGAAAGCGATGACACGTCGGCAGGCCGCCGTTAGAATGAAAAAGGGTTAGCAATCCACTTCATGGCGAACGAGCACACAGGGGGCAGCACTGCGGCTTTCTGCTGCTCTCGGTAGAGAAGGCGAAGGTTCCTCACGGCCCGCCAGCTCTCGGGGGGACAAGTACGATGGCCAAGAAATTCGACTTCCGACAGTTCCTGCTGGCCCGCGGCGAGAAGGTGGGGATCGGGATCGCGGTCGGCATCACCCTCCTCGTCACGGCTTTGGGCGGCTATACCGCCTTCACCAGCCCCAGCCCGGAGTCGGTGTCAGCAGAGATTTTCGAGCGTGCCCGGGCAGTGCGCCAGCGAATTTACGAGGGAGCCGCCACCAGTGCCGATTCGATCCGCTCGGACCTGAATGAGCCGGTGCGCAACGTCCAGCTGCCGCCCGATGCCTTTCCGCAGCGGGCGTTGCCATTCATGCCGCGGGGCATCGAAGACGCTAAGCGCCGCAACCCGGACGTCCTGGTCCCGGTCGAAGTGCAGATCGACGTGATTCGCGCCCCGGTGCGCTGGTACGACGTCATCTCGGAGGGAGGCCGGTTGAAAGTGGGTATCCTGGTGCCGCGAGGCACCCCGGCCATCAACGAGCGCAAAGCCGAGCCGACCGCCCGTCAGAAGCGCCTGGCACAGCAGATGGAGTATTTGGCTCGACTGTACCAGGCTCGCGGGTTGCCACCGCCAATCATGCCCTCGCCCACGCAGCAGGCGCGCTTGGCGGAAGCCGCTACCGATAACACCGTCAAGTACGAACTTCGCCATGTGCCGGTCGGGGATGTCGGCGAAAACCCGAAATTCGCCGAAATCATGTATCCGGTGCGGATGGTGATTGTCGCGATGTCGTTCCCCTATAAGGAACAACTCGAAAGTTTCCGCCGGGCACTGCGGCTGCCGACCATCGAAGCCCTGATGGCGGAACGAGACGCCATTCCGAGCTTCATCGGTCTCCACGTGCAGCGGCGCGTCGTCAAGCCCGGGCTGAAACCCGAGGAGGGGTGGGAAGACCTCGACGTTGGAAAAGACAACACCCAGTGGGTTTCGTACCGCGCGTTGCTCTCGCGCTCGATTTCCGTCGAAAAAGAAAACCCCAAACTGGAAAAGCTCATCCCTAACCGGCAAGTCGTGATGCCGCGACCGGTCCTCGGCCGTGAGGAGCGTTACCCGGACCTGAACTTGGCGACGATCGCCAGCACCCTCGATGCCTTAGAAAAGACGGGAAAAGGGGCCGCCCTCAAGACGTCGCCGCTGGCCAGTAAGCTCCTGGGTGAGAAAGACCCCTTTGCAGCCCCCGAGCCCGAGGATCGGGAGCCCGCCCCGCAAATGACCCCAGCCCCTGAAAGCAAAACCGAAGGAACGGTTATTCCCGGGCACTGCCTGCTGCGGTTCATCGACGTGACGGTACGCCCCGGAATGACGTACGAGTACCGCGTGCAGGCCCGGATGGCCAATCCGAACCTCGATAAGAGGGACTTGGTGGCCTATCCGTACTTGGCCGAAGTCAAGGAATTGGCGAGTCCGTGGTATGTCATCCCCAAGCCGGTGACCATCGAAAGCGAGTTGGCCTACTACGCTGTCAACGACCAGAAAGTGGGCCTCGCCTTGGGCGATGCCGACCGCGTGCTCGTGCAGATGCACCGCTGGCTTGAGGTGGCCCGCCTCAATCCGGCTTACCGCGACACCGAGACGCCCATCGCCGATTGGGCCATCCACGACGTGCCGGCCCATCGCGGGGAGCATATCGGCCGGTTGGTTGACGGGGTGAAAGTGCTGATGTGGTATCCGACGCGCGAGACTTTCGACTTGGCCATCAACCCGGCCAGCCTGAAGACGTCGCGGCCGCGCGGCGCGCCGCTGCCGCGGGGGATCCCGGTCGATTTCAGCACCAAAGACATCCTGGTCGATTTTGAAGGCGGAAAAGGGACCAGCGTCACCGTGAAGAGCGGCGACCGCACCCGCAACGTCACTGACGACGCCGAGGTCGAAATGCTCATTCTAACGGCCGAGGGCAAATTGGTCGTTCGCACCACTACCCGCGACAGCCAGAACGAAGAACGGAGCAACCGCTTCCGCGAGTGGAACGACAAGGTCAAGGACGCCGAACAGCGCGCCGCTTCCGGTGGGAGCGGCAAATCGCCGTTCGACACCAAGAAGGATCCTTTCATGCAATGACCGACATCCCGGACCGCGACGGTGTCGGTGGTTCGCCAACCGGATGACCACGACGCCCTCCCGTGGCGAAAACTCCCACTTGGTGACACCCGGGGAGCGGCTTGGCCGCTCCCCGGCTTTTCTGCTTTCGCCGGGCATGGTGGCCCGGCCCGCGAGTTGAACGTGCCCGAAGGATTCTGGCGGACAACTGGCATGCCTGTTGAACTCCCCAAACAATACGACCCGCACGAGGCCCAACAACGTTGGCTGGCGTGGTGGGAGCAGCGTGGCTACTTCCACAGCGAGCCAGACCCGGCGCGGCCGATGTACAGCATCGTCATCCCGCCGCCTAATGTCACCGGCGCCCTGCACATGGGCCACGCCCTCAACAATACCCTGCAAGACGTGCTCATCCGCTGGCGCCGCATGCAGGGCTTCAACGCCGAGTGGATGCCTGGCACCGACCACGCCGGCATCGCCACCCAGGCGGTGGTGGAACGTCTCATCTACCAACAGGAGAAAAAGACGCGTCACGACCTCGGCCGCGAGGAACTGGTCCGCCGCATCTGGCAGTGGAAAGACAAATACGAAGCCCGCATCCTGGGCCAGCTTCGGGAGCTGGGTTGCTCGTGCGATTGGCCGCGAACGCGCTTCACGCTCGACGAGGGCTGCTCCCGGGCGGTGCGTGTTACCTTCTTCAACTGGTTCCGGGATGGCTATATCTTCCGGGGCAAACGCCTCGTCAATTGGGACGCGCAACTGCAAACGTCCGTGGCCGACGACGAAACCTACGTCGAAACCGTCAAAGGTGGCTTCTGGACCTTCAAGTACCCCGTGAAGGAACTCCCCGGGACCTTCATCCGGTTTTCCACCACCCGGCCGGAAACCATGCTGGGCGACACGGCGGTGTGCGTCCACCCGGACGATCCCCGTTACCGCCACCTGATCGGCAAGACGGTGACCATTCCCCTCGTCGGACGCGACATCCCGATCATTGCCGATTCTCAACTGGCCGACCCCACGCTGGGGACCGGCTGCGTCAAGGTGACGCCGGCCCACGACCCCAATGACTACGCCTGCTGGCAACGTCATCCCCACATCGGCATCATCAACATCCTCCATAAAGACGGCACCATTAACCACCACGGAGGCAAATACGCCGGCATGGATCGCTACCAGGCCCGGGAAGCGGTCATCCGCGACATGGACGCTTTGGGCCTGTTTGAGGGCCGCGAGGACCGTGACATCCCTCTGGCCTTCAGCGACCGAAGCAAGACGCCGATCGAACCGTTCCTCTCCGACCAGTGGTTCGTTCGGATGGGCGACCGCGACGATGGCAAACCCGGCCTGGCGCAACTCGCCATCGACGCCGTGACCTCGGGCCGGGTGAAATTCTTTCCCCCCCGCTATGCCCAGACCTATCTTGACTGGCTGGGCGAAAAACGAGACTGGTGCATCAGTCGCCAGCTGTGGTGGGGCCATCGTATCCCCATCTGGTACAGCCGAGGGTCCGAAGCTGAGCTGCGAGCGGCGTTCGCCGGCCGTGACGATGTCTGCTGGCGCTGGGACGACGAGAATGGCCAGTGGTTGATCTGCTCGCTGGTGGACCTCGACCCGCAGGCGCCTCAACTCCAGCCCCTCGGGCTGATGCAGGATCCCGACGTTTTAGACACCTGGTTCAGCTCGCAGCTGTGGCCGCACTCCACGTTCGGCTGGCCGGATCGCACCCCGGAGTTGGCGTATTATTACCCGACCAGCACCCTGGTCACCAGCCGCGACATCATCACGCTCTGGGTGGCGCGGATGGTGCTGGCCGGCTTGTACAACACCGGCGACGTCCCCTTCCGCGAGGTGTACATCACTCCCAAGCTCCTCGACGGCTTCGGCGTGACGATGTCCAAGTCCCGAGGCAACGGCGTCGATCCGCTCGACATCATCGAGCGCTACGGTGCCGACGCTCTCCGCTTCCAGATGGTGTCGCTGGCCGGCGAAACGCAGGACAGTCGCTTGCCGATTGCCAACGTCTGCCCACACTGCGACTTCTTCGTGCCGCTGAAAAAGGAAAACACCGACCCTGACGAAACCCGCCGGCCGAAAAGAATCACCTGCCCCCGTTGCCGCAAGGTCTTCCGCCCCGGCGGACCGTGGACGTCCGAAGACCCGACGATGCCGACCGCCAAGCAGGCCTCGGAGAGTTTCGAGGTCGGTCGCAACTTCGCCAACAAGCTCTGGAACGCGGCCCGCTTCATCCTGCTCAACCTGGACGGCTACACCCCCGGCCCCGTGCAACCGGCCGAGCTGCCGATTGAAGACCGCTGGATCCTGAGTCGCCTGGCGACGACCATCCAGACGGTGACCGGCCAGCTGGAGGGGTATCATTTCAGCGACGTGGCCCGCACCCTGTACGATTTCACCTGGTCGGAATTTTGCGACTGGTACATCGAGATGGCCAAAGGCCGGCTGCGGGATGGACTCGCTGCCGAGCCGTCGTCTGGCCCAACGGCCAACCGCGAGCCGCCGGGCTCCAGCCGGCGGCTCGTCCAGCGCGTCCTGGTGGGGGTCCTGGACGCCATCGTCCGCTTGGTGCATCCGGTCATGCCATTCGTGGCCGAGTCGATCTGGCAGGCGTTGAACGAGGCAGCGTTAGAGCGGGGATTGCCCCAGCCGGAACCGGCGGCTGAGTCGGTGGTGGTGGCTCGCTGGCCGCATCTGCCGGATGCCTGGCGCGAGCCGGGCATGGAGGAGCGCGTCGCCCAGATGCAGGAACTGGTGCGTGCCGTGCGGGACGTCCGCAGCCGCTACAACATCGACTCGCGCCTTACCCTCGATGTCGCGGTGCGTTGCTCGGAGGCGGTGACGACCGACTTCCAATCGCTGGCCCCCTTGATTCGGCTGTTGGCCGGTGTGGGCCGACTCGAGATCGGTCCAGCCACCAGCAAACCGCCGCAAGCCGCCTCTCACGTGGCAGCCGCGTTCGAGGCGTATGTGTCGCTCGCGGGTCTGATCGATGTGGCTGCCGAGGTGCGTCGGCTGGAAAAACAGCGGGCGGAAAAGGAGAAGCACCTGCAAGCCATTCGGGCCAAGCTCGACAACCCCAGCTTCCGCGACAGGGCGCCAGCCGAGGTGGTGCAGCAACAACGGCAGTTGCTGGCCGAGGGATTGCAGCAGCTCCAAGCCATCGAGAAAAACCTGGCGGAGTTACAGCGAACGTGAAGCCCGACGAAACGAGCGCCCATTGACGGCTGCGAGAAATTCATGGCCGTTAACGGGTGCTGCCAGCAACAATCGAGCCATCGGCGGTTCGTGGGCATGGTGCGTGGCGGTGCCGGCCGGTGGGCTGGCATTCTTCCTCGCAAACGAGCCGTCGCCCCCCGGATCGCGGGTGCACCTGTTGCTTGGAGCGGGGTTGAGCGCTCACGATTGATCGGTTCCCGTTCCCTCTGTGCCCAACGAGCCTCTCGCGTCCTTAGGCGAGCGTGAACCGGTCAATTGTTTTCCGCTGCTGCAACGTCGCTGTGCCGACATCCAGAGGGAAATCCCGCATCGCTGACCGGTCTTCCCGGCGGACCGACCTGTGGTTATCTTAACTTTTTAGCGATCGATGGCGGCAGTCGCCTCACCCAGTCCGATGTCCTCCAGCCCGTTGCTCGAGGGCGGGCTTGGAAGCAGGTGGTTTCGCGCGACAAGGAGTGGTTCCGGTGACGGAAGAAACCAAATCGTGGATGCCGACGTTGGTGGTGGTCATCGTCGGTGCGGTGTTGTTTATTATCCGGGCGTGGCAATGGATTCCCGTCTGGTTGTCCAACCTGCTGGTGCTGTTGACGGGATTGTTCCTGATTCTGCTGGTTTTGATTCAGCGGGGCAAAGGCGGCGGCCTTGCCGGGGCGTTCGGTGGCGCGGGCGGCTCCAGCCCCTTCGGGTCCCGCGCGGGCGACACCTTCACCCGCTTTACCATCAACGTCGCCTTGGTGTGGTTCCTGATGATCATCTTCCAGGTCAAAGGAATGCAGCCGCCGCCGCTGCTTCCTGCTCCGCCGGGTCCCAGCCAGGTCGGCCCAGCCAGCCCCAACTGAGACGTGTGGCGTCTGTCGCTCCTGGACCGGCCCTGCCGGTCCAGGAGCACTGCTTCTCACCAGCCCGTTGTCGTCCCGCGAGGTGGGTGTGCTCCTGAGCATGACCGGCTACGGCGAGGCACGATTCCAAAGCGATGCCTTGACGCTGGCCATCGAACTGCGTGCCTTGAATAACCGCTACCTCAAGGTGTCGGTCCGCGCCACGGAACCGTACCACCTCCTCGAAGCCGAATTTGAAAAAGTCATCCGCCGCATGGTCCGACGCGGCACGATTCAGCTCCATTTGTATTGCGATCGCCATTATGCGCCGCACGATTTCCGGATCAACGCCGTCGCCCTGAAAAGCTACCTCGACCAGTTGCGGTGTCTGCACGCGGAGCTAGGCCTGAAGGTGGTGCCGGAGGCCGTCCTTGGCCACCTCCTGGCGTTGCCGGGCGTGGTGCCGGAGCCGGGGAACGTGCCGGCGGCGCTGGAAGATGAATGGCCCGTGGTGAAGCAGGTGCTGGAGGAGGCCCTGAGCCGACTGCAAAAAATGCGGCAGGATGAAGGGCGGGCCATGGGGCAGGAACTCCTGCGCCTCCGCGACCATATTGCCCGCCACCTGGGGCGCATCCGGCAGCGGATCCCGGCGGTGACTGTCGCTTATCGCGACCGCCTCCATGAACGCGTCCGCAACCTGCTGGCAGAGTTGGACGTGCAGATCGACCAGAGTGAGCTGATCAAGGAAGTCTCGATCTTCGCCGAACGCAGCGACATCTCCGAGGAGGTCGTCCGCCTGGCGAGCCACCTCGATCAATTCCAGGAAATCCTCAACGAACCGGAAAGTCCGGGCCGAAAGCTGGAGTTCCTGACCCAGGAGATGTTCCGCGAGGCGAACACCATCGGCTCCAAGGCAAGCGACGTGGAGATTTCCCGGGACGTGGTGGAGATCAAGGGGGCGTTGGAAAAGGTCCGCGAGTTGGTACAGAACGTCGAGTGAGGCGGGCGACCGTCCCGTGCGGATGGTCATCGGACCCGCGCAGCGAGGCACCGACATGTCCCAAGGCCCGCTCGTGATTATTTCCGGCCCGAGCGGCAGCGGCAAGTCCACCATCGTGGCGCGCCTGCTGGCGACGTGCGGCCTTCCGTTGCGCCTGGCGGTCTCGGCCACTACCCGGCCGCCCCGGCCAAGTGAAGTTGATGGCGTCCACTATTACTTCTGGAGCCGCGAACGCTTCCAGGACGAGGTCGCCGCCGGCGCCTTCCTCGAGTGGGCCGAGGTCTATGGCCACCTTTATGGGACCCTGCGTCGGGAAGTCGACGACCCCAGAAGCCGCGGCTACGGCGTCATCCTCGAAATCGACGTGCAAGGGGCGGCCCAGGTCCGCCAGCAATGCCCCGACGCCGTCGCCATTTTCATCCGCACGTCGTCGCTGGACACCTATGCCCAGCGCCTGCGGCAGCGCGGCACGGAAGACCCGGCAGCCCTGCAACGCCGCCTGGCCGCTGTCTGCCACGAACTCGACCAAGCCCCAAGATACGACTATCAGGTAGTCAACGATGATCTGGAACAGGCCGTCGCTCAGGTGTGCGACATCATCCGACGGCATTGGCAAAGGAGGGACACGCATGCTGGATGAACTGAAAGAAGAGGCCATTGTCAACAAGGTCGGCGGCCGCTTCAAGCTGTCAACATTGATTCAAAAGCGGATGGTGGCCCTGAACACCGGCGCCAAGCCGCTGGTCGAGGTGCGCGGTGGCGACAAGCTGGCAATCGTGATTCAGGAGATCCTCCAGGACAAGATCTACCTGGACGTCGCCGGCCAGGTTCAGGTGCGTGATGCCAACGCTCAAGTGGCCGACCGCCAGGTCCGCTTGGCGGATGCCGATAGCGATGATTAACCGCCGTGCCGCAGCCCGCCACATTCGTTGGCCCTCCCCAAGCCGGCGGGCTGCGGCCCCGGTCCCGCCCGGAGTGCCACGCCCATGTCGTACCCGCCGCCGTCGGGATCCAAGGCGTCCACTTCTTACCGACCCGTGTCTGCCTGGGCCGTCACGGGCTTCGGCTTTTCGCTGCTCTTTGCCCTGATCGTGTTCCTGGGGATCGGCACCGCCTTGGCCACCGGGCAACCGTTTGTCGCCTACGGCACCCTGCTGCTGGGAGTGGCCGGGCTGGCCATCTCCCTCGTTGCCCGCGGGCAGATCCGCGCCTCGGAAGGGACTCGCGCGGGCGATGGCTTGGCCATCGCGGGCTTCTGGCTCGCCCTGGTTCCCGGTCTCCTCTACCTTGCTTATCTGCTCGGCATCGAACTCGCCATCCGCTCCCAGGCCCGCGAATTTACCGACGCCTGGTGGCAACGCTTGCGCCAGGGCGACGCCTATGCCGCCTTCGTCCTGACCCAGCCCCCCGACCAACGCATCGGAGATAACCCTCGCGACGAACGCCGCCTTCTTGCCCGCTATGGCCTGGGACCGCGCGGCGACAAGGGACCGCTGCCGCTCTTTCTGGAACTCGACGTGGTGCGAATCATGCTCCAGGCCGGCCACGACGCTCAGGTCGAGCCGCTCGGCACGCGCCGCTGGCAGTATGTGGAAGGCGGCTACCTGGTGGAGCAGACCTACCGGATTCGTACTCCGGAGGCCCTCTGCGAAGTCGTATTGCCGGTCTTCGGCAGCGACAGTGCCCAGGCCCGGCCGGAGTACGAAGGGCGTCCATGGCACGTCGTCCTTCTGGAGCCACCGGCCTTTCGAGTGTTGGAGATGACGTCCTTGGGCGCGGAGATGGCAGCACGACGGCAAGAGGCCGAGCGCTTCGCCGCCGAGTGGACGCGGAAGTTGAACCAGCGGGCGTGGCCAGAGGCCTACCGCGACACGTGCGAGCCGAGTCGCCGAATGCCCTTGGACCAGGAACACGCCGCCCGGTCGCTGGCGGCGGTCTTCGCCGCCAGCCCCCACTCCCTGCTGGCTGCCGGTCTGTTGGTGCATCCCGAGGCGCGCTTAATCCTGTTCCTGCCGGGATTCGCTGACTTCCGCGCCGGACGGTTGCTCCAGTTCGACCGGCTGCTGGCCCCCGATCGGGAAACGGAAAACGCCTTGGCGTCGGCGTCGAGGATGCTTTTTACCGGCTCCATCCCCGCCGTCTGGTCGGTGCCGCGCGACGGCCGACTGCGAACCGCCCCATGGCAACGCCGGGCCGCCGGCCTCCAGGTGCACGTCCCTATTGAGTTGCAGCTGAACGACAAGTTCCGCTTTGAAGGGACCGTGACGCTCCGCCACGACGACCGGAGCGCCAGCTGGCAGATCCTGGCAGTGGACCTCACCTTCGGTCGGCCCCGTGTCCCGTGACGCTCACGGGGCCGGGAAAAAAGTCCGACTCACCCACAGCAGCAGCCCCAGTAATCCCAGCCCCAGCAGCAGGCTGACCGCGATCAGGGCCTTTTCCACCGGCAAGAGCGGCTCGCTGACCATGTGTTTCAGCTCGCCCGCCATCGCCTCCTCGGTCTCAGGATGGCCTTGTTCGTCCATACCTGTCATCCCCCCACGGTCGGCGGTTGAACGCCCTGGAAGAAAATCCATGAAATCGCCAAGCCGATCCAGATGATGAAGCCGAACAGGCTGACGACGTAGGCGACGGCCAATCGGCCGACGCCCTCGGCCCACAGTCGTCGAAAGTCGGCCTCTAGGCCGATGGCCAAGAAGGTGAGGGTGAATAGGAGTGTGCGGAAGACATCGGCCTCGCGGGCGGCCAGCGTCAGAGGAGCGAGCCACCCCTGTTCAGTCAGGCAGAGCGTCAGCACGACAAGGAACGTCAGGAAGTATCCCACGACGAACTTGGGAAAGCGGCGGCCGATCTCGCCCAGCGGCAGCGTCGCGCCGGGTCTGGGATCAATGCGGTACACCCAGATGAGCGACAAAATCACCGCCCAGATGCCAATGAAGACGTCGATGAACATTTTCACCGTGGTGGCCGTCCCCACGATCCAGCCTTCTTCATAGGTCAGGCCCAAGTCGGCCTGGGCGCGGCTGCGGATGAGGGCGTCGGTGATGGCGCCGCTGGCCACCGCGGCCCCGTCGGTCTTGACGGCCAAACCCATCCAGGCGCCGGCCACCAAAGGCTCGTGGTACAGACAGGCCTGCGCCAGCCAGGGCAGGACCAGGAGTTCGACGACGGCAAAGATGACCACCAGCGAAGACACCATGATCGGGACCACGGGGCGGGCGCGAATGGCCGCCCCCGTGGTGATCGCTGCCGACACACCGCAGATCGAAATCCCCGAAGCCAATGGGGCCGCCCACTCGCGGCTGAACTTGAACACCGTCCGTGCCAGCAGATAAACCAACGCCCAATAGATCAGGTATGCCTCAACGATGGCAGCGAAGCCGCGAAAAAGCACCGCCGACGCCAGCCGGGTCGCCCCCGCGGCCTTGACGCCGAGGGCCGCACCCAGAATGACGATGGCGGTCTTGACGAACCACTCCGGCCGCGCCGCCGGCTTCAGCCAGGCCGCCCATCTGGGCAGGCAGTTGCCCACGACCAAGCCCGCGGCCAAGGCGAAGATGTAACCCGCTTCGCCGGTCAGGCCCATCGACCACGACAACCCATGCGCCGCACGCTTGTCCGGCGTCGCCGCAATCCAGGCATGGTGTCCGGCCACGAGGCAAGCATAGCTGACGGCCACCAACACGGCGAACGCCGGCACGAACGAACGGACCTCCCGGCCCATGAGCCAAGCGGCGAGGGAGAACAGGCCGACCATCAAGAAAAAAGTGCCGACCAGGCTGACCACCGGGGCCAGGGAGGCGTAGGCCGGCGAGACTGGTGCCAGGGCGTGCTCGAGAGCAGTCCATTCGCGGACAACGACAACCCAGCCGAGGCTGTCGATGCCCCCCAGCAGTGTCATGGTGAGGGCAAAGAGGATCAAGCCGACGAGGACTGCCCAGCCGTCTTCGGAGTGCGTGGGGTGCTTCATCCGCATGTCATCGCCAGGGACGTTTAAGCGGGGTGCTCCAGGACCTGGGCGAGATGCAGCGCCCGGACGTTGCTCCGGCGGCGCCGGAGGCAGCCGGCGATATTCATGAGGCAGCCGGCGTCGGTGGCCACCACGGCATCAGCGCCGGATTGTTCGATGAAGGCACTCTTGTCCTGGACCATGGCCCCGCTGATCTCGGGATAACGGACCGCGAAGGAACCGCCAAAACCGCAACATTCGTCCGCGCGCTCCAGCGGGACCAGCTCCAGCCCGCGCACGTGCCGCAACAGCCGCTCCGGCTCGGTGAACAGACCCAGACCCCGAAGGTGACACGACATGTGATAGGCTACCCGGCCGTCGAAGCGGGCCCCTACGTCTTCCACCTTGAGCACGTTGACGAGGAAATCGGACAGTTCGTGGGTCCGCCGGGCCAGGTCCTCGGCCCGGCCGTGCCAGATCAAGTCGTCGTGGAACAGCTCCGGGTATTCGAGCTTGACCATCGCGGCGCACGAGCCGGAAGGAGTGACGACCAGGGGACTGCGGGCGAAGACGCTGATCGTGTGTCGGGCCAGTTCGCGGGCGTCGGCGTGGAAACCGCTGTTGAAATGGGGTTGGCCGCAACAAGTCTGCGCCTTGGGAAAATCGACACGGACACCCAGTCGGCGTAACAACCTGACCGTGGCGATGCCGACTTCCGGGAAGAAAACGTCGCCGAGGCAGGTCACCATGAGGGAAACGTTCAAGTGCAGGCTCCATCGACTGGGGCGGCGGCCTGAGCCGTCGCCGAAGGTTCACAGAAGTCGGCGACTTTCCTGGAGGAGTCCCTCCACCAGAAAACGGATGGATCGCTCGGCCATATGGTTGAAATATTGCCAGGAGTGTCCGCCGGCCTCGGTTTTCAGGTCGCACTGATGCGGAATGCCCAGGGCTGTCAGTTTTTCGTGCAGTCGGTCATTGCCGCGATACCAGTTGAGGTCGGTGGGGTCGCAGCAGAAGAAGATATGCGTCGGAAACTCCGTGGGGTGAACATGAAGCAAGGCCGTGTCCTGCCGGCATTCCTCTTTGCTGTCGTACATGGCGTCGAGGACGAAGCCGCGACCGTACCATTCGTGGTAATCGATGGCCGACGAGATGGCGGCGACGGCGGGAAACAGTCGGGGGTATTTGAAGGCCAACCGCAAGGCCCCCTGACCGCCCATGCCGATGCCGTGCAGCCCGACAGCCCCTGGCCGCAAGCCCCAGCGAACCTCGAAGTGGGGCAGGACGTGTTGCAGCAGATGGCGCTCGGGGGTGATGTGGGGGTCGAAACTGGGACAAAGGCGATCCGCCCACCACGACATGCCCCCCCGAGGGCAGATGCACGCCAGGCGAAAGTGGTCGAGCCAGCGGACGAAGACGGGCTGCTCCGAAAGTGTCCCTAAACCGGCATGGTGCAGGTGCAACAGGCCAAAGCGTGGCTTGGGGGTGTCGGCGGGCTGGAAGACATCGGCGGGTTTGCCGCCGATCCATTCCTGGGTCCAGGTGCCAGGCATCGCTGACCAGCCGGTGCCTTTAGCCGCGGGTTGGGGCGGCGGCCTCTGGCCACCGCCCCAACTCCAGCCGACCGGCTCACTCCAACGCCTTCAGCTTCTTCTCTACCGCTGCCTTGCGCTGCTGCTCCCGCCGGCTCGGCCCCGCGCTTTCAATCGCCTTCTTCCACGCCGCCATCGCCTCCGCCTTCTCTCCCAACGCCATGTGAACGTCCCCGAGATGGTCGTAAATCTCGACGTGCTGGCCTTCCTTGTCCTTGACCGCCTCAAGCAGGTACTTCTTCGCCTCCTGGTACTTCTTCTGCTTGAACAACACCCAGCCGAGGCTGTCCAGGTAAGCCGCGTTGTCCTTGTCGTCCTCCGGCCGCAAATCGGGGTCGGCCCGGCGCTGCTTGCGGTCTTCCTCCAGGGCCTTGCGAATCAGCCGCTCGGCTTCTTCCAGGTTGCGGTTGTGGTCGGCCCAGATGTATCCGAGGTCGTTGTTGTACGTCGGATCGTTCGGCTTGTCCTTGAGCAGCCGCTGAAGGTGCTCCGTCGCCTTGT
>JANWYO010000082.1 GCA_025055215.1 Gemmataceae bacterium
CGGGAGGGGTATTGCTTCTTCAAGAGCAATCCCGAGCGGATCGCCACCAGCGATGAAATGATTGACCTCTGGAAACAACTTTGCGATCAATGGCCGATTCGCTCTCTCGAGGATGGCTTGGCCGAGGACGATTGGGCAGGCTGGAAACGGCTGACCGACGTGCTGGGGCCTGGTGTGCAGCTGGTAGGCGATGACCTGTTCGTGACCAACACCCGGCGATTGCAACAAGGGATTGAGCAGGGCGTGGCCAACAGCATCCTGGTCAAGGTCAACCAGATCGGCACGCTCACCGAGACGCTCGACGCCATCGAACTGGCCCGGCGCAACCGCTACACGACGATCATCAGCCATCGCAGCGGCGAAACCGAGGACGTGACGATCGCAGAGCTGGCGGTGGCCACCAATGCCGGGCAGATCAAGACCGGCTCGCTGAGTCGGACCGACCGGATCGCCAAGTACAACCAGCTGCTGCGGATCGAGGAGGAGTTGGGTGAGTCGGCGGTTTATGGGGCGGCGCTTTGGCCAGGCAGGCGTCGTTAAGCCGGTGGCGGGGTCGTCGCCGGGGTTGGGCGGCGTGGGCGGCCTGCGGGGCCGCCGCCCCGCGGGCCGCCGCCAGCGCCCCGCCCTTGCTGGAGCGCCACCACCGCAATCAGGGAGCGTTTGATGTCGGGCCGTCCTTGCCTTCCCCGACTGCTTAATGCCTGCTGCCTTGGCGGGGCGATCCTGCTGGGCGTCATGGTGATCGTCTCGCCTTGGCTGGACGACGGCACCTCGCAGTCCGCGAGTGCCTGGCACATGATCGAACTGCTGGCCCGCGACCCCGCCAGCCGCCGGACGGCCATCGCCACCGCCATCGGCCTGGCCGCGACGGCCCGCATCTTTTTCCGATCCCTGCCGGAGGCTTCCGGCCCGCTGGGGCGCAAGTCGCCCAAGCCCCCCGTCCCTCCCGTGGCCGGCGCTTGAGGACCTGGTCGTGATCGACTGGCTTTTCGATCATTTCTGGTTCAACCTCGCGCTCCTGGTAATCGTCGTCAGCGGCGTTGTCCTCGGCTGGGTGCGTAGCGGCGTCCGCCTCCTGGGGCAGTTGGCGGTGAGTTTGGCCGCCTTGGGGTTGGTGTTCATCCTCTTGCGCCTCGTCGTCGTGACCGATCGCCAACAGGTGAGGCGCAGCCTGGAGGAAATCGCCGCCAACGTCAACGTCCAAAACCCCGAAGGTGTCATGGTCCAGGTCTCCGAGTCGTTCCAGCTCGGCGGGATTCATAAAGATGCCTTTGCCCGTGTCGTTCGCAGTCGCGTGACCAGCGGCGTTGTACGGCAGCTGCACATCTGGGACCTGGAAGTGGAGGCGTCCCGCAAACAGCGGAGTGCCACGGCGGTCTTTTTGGTAAAGGGGTCGGGCATCCTCGGCGAAGCCATGTATCGCTGCAAGGCCCAATACGTCCTTGACCCGGATGACCGTTGGCGGCTGAAGAGCTTTCAGCTGTACAATGCCGCTCAGGACCCGAACAAGGGCGATCCGCTTCCGGTGCCGTTACATTGAAAGCCGGGCGCGGCGTCACCGGGGCTTGAGTCCCCCGGGCCGCGTGCCCGCCGGGGCCGCGGGTCTGGCCCCGGCGGAAGCCGGGGCCAGACCCGGAAGCCTACACGCCACCCAGGCGGTCGGCCCAATGCTGACTCCCCGCCCATGCCCGCGCTCGAAGATCGTCTGAAACAGGAAGCCCGCCGCCTGGGGTTTGACCTGGTCGGCATCGCCCCGGCTACTGAGGCGGACGACTTCGACCATCTGTGCCGCTGGCTCGACCGAGGCTTCGCTGGCGACATGGCCTACATGCACCGCCAGGCGGAGGCCCGCCGCCACCCGGCGTCAATCCTGCCCAACGTCCGCAGCGTCGTGATGCTCGGCATGAATTACAACCCCGGCCCCGAAAGCCAGCCGGCCCGGCCCGGGCGCGTGGCACGCTACGCCCGTGGGCTCGATTATCATGATGTCCTCCGGGAGCGCTTGAACCAGCTGCTGGCCTGGGTGCGGCAGGAACGACCTGGCTGTTCCGGCCGCGGCGTGGTGGACACGGCACCGCTCTTGGAGCGAGACTTCGCCCGACGAGCCGGGCTGGGCTGGATCGGCAAGAACACCATGCTCCTCAACAAACGCCTCGGCAGTTGGCTGTTTCTGGCCGCGTTATTGCTCGACTGCGAACTCCGGCCGGACCCGCCGTTTGCCCAGCAACACTGTGGCCATTGCACTGCTTGCCTCGACGCCTGCCCCACCGAAGCCCTGGTGGCGCCGTACCAACTCGACGCCCGGCGCTGCATCAGCTACCTGACGATCGAACTGCGCGGCCCAATCCCCGAGCCGTGGCGCGAGCGGCTCGATGGCTGGCTGTTTGGCTGTGACATCTGTCAGGAGGTCTGCCCGTGGAACCGCAAGGCCCCCGCCACGGCCGAACCGGCGTTGGCACCCCGGTCAGACCTCGAAGCGGTCGATTTGCACGAACTCTTCGCCCTCGACGAAGCTGAGTTCCGCCGTCGTTACCGCGGCACGGCCTTGTGGCGCGCCCGCCGACGGGGCCTGCTCCGCAACGCGGCCCTGATTCTCGGCGCCCAAGGAGGACCGGAATCGCTGCCGGTCTTGGAGCGGGCCTTGCACGACCCGGAGCCGCTCATCCGCGAGGCCGCCGCATGGGCCCTTGACCGGCTCCGGCAACGGATCAGTCTGGCGTCGGCAACGGCCTCTGGGCCAGCCGACCAACCCACCCCGGTGCCAAGCGTCGAGGGATGACGCCTGTCGTAGGGCCCGCAACTGCCGATTCTCAGAGCGGCAATTCAAAGCCGCGGCGGCGCGGACGCTCCAAGAGCTGATCCGCTTCTTCGTCGTTGACAAAACGTTCACGCGCCGGGTCCCAACGAACGGGTCGCCCCAATTCACGAGCCAGGTTGGCGAGGTGGCAGATCGTCGCCGTGCGATGGCCGGCCTCGACGGGGGCGTTGGGCGGCATCCCCTGGCGGATACTGTCAAGCCAGTTCTCCAGGTGCGGCCGGGCCACGTGGCCCGGGCCGCGCCAACGCTCCGCCAACTTTGGGTCGGGTCCGTCCCGGACCAAGTCCGGCGGATCGGTCTCGAACCAGTTGCGCCGCATGCGCAGCCGGCCTTTGTCGCCGTGGAAGACGATCATGTCGGCGCTTAGGCTGAAGTGCAACTCGACGCCATCGGCATAACGCATGGTGACGGGCCAGAAGCGCCGCTCCTCCGCCCCGACCGGGGCCGGGGTCTTGCTGCTCCACGGCTTCCACGCCGCCTCGATCGACCCGGGGCGCGACACCTCGATGACAACCGGCCCGGTATCGTCGCGTCCCAAGGCCAGTTGCACCATGTCTACCGAGTGGGCACCCCAGTTGGTCATCATGTGACCCGAGTAATCGCGGAAGAGGTCCCAACCGCGCCACAACAGCTCACCGACGCGAAACTCGTCCTTGACCCACAAGCGACGGTGATACGGCCGAAGCTCGGCCGGGCCGCAGAACAAGTCCCAGTCGAGGTCCGGGGGGATGGCCTCGGCCGGGAGCGTAGGCGCGGGCAACGGTCCGGGATAATTGGGCAGTTCCACGCGGCTCACTCGGCCCAGACCACCGCGGCGGACGAAGTCGCAGGCGAAGCGATTCAGTTCCATTGTGCGCTGCTGGCTGCCGACTTGAAGCACCCGACCCGATTGCCGCACAACCACAACAAGTTGCCGCCCCTCCCGGATGGTGAGCGACAACGGCTTTTCGAGGTAGACGTGCAGGCCGGCCTGGAGGGCAAGCATCGCGGGCAGGACGTGATGATGGTCTGGCGTGGCGATCAGGACTGCGTCGAGCTTCTCGCGCTCGAGCATTCGGCGATAGTCCTGGTAGGTCGTGCACTTCGCCGCGTCGGTGTCGCGGAACGCCGCGAGGACGCGGACGAATTCGCCGCGTGGTTCCAGGGTCTCGGCGATGCGGGAGCGGGCGCAATCGCAGAGGGCAACGACCCGTGCGGACTCAGGGAGGTTGCCGATGAGATACCTGCCGCGAACGCCACAGCCGATGAGCGCGACGCGCAGGGTGTCGCGGGGCGGGGGCCCGCCGGCCCCCCCCCCCCCCCCCAGGCCCCCCCCCCGCCGAGCCAAAAAAACCCCGCCGGGTAA
>JANWYO010000344.1 GCA_025055215.1 Gemmataceae bacterium
TCTGGACCGGGCGGGGGGGCCGTGGGCTGGGCGCGGGGGGCGCGTCCGGGTGGTGGGGGCCCGCCCGAGGGCGGGGCCACCACCTCAAGGGCCGCGCGGCGACCAGGCCGCTCCCGCGTCGTGGGCCGCCGTGCGGCAGAGGAGCCATCCCGATGGCTGGGATTCGAGCGCTGCTCTTGCTGTCGACCATCATTGCCGGCGGCTGCGCCAACCTGTCGAACACTGAGAAAGGCGCCGGCATTGGCGGCGCCTTGGGGGCGGGGACGGGGGCCCTCATCGGCAGCACCACTGGTCACGCCGGGGCTGGGGCCTTGATCGGGGCCGGCGTTGGTGCCCTCAGCGGGGCGTTGGTCGGCAATACGGCCGACAAGGCGGAAAAACGGGCCGCCGAGGCCCAACTCGCCGCCGCTACCGCGCCCCCGCCCCTCGGCCTGACCGACATCGTCTCGCTGGCCCAGCAGCATGTCAGCGACGCCGTCATCATCAACCAGATCCGCCAAACCCATTCCGTCTACCACCTCTCACCCAACGACATCGCCTGGCTGAAGGCCAACGGGGTCAGTGATGCGGTGATCCTCGAGATGCAGGCGACGGCGAATCGACTGCCGCGGCGGGTCTATTCGCCAACCCCCGTCTACGCCCAGCCGATTTACCAGCCGATCTATATCGTCGAACCGCCCCCACCGGTGAGCATCGGCTTCGGTTTCGGCTACTCGGCTGGCCGCTGCGGCCGACCATGCTGGCGGTAAGCCCTGGCTTGGCGGTCGGCCTGGTGTCCGCGTCTCGATGAGTGCTTTCGAGCCCACGGGAGCTTACGCCATCGGCCCGGACAAGCCAGGGGGTCCCGCGAGGGTTGCGCCTCTTCTTTCGCCTCGCCGGCGCGTACACATGGAGCCAACGCTGACTCCCGCTCCCGCGGGCGTGCCGCTACAATGGGTGCATTCCTGTCTTCCCTGGAGGCGGCCATGAGTTCACCCGCGGAAACGGATCGGAGCACGAGCTTTGCCGAAGCGGCCTTGCGGCTCGGCGGCAAGACTGAGGAGGAAGTGCGGCGCACCGGAGCGGTGGACCGGGCCGACGAGCAGGTCGAGGCACTGTTTCAGCGGCGTTATCAAACGGCGCAGAGTCCGGTTCATCGCGCGGTCTGGGACCGGCAGGTGCCTCTGGAGTTGTTCCAGCCGCCGCCGTTGCCGGCCGAGGCGGCGTGCGACGCGGCCATGAGCCGGTCGCTGGAGGTCGTTCGCCGCCGCCGCGACGCGCGCAGCCTCCTTGACCCAGCCACGGGCAAGCTCCATCCCGAGGTCTTCGCGGAGCTGGCAGGCGCCGGCTATTGGGGCCTGCTGATCGATCCTCGCTACGGCGGTCAAGGCGCTCCCTTTGCCCGCTTTGCCGACTTCCTGACGCGCATGGCCGTCCTCGACCCGATGGTGGCGGGTCTGGCGTCGGTACATGGCTGCATTGGGGCGGTCGATCCGGTGCGAACCTTCGGCACGCCGGAGCAGAAGGCGCGCTTCCTGCCGCGCCTGGCCAGCGGCCAGGCGCTGTCCGCCTTCGCCCTCACCGAACCGGGGGCCGGCTCTGACCTGACGGCCTTGCGCACTACCGCCGTCCTGCGCGGCGACACCTACGAGGTGACCGGCGAAAAGCTGTTCATCACCAATGCCATTCCTGGACGGACCATCGGCCTCGTGGTGCTGATCGACAGCAAGCCGGCGGTGCTGATCGCGGAGTTGCCGCCCCAGGAAACGGAGGAGTTCCAACTCGTTCGCTATGGGCTGTACGCGTTGCGTCATGCCTGGAACCACGGGCTGCGGTTCCGCGGTTTTCGCGTGCCCAAAGCCAACCTGCTGACCCCACCCGTGGGGGACGGGCTGACGATCGCCTACCACGGCCTGAACCTGGGACGGGTGTCGCTGTGTGCTACCGCGGCCGGGTCGATGCGGGTCATGTTGGCCAACATGCTTCCCTGGGCCGAGTTCCGCCGCACCTACGGCCAACCCATCGCCACCCGGGAGTTGGTCAAGCGGCGCATTGCCCGGCTAGCGGCCCTGATCGCCGGTGCCGACGCCCTGGTGGCTTGGACTTCCTGGCTGATCGACGAGGGGTATCGCGGCGAGCTGGAGTGCATCGTCGCCAAGATCTTCGGCAGCGAAGCCCAGAAGGAGGCCGCCATTGAACTGTTCATGAAGACCCACGGCGGGCGGTCGTTCCTGCACGGGCATTTGTTCGGCGACAACGTGCATGACTTCCTGGCGCCGTGCATCTACGAAGGTGAAGGCGAAATGCTGGGGCTGGCGTTCTTTAAGTCGCTGGTCAAGGAGCACGGTAAGGCGTTTTTCGAGCCGATCGGCAAGGCGGTCCAGCGGGAGCAGCTTCAAACTTTTCAGCCCGCCAATCCGCTGCACCTCTGGAAACTACGGCGGGAATTGCTGGACTACACGCGCTGGTCGGTCGGCAACCACCCCTGGGTCCGGGCACGAACCCCGCGGCCAAAGCTCCCGCCGAAGCTGGCGGAGCATGTGGACGTTGCCTTGGAGCAATTCCGGGTCGCGCCCTGGGAGTTGAGCGCGACCATGCGGAAGCACCAGCTGCGGCTGGCGGACCGTCAATGCCGCATGGCGGAACTGTCGCAACGGCTTCAAGACACGGTGGTGATGCTGGTGACGGCGTTGTGGGGGGCGCGGCAGCAGAGCCAAACGGCGCAGATGGCGGCCGACATCCTGTGCCAAGACCTCCGCCGCAAGCTGACCGGGGAGCGGCCTTCCGACCGTTATTTCCGCGACGTGGGCCAACTGGCGGACGCCGTGCTCGCCGGTGGGTTTGAGGCCCTGGCGGGCGTGCCCAGGGAGGAGATCCTGATGAGGTACGACCCGTGATCCTCCTGAGGAGGCAACACGAACATCGCGTCATCGCCGGGGCGGCGGCCCAAGGCGGCGGGGGCGGCCCGTCCCCGCCGCCTTGAATCTTTTCGAAAAAATCAACCTTTCGGCTCAAGTCCGACGCCGGAATGGCCGATACAATCGGCAAGCCTTCTATTCTGGTCGCTTTGCCGTCGCCGTGCGCGGAGCGGACCGCACGTCCCAACAGACTGCTCCGGCCGGGCTTTCCTCGGTTCACGGGCGGCATGGGGGAGGACGGACGGATGGGCCCCGAAACCCTGGCACTCACGATATGGATGCTGCTCGGTCCCAGCGCACCCCCAGGTGACGTGGCTTACATCAACCGCCGCGATTTCAAAATCCCCATCCAGACCGACCCGGCTCGCCGCGCGGAGATGCGGGAATTGCTGCTGTACGCTTCCACCGACCAGGGGGCCACTTGGAACCAGGTAGCGTCGGCCACGCCCGACAAGGAGGCGTTTTCGTTTCACGCGCCCGCCGACGGAACCTATTGGTTCAACGTCGTGGTGATTGATGTCCGGGGTGAACGACAGCCGCCGGACATCTATAAGGTGCCGCCGGCGCAGAAGGTAGTGGTCGATACGCTTCGGCCGGTATTGCGGATTGTGACGGCAGAGCGGCAGGGGGACGAGGTGGTTGTGGCCTGGGAGGTGCAGGATGACCACGCGGACCTGAGCACATTGAAGCTGGAATACCGCCCGGCGGAGATGCCGGAGGGGACGCCGGGCTTCAGTGCCCTGGTGTCGCCGGTGATGACCGGGCAGACGCGCTTCCGGTATTCGGGGAGTGCGGCGTTACACTTGCGGATGCAGGTGCAGGATTATGCCGGGAACCAGACGGTGGCGACGCGGGACTTGGCGGCGGTGCCGGTAGTGGCGGCCCCGCCGCCCACCTTCCCCCCAGCCCCCGCGACGCCGGCCGCCTCGCCGATGCCGCTGCCAGCCTCGTATCCCGGCGCCGATCATGTCACCCAGTATCAACCACCGCCGCGGCCCGCGTACCCGCCGCCCTATCCGCCGGCGCCTTATCCGTCGGCCGAACCCAACTTTGGCGAATCGGCCCGTGTGATCGCCGCCGCGGGGCCAAGCACCACCAGCCTGACGCCCAGCGGCAGCAATCCGCCGCCGCCGACACCCGCCGGTCAGCTGCCTCCGTTGCAGCTCATCAACAAAAAACAGTTCGCCCTCGAGTACGAGGTCATCCGCGAGGGACCGTCCAAGCTCAGCGCCGTCGAACTCTGGGTGACGCAGGACAACGGCCAGACTTGGCGGCTCCTCGGTGAAGACCCCGACTTGCAATCGCCGATCATGGTCGAGCTGCCCGGGGAGGGGATTTATGGCCTGCGGCTTGTCTTCAAGAGCGGGGCTGGCCTCAGTGATGGCCCGCCGCAGCCGGGCGACCTCCCCGAGGTGCGCGTCGAACTGGACACGACGGCCCCGACCGCTCAGTTGCGTGAGCCGATCGTCGATCCGCAGCGCCGCGATACGCTGTTGCTCACCTGGTCGGCCAGCGACCGCAACCTCGCCCCCAACCCCATCACGCTCCAGTGGGCGGAGCAGGCCCAAGGCCCCTGGAACCTCATCGGCACGGCGCAAATGACCAACGCCGGACGATTCCACTGGCAGCTCCCGCTGAACCTCCCGGCCCGGGTTTATCTCCGCCTGATCGTCCGCGACTTGGCGGGTAACGTCACCGAAGCGATCACCCGTGACCCGGTCTTGGTCGATCTGGTCAAGCCCGCCGGCCGAATCAAAGGTTTCACCAGCATTACCCCCCAGCCTTAAATTCTGACCTCCACCAGCGGGGTCGCATCGGCGCCAAGCGCACTGTGCGAGCGGCCTTTGCGTCGGCTTTTTGTTGTCCGTCGCACCCGACGTTCGCCTGTCCGGCCATCGGCGCCGGCGCCTGACGTTGGGGGGCTCCCTCAGGAAAAACTCATACCAGGAAATCGTCTTGCGTGATTTTTTGCAGACCCTTCGCTAAGATACTATGCTTGAGACAGAAGGCGCATCCACGGCCCGGAGCGGCACAAGGCATTTTCGGCTTCCGTCGCGAGTCCGATATGCCGCACGAGGAAACGAAAGTCCTGATCACGTCCAACCGGACGGTGGGCGAAGCGAAGCTGCGCTCGGCGTGCCTGGTGCATATCTACCCCACCGGCCCGACGATGGGGACGCGGTACACCCTGGGAGATAAGCCCGTCATCCTGGGGCGCGATCCCACGGAGTGCGATATTTACGTCGATGATGAAGCCGTTTCGCGCCGGCACGCGCAGATCATCCCCACCCCGGATGGCTACAGTATCACCGACCTGCAAAGTACGAATGGCACTCACGTCAACCATGCCCGAGTGACCTTCTGTCCCCTGAAGGACGGTGACTACCTGCACATTGGGAGCACCATCTTCCGATTCCTGGCTGGTGGCAACGTTGAGGCGGAGTATCACGAGGAAATCTACCGCCTGACCATCATCGACGCACTGACCGACACCTACAATCGCCGGTATTTTTTGGAGTTTCTGGGTCGGTCGCTCGCGTGTGCCACCCGCTACGGCCGGCCGTTGTCGCTTTTGATGTTTGACATCGACCACTTCAAGAGCCTGAACGACCAATACGGCCATCTGGCAGGAGACGCCGTCCTCCGCGAATTGGCGGCGCGGGTCAAGAAAGACATCCGGCAGGAAGACCTCCTGGCGCGCACTGGGGGTGAGGAATTCGCCGTCGTCCTCCCGGAAACCGACGCTGCGGGCGCCCGCGAGATTGCCGAACGGCTACGCTGCCGGGTGGCAAGCCAACCCTTCCGCTATGGCGATACCCTGATCCCCGTGACCATCAGCGTGGGCGTTACCTCCCTGACCGGCCACGAGTGGCTGACCACCAGCGAGCTGATCGACCAGGCTGACCGCCGGCTCTACGCCGCCAAGCATCAAGGCCGAAACTGCGTCGTGGCCTGACCGCTCGCCGATCCCGTGGGGTGCATCTGCCGTTAATCCAGGGGACACTCAGCCCCGTCAAGGCCCTTTCTCTCCGATCCAACTGTCGGTAGACTAGGGGCGTTGGTTCCTTACCTGCCCTCCTTGAGGAGAATCTCGCCGTGTCACAGCAAGCTCCCTCCCTCCGAACGACTCGCCGAGACTTCCTTCGCTCGACGACGGCACTGACCGGGGCGGCGTTGGCCTCGGCCTGGGCGCCGGCCGGCGTGCACGCCGCCGGCAGCGACATCATCCGCGTCGGCCTGATCGGCTGCGGCGGCCGAGGCACCGGCGCCGCCGTCCAGGCCCTGCACGCCGACCCGGGTGTCCGCCTGGTGGCTATGGGCGACATGTTCGCCGACCGCCTGGAATCGAGCCTGCGGACGCTGCGGAACGAAGACGAGAGCATCGCCCGCCGCGTGGAGGTCACGCCGGACCGCTGTTTTACCGGCTTCGATGCCTACAAGCATGTCATCGCCAGCGGCGTCGATGTCGTGCTCCTGGCCACGCCGCCGCATTTCCGGCCAGCGCACATCAAGGCCGCCGTGGCCGCCGGCAAACACATCTTCGCCGAGAAACCGTGTGCCGTCGATGCTCCCGGCGTTCGTTCCGTGCTGGCGTCGGTCGCCGAGGCCAAGGCCAAAGGCCTGTCCATCGTGGCGGGCCTCTGCTGGCGCTACCACACCGGGATGCGCGAAACCTTCCGCCGCATCCATGACGGCGCCATCGGCGACATCGTCGCCCTGCAATGCACCTACAACACCCACGGCCTGTGGTCGAAGGAACGCCAGCCCGGCTGGTCGGACATGGAATGGCAACTGCGCAACTGGCTCTACTTCACCTGGCTGTCCGGCGATTTCAACGTCGAGCAGCACGTCCACAGCCTCGACAAAATGGCCTGGGCCATGCAGGACCAGTACCCGGTCAAGGCCGTGGGCGTTGGCGGCCGACAGGTCCGCACCGATCCCCGCTACGGCCACATCTTCGACCACCACGCGGTCGTTTACGAATACGCCAACGGCGTCAAGTGCTTCAGTTGCTGTCGGCAGCAGAACGGGTGCGCCATCGACGTCTCCGACCATGTGATGGGCACCAGGGGCGTCTGCGAGGTGATGAAGCACAAGATCAGTGGTGAGCGGCCCTGGCAGTATCCTGCCGCGAAGAGCCGGGGCGACAACATGTATCAAAACGAGCAGAACGAGTTGTTTGCCAGCATCCGCTCGAACAAGCCGATCAACAACGGCGAGTGGATGGCCAAGAGCACGCTCATGGCCATCATGGGGCGGATGGCGACGTACACCGGGCAGGTCATCACCTGGGAGATGGCGCTGAACTCCAAGGAAGACCTGACGCCGCCGAAATATGAGTTCGGGCCGTTGCCGGTGCCGCCGGTGGCCATGCCGGGGATCACCAAGTTCGTTTGACCCGCCGACCCGGGAGTGGGCCGATGGCCGATGGCGATGTCGATGAGCCGTTTGCCGCGTTCGCCGTGCCGCGGCCCAGCGCCGTGGAGGTCTGGAAGGCGCGGCAGGAAGCGGAGCGTCGGCAGGCGCGACGACGCTGGCGTTGGCTGCGGCTGGTGGCAGTCGGCAGCGGCGTGGGTGCCGCGATGGGTGCCACGGTGACAGCCGACGGCAGCGGTTGGCTTTGGGCCGGCGCTGCCGCCGGCGGGGCCGGCGGCAGCCTCCGCGGTGCCAGCGTCGGCGGCGGCGTGGGGGGCAGCCGCACCTTACAGGGCCGCTGAGACAGCCCCGACCCAGCCCCTGGGGG
>JANWYO010000338.1 GCA_025055215.1 Gemmataceae bacterium
GTGAATCTGCCGCACGTCGACGTTCAAGTCCGCCACCAATTGGCGGAAAAACGACGGTCCCGGCGGGGCAGCTTCCCGCGGCGTCGGCTTGGGGCCGGCCGTCACTTGCGGCGTGCTCATGCGTGGCTGTCTCCTTCGGACGTCCGCAGCGATTTGTTGGCGACCGATGGTGAACTTATCATAACCGGCAGCGGTTGCAACTCGTTTTCCACCTTCGGCGGGCCACGTCGCCCCCCGCCGCTGGTTCTTGAAAGCCCGATGCGTTGCTACGCGCTGGTCCTCGCCCGCACCCGTGGGCCCGGCCCAGCCGGCCTGGCGGGCGCTGCCGGCGGACGGCAAACTGCAGCCGCGGCTTGCACTCGGGTTAGCAGGTTCAAGGCCACTCGTCTATATTGTCTCGTGGGATTTCTGGCGAAGCGGCGGTGGCCGCGGGGTGCGGCCACCGCCGCTGTCGGCGAGGTCGCCGACGCCGCCGTGGTACCTGAGTGATCCTCAGCGAGGCAAGACATGTCGCGACGTGTGCAAGTGGCCTTGGTCGGGCTCGTGTGCTTCCTTCTCGGTTGGGTGGTGGCCCAGCAACTCCCCCTGGTCCACGCCCAGACGGTGACGCCCAAGTCGCCCACCTGGCTGCATGGGCTGGACCTGCGGGTCCGCAAGGGTGGGCAAAAGGACTTCGATGAGAAGACGCCCAAATACGGCGTCGAAGTTTTCCGCGACGACAACAACGGCAACCTGGTGTACATTTCCGAGACCGGCTCGATCGCCGTCGTACCGGCGCGATAGCGGACCACCCTGTGGCGAACGCCCCAGCCGGGCCAGAAAGGCGGCGTTAATGAAGTGCAGCTTCTGCGAGCAACCGCTCGTCTGCAAGGCGTGCCACAAACCCTTCCACCCCCGGCAAGGTCAGACGCATCTCAGCGCCTATCAGCCGGACATGGAGGTCATCTGCCCGGAGTGCCACCAGGTGCTGGTCTGCCGGGCGTGTGGCTACGTGTACGGCGAAGAGGACGAAGACGAGGCGCCGCCGCGTTGAACGACCCGGGCTGAGCACAACGCCGCGGCGAGTCCGGCGGCGTCCCGTTCGGGACGCCGCCGGACCGGTGTTCGCTGTTCCTCCGCCCCTAGCGCCAACCCAGCACGTCTTCCATCGAGTACCGCCCCGGTGGCTTACCGGCGACAAACTTGGCCGCCTGCAAGGCCCCGCGAGCATAGCAGTCGCGGGAATGGGCCCGATGCATCAGTTCCAGCGTCTCGCCCAGGGTGCTGAAAATGACCGTATGCTCTCCGACGTTGTCTCCGACCCGCACGGCATGGATGCCAATCTCGTGACTCGGACGTTCGCCCACCAAGCCTTCGCGGCCATGCCGCAGCTGGCTTTGCCCCATCGTCTGTTGAACGATCCGCGCCAGGTGCAGCGCCGTGCCGCTGGGCGAATCCTTCTTGAAGCGGTGATGCCGCTCGACGATCTCGACATCAAAGCCGTGGCCCCGCAGCAACTCGGCGGCTTGGCGGACCAGCCGCATCAGCACGTTGACCGCCAAGCTCATGTTGGGGGCGATCAGCACCGCCGTCTGATGAGCGGCAGCTTCTATCTCCTGCCGCTGGGCCAGGGAATGCCCGGTCGTGGCCACCACCAGGGGGATGCCTCGCTGCATGCAGATTGGCACGACGGCCATCGTCCCTTCGGGGGTTGAAAAGTCGATCAGGGCATGGATGGTAAGCTCAGCAGGCAGGTCAGGGCGAACGTGGACCCCGAGTCGGCCGACGCCGGCGACCTCGCCGGCGTCGCG
>JANWYO010000005.1 GCA_025055215.1 Gemmataceae bacterium
CACGACCCCGAGCAGTGGGCCCGAATCCAGCGCCATTACGCCTTCTTTCGGCAACTGACCGCCGAGCAGCGCGACCGGCTCCGCCAGCTCGACCGGGACTTGCAGCTGCAAGACCCGCAAACACGGGCCCACCTTCTGGAGGTGCTCAAGCGCTACGTCAACTGGCTGCATCGTCTGCCGGCTGTCGATCGCCAGCGGGTCGAAGCGGCCGCGTCCGCGTCCGAGCGGCTGGCCCTCATCCGGGAGCTTCGCGACCGGGCTTGGTATGAGCGCCTGCCCCGCGCCGACCGGGAGCGGCTGGAAAAGGCCCCGGAGAAGGAACGCGCCGCTTTGTTAGAGCAGCTGCGACGCGAGGATCGGCAGCGGCGCGAAGAGGCGCTCCTGGTCACGCGCTTCTGGAAGGAGCTGCAAAGCAACGAAAAGCTCCCCACCAGCCTGAAAGACCTCCCGGCGGATGTCCAGGATTTCGTGGAGAAGACGCTCCGACCCATGCTGAGCGACGAGCAATGGCGGCGCCTCCAGGCCGCTCAGGGACGTTGGCCCCAATTCCCCCGCACCTTGGTCGAGCTGGTCGACCAGCACCCCGTCGTCATCCCCGGGCCGATCGGCTACACGCGGATCGCCGACCTTCCTGAAGACGTCCAGAAGCGTTTGCGCCTGACCAAGGGTTCCGCCACGGAACGGCTCCTGAAGCAGTTGGAGGGGCGCTGGCCCGAGTTCGGTTTGATGGTGCTGGATCTGGCCCAGAAAAAAGCGGAGCCCAAGAAGCCGGTCTACCGCCTGCCGCGCGTCATGACCCCGTCGCACCCGGCGGAGTTTTCGCCGGCCATCCAGACGTTTATTGAGAAGGAGTTATACCCCCGGCTGTCGCGCGAGGAACGCGACCGGTTGCAGGAGGCCGAAGGCAAGTGGCCCGAATATCCCCAGACCTTGGTTGAGCTGGCACGGAAGCACCGCCTGAGCATTCCCGGCATGAGCCTGCCGGGGCCGGCGGATGTCTGGGACCGGTATCGACTGCGGCGGCCGCTGGCCCGAGCCAGCGGCCTGAAAACGGGCCAGCGAACACCCCAAGTCGTCTGGCTGGCTGATGGCGAGCCTTGACGAGCGCGACACCGGCGGGCAGGGACCGGCCGGCGTGGCCACCGGTCGGGTGCGGACTCCCTTCGGCCCGGATCGAGCGCAGCCCATGCCGACGGTGACGGAGCTACTGACTTGGGGACTCAGCCAGCACCAGGCGGGTAACGTCACCGGAGCGGAGCAAGCCTATCGCCAAATCCTTGAGGCGATGCCGCAACACGCTGAGGCTTGGCACTATCTGGGATTGCTGGCCTACCAGACGCGGCGGCCTCAGCTCGCCTTGGAGTGCTTCCAGAAATCCTTGCAGCTGATGCCGCGCCACCCCGTTTTCTGGTCGAATTACGCCTCGTTTCTCGGGGCCCAAGGTCGGTTGGAGGAAGCGGTCCTCTGTTGCCATCGGGCGATTCAAGCCAACCCGGCCTTTGCCGATGCCCATTACAACCTCGGAACCATGTTCGACCGGCTGGGCCGACCAGACCAGGCGGTCGCGGCCTATCGCCAGGCGGTGGCCCTGCAACCCGAGAATGCCCTGATTCACAACAACCTGGGTCTGGCCTTGACGGAGCTGGGGCAACCGCACGAGGCGGTGGGTCATTTCGAAGAGGCGATCCGCCTGCAACCGGATTATGCGCGGGCGCACTGGAACCTGTCGCTGACGCTGCTGCTGTTGGGGGATTGGGCTCGGGGGTGGGAGGAATATCAATGGCGAACCCGCTGCCGCGAGTTGCCGACGATGACCTACCCGCAGCCGGTCTGGGATGGTTCGCCCCTGGAGGGGCGAACCATCCTGCTGCACGCGGAGCAGGGCCTGGGCGACATGATCCAATTCATCCGCTACGCCCCGCTCGTGAAGGCCCGGGGGGGACGAGTCGTCGTCCTGGCGCCCCCCTCGCTCCGGAGGTTGTTCGAGCGCGTCCCGGGCGTCGATGCCCTGGCACTGACCGGCGGGCCGACCCCACCATTCGACGTGCATTGTCCGTTGCTGAGCCTGCCGCGGCTGTTTGGCACGCGCCTGGACAATGTCCCGGCCGAGGTGCCGTATCTATCCGTCAGCCCCGAGCTTGTGCGGTATTGGCGGCCACGCCTCGACGTTCCAGGTTTTCGCGTCGGTCTGGTCTGGCAGGGGCGGCCGACCCATGCCCGCGACCGACTCCGCTCGCTTCCCTTGGAGCGATTGGCCCCGTTGCTGGACCTGGACGGGGTTTGCTGGTTCAGCCTGCAAAAAGGACACGGCGCCGAGCAACTGGCGGCGGCGAGCTTCGCCGCCGCCATCGTCGATCTGGGATCGCATGTGACCGACCTGGCCGATACCGCCGCCGTCGTCCAGCAACTCGACCTGCTCATCAGTGTCGATACTGCCCCGGCGCATTTGGCCGGCGCCCTCGGCGTCCCCGTGTGGGTGCTGCTGCCCTTTGTGCCTGATTGGCGCTGGCTTCTAGGCCGGGACGACAGCCCGTGGTACCCTTCGATGCGGCTGTTCCGCCAGCCGCGGCACGGGGACTGGGACGCCGTTGTCCAGGCCGTGGCGGCAGCTTTACGAACACAGGTGAGCAGAGGGCCTTGACCGGCCTCGGGGCCGGGCGAGGCAGGCCTGGGACCGGCGGTCGGGGTTGGACCGTCGGCCGGTCGCCAGCGAATCGTTTTGCCCCGGCTCGTTTGCCGGCTTACCATGAGTAAGTGGGAAGCGACCGCCTTCCGCCGCGAAGTCCGGGGCGGTCAAGCGTGCCAACCGCGAAAGGAGCCTGCCATGTCGAGTGCAGACGCCGCGCCGGTGCCCGAAGGTGCCAAGTGCAAGCTCGCCGTCATCCGGGGCATGCGGGTGGGCAAGACCTATGGGATCAACCCCGGGCAAACGTTTCTCGGGCGGACCGGCGAAGAGCCGGTGGACGTCAACATGGACGAGCAAGAACGACCCGGACAAGTATTCGCTGCCAATCGCCATGCCTGCATCTATTTTGAGAACCACAGCCTGGCGATCGAAGACCTGGGCACCTCCTTCGGCACGTTCGTCAACCGGGTGAAACTTCCGCCGAACCAACGTCATCCGCTGAAAGCGGATGACATCATCCAGATTGGCAGTGTGCAGCTGAAGGTGCAAGTGAAGGCCAAACAGCGGACGGGCGTGCAGAAGTAGGCCGGTGCTGGCATCGACCAAGCGGGACGGGGCGGCTGCGTGCCAGGTTGGAAGGGCAGAGGTTCGTCACGGTCATGGGGATGAAACCGACGAAGGTAAGTTGGAGCATGTTCGGGCTGGCCGCCGTGCTCGTTCTTTCGAGGCCGGGGGTGGCGGCCCCCGGCGACGAGGCGGCCGCGGAGTTTTTTGAGCGGTCCGTGCGGCCGATTTTGGCGGAGCACTGTCTGCGGTGTCACGGGCCGAAGAAGCAAGAAGCGGGCCTGCGGCTGGACACCGCCGCAGGCCTGCGCAAAGGGAGCGACCGCGGTCCGGTGGTGGTCCCGGGCCGGCCGGAGGAAAGCCGATTGGTCCTCGCCGTCCGCCACGAGGGTGGGGTTGCCATGCCGGCGGACGGCCCGAAACTCCCCGCCGAGGCCATTGCGGCGTTGACGGAGTGGGTGCGCCGCGGGGCGCCGTGGGGGGCCGCGTCGCCTGCACCGGCCGGGGTGTCGCTTTTGGACCTGGCCCAAAGCCATTGGGCCTTTCAGCCGGTCCGCAAGCCGGCGGTGCCGCGGGTCGGCCGACCCGAGTGGATCCGCAACCCCGTTGATGCCTTTGTGCTGGCGGAGTTGGACAAACGCGGGCTGAAGCCGGCCGCTCCTGCCGACCGCCGCACACTCCTGCGGCGGCTGTCGTTCGACCTCATCGGTCTACCACCGAGCGTTGCCGAGATCGAGGAAGCGCTCCGCGATGACTCCGAGGTCTGGTACGAAAAGGCGGTCGATCGTTTGCTCGCCTCGCCGCACTATGGCGAGCGCTGGGGCCGGCACTGGCTGGACGTCGCCCGCTATGCCGACACCAAGGGTTACGTCTTCATGGAAGAGCGGCGTTATCCTTACGCCTACACCTATCGGGACTATGTCATCCAGGCGTTCAACGACGATCTGCCTTACGACCAGTTTATCGTCCACCAGCTGGCGGCTGACCGCCTGCCGTTGGGCGACGACCCGCGCCCGTTGGCCGCGATGGGGTTCCTCACTCTCGGTCGGCGGTTCTTGAACAACAAGCACGACATCATCGACGACCGCCTGGACGTCATCGGGCGGGGGCTTCTCGGCTTGACGATCACCTGTGCCCGCTGCCACGACCACAAGTTCGACCCGATCCCGATCCAGGATTACTACTCGCTGCACGGTGTTTTCGACAGCTCGGTAGAGCCGACGGAGTTGCCGCTGCTCGTTCGGCCGGAGGAGTCAGCCGAGTATCGGGCGTTTGAGAAGGAATTGCGGGTCCGCCAGGATCGGCTGAACAAGTTTCTCCAGGAGCAACACGCCGAGGTGCAAGCCCGGTTTCGCCGACAGACGGCGGACTATCTGCTGGCCGTCCGCGACGCTCACCGGCTGCCGGGGGAGGAAGAGTACGTGGCCTTGACGGCGAACGACCTGCACCCGCAGGTGATTCGGCGTTGGGATGCGTACTTGGGGCAATCGCAGAAGCGGCACGATCCGATTTTTGCGCCGTGGCATGAGTTTGCTTCGTTGCCGCAAAAGGAGTTTGCGTCCCGGGCGGCGGCCATTGCCGCCCGGGTGTTTGCCAACGCCGATCGGTCCAAGCCGATTCATCCGCTGGTGGCCCGGGCATTTGCCGAGCCGCCGGCGTCGCTGCGGGACGTGGCGGAGCGGTACGGCGCGTTGTTCCGGGAAGCGGACCGACTGTGGCAGGAGGCCCAGGGCGGAGGCGTGGGGGGGGGCGCGGGGACCCCGGCCCGCCCCACCGACCGGCGGGCGGCCCGCACCACGCCCCCCACGCCGCCGGCGGAGGGTGGCCAAA
>JANWYO010000052.1 GCA_025055215.1 Gemmataceae bacterium
GCTGACGCCCAGGCCGGCAAGGCTGCGGAGCGCCCCGGCGTCGTGGTGCAAGCCGATCCAGACCCACGCCAAGGCCCCAACCAGCACCAAGGCCCCACCGCCGAAGAACGTCAATGCCTGAAGCTCGTGCTGCGCGACGAACCATCCACCGCCGAGCAGCAACGCCAGCCCGATCATCGAGGCGCCCCACGCCAGACATCGACTCGGCCACCCCGCCGGCCGGCCTAGCCCCGCCGACGCCGTCGTCTCCCCCGCCAGCAGCGCCCGCGGCGGGACGCGACCCAGGAGCCGGGTCGCCCAGGCAATGGTCAGAATGCTCATCAGGAGCCCGGCACCGAACCCGATGCCCAACGTCAGCACCGGCACGTGCAGCCGAAGGAACGATGCTGCCAGCGTACCGGGCCAGCTGGCCAGCAGATACTCGAGCATGAGGTAGGCGTAGCCTACCGCACCGACCAAGCCCAACCCACTACCTCCGACGGCCAAGAGCGCCCCCTCGGCCAACCACAGGCGGCGCACCGCGGTCCGGCGATAGCCCATCGCCAGAAGCGCCCCGATCTCCTCGGCCCGGCGGTCGAGGTTGAGCCGCATGAGCAGGCCTACCAACAGCAGCGCGGAGACGATCAGAAAGGAGCTAAAGCCAAGAAAGAGGCCGCCAAAATCGGTGCCGCCCACACTGGCCTCCGCGGCCCGTTGGCTTATTGGTTCCAAGACAAAACCGCCATCCTCGGGCGAAAGCCGACGCAACAGCGCCTCCTCAAAGCGCCGTGCCCAATCCGCGGCCCTGGCGCCGGCCGGCTCCGGCGGAGCCAGCCGGATCGAGGTGAGGTTGCCGAACCGGCTGCCCCAGAGGGCCTGCCCCGCCCGCAGCGTCACGTAGGCTTTCGGCGTGGTGCGGTATTCCTTCCAATAATCCTCATCCGGCCGGCGGACACGCTTGCCGTCGAAGGGAAAAGGCGGGTCCCAGGCGGCCAGGGTCAGCTTGTCCGTGATGCCGGGAAACTCCGGCGTCAGGTCCGGGTCAAGGGCCACGCCTGCCAGCGGCAGTCGGCCGGCCAAGCGGAATCGGGCCGTCCGTTCCTCGAACCGGCCGTGCTGCTCCGGAGGGAAATAGGCAAGGGTGATGGTCGCGCCGGGCTCGGCCCGCAGGGGAGATTCGGGCCAATCGACCAGCAGGATTTCGTCGTCCCGCAGCTGTCGCCGGCCCTCGGGGAGGAACGGGCCTAGCGGAGGCGGTGCTGCCGGGTCGAGGGCAGCAACGACCGAATACGGAATCGCGGCGGAGCCGTCGGAAATGGAGTTGGCCAGATAAACCAGCGTTGGCGCCGCTCGCAACCCCACCTCGTGGGCCGCCGCCAGGGCGGCGGCCACCGCCGGCTCCAAGATCATTTGCCGACTTTCCAGGCTGAGGTATCCCCGCTGCCGGCCGAAGTATCCCAGCAACTCCTCCCGCGACAGGATGCCATCGCCGTTCGTGTCTGCCAGCCGAACCATCGATTCCGCCAGCCGGCCTTGCCAGTCGAGCCGCCGCAGGGCCCCGGCCCCCCGGCGGTCAAACTTGGCGAGGAGGGCATCCGCCCGACTTTGGGCCGTGCGAAGCTCCAGCCCCCAGTCCTCCAACGTGAGCCGGCCGCGAAGGTCGAGCGCCTCAGACGACGCCGGGTCGCTCACCAACAAGAGGGCGTTGACTTTCCCGGGAATTCCCAGCTTTTCTTGCAGCAACGTCAGCGGCACGAAAACATTCAGTGGCGCTTCGGGACTAGGGTGCAGGCGAAAAGCGGCCCCGGGGTACTCATCGCCGATCAAGTCCTCGACCGTCAGCGTGATTCGCTCCATGACCTCGCTGACGTCGCGCCGGCCGAGGAGCGTTTCCCGCGGCACGCTCCCGGTTTTCGGCACGTGCAACGTGATTTCCTCATCGGGAACCACTTGCAGGCGTCGCGCCAAGGTGGCGTTAAGGTAGGCCGGCTCCGCCGCCCGGGGCAGCGGTGTCACCGGCCAATTCGCCATCGGCCAAAAGCGTTGGTCGATGCCGAGGATCGAGACGCGGTTGACCCGGCGGCCAGGGACTTCGTCGGAGCTTCCCCGGGCACTTCCGACACTGACCGACCCGCGCAGCAGCAGTATCGGGCAGACCCTCTCCGCCGCAAGCTCGTCCGCCAAGGCTTCCCGGAAGAAACGGCTGGCGACCACGGCATACTCGACGTCGGCCAGCTGCTGGTCTGCCAACGCCCGTAAGCTGCCTCGAAGTGAGTCGCCCACCAGCAGGGCACCGGTCAGGACGGCCGTGCCGACGGCCACCCCCAGAAGGACCGCCAGGTTGCCGCGCCAATGAAACCACAGGCTGCGCCAGACCAAGCGGGACCACGTCATGGGGCTGGTCCCTCCGGAGATTGGAGGGTACCGTCGGCCATCTCCAGCCGTTGCGGGAATTGGCGGGCCAATTCAGCGCTGTGGGTGACAACCACGAGCACCGTTTGTTCCTGGCGGTGCAACTCGAGCAACAGCTGAGCGACGCTCTGGGCGGTGCGGCGGTCCAGGTTGCCGGTGGGTTCATCCGCCAAGAGGATGACGGGGTGTTGCACCAGGGCACGGGCGACGGCGACGCGCTGCCGCTCTCCGCCGGACAATTCCGCCGGCCGGTGGTTCAGCCGCTGGCTCAAGCCGACGCGATCCAACAGTTGCCGGGCCCAAGCCTCGGCCTCGGCCCGGTTGCCGCGTCGCACCAGAGTCGGCACCAGCACGTTCTCCAAGACTGAACATTGCGGCAGGAGGTGGTGGTCCTGAAAAATGAAGCCGATGTGCCGGCTGCGGAAGTCCGCCAACTCATGCTCCCCTAGGGAGAATGGGTCTTTTCCCTCGATTTTGACGCTGCCGGCAGTCGGCCGGTCGAGGGTCCCCAGGATGTGCAACAAGGTACTCTTGCCGGAGCCGGACGGCCCCATGATCGCCACGGCCTCGCCGCGGTGCAGCTGCAACGACACGTCGCGCAAGACCGACAGGGGCCCGTTGCGGGTCGGATAGTCCTTGCATACGTGGGCAACTTCCAGCGACATGAGGGCGCGAACCTGGGTGTTGGCAGCGTCGGGGAACGTCGGGAACGCGGAGCGGCTCTGGTGTCGTAGGTTAATCCTCACCCCTCACGTCGGCAAGGGCCTGCCGGCCTCGTCCGCGCCCCAGGTAGCATCGGCGATTGCTCTCAGCCCGCGCGGAGACCGGCACGCCTGGCCCCTAGCGCGAAGCCGCTTGACCGCATCGAGCAGTCAGCGATCCAGGACGACCGCCAGGTCACGCTGAATGCGTCGCCGAACGCGGAATTCGTCTTCTTCCAACCAGCGGCGGAGGCCGGGCCCGTGGACAAACTCCTCACGGAGCGCGCCCAGGACCAGCGCTTCCACCACTCCCAGACGGAAGCGAGGGAAGAAGTCCTCGGTCGACAACGGGCAAACCAGACGACCGATTCGGGGAAAAAACTCGTCGAGGCGTGGCAGGGCAATGTCCAGCGGCGTCCGACTGACCGCCGTGACATAGGCGCAAGCCAACTTTCCCTTGTCGAAGACGTAGCGGTCGAGGCTGCCGTCGAAGAGGGCTTCGCGGGCCTGATCGAGCACCCGGAGGAGGGCAGCGGTCTGGTCCTGCTCCAGGCGGTCGCCGGCCAGGGGAAGGAGGGCGGCAAGCCCCGCTGGCCAGCTGGTGGGAAAGCGCTGCCGCAGCTGGGCCACGTCCCGTCCGTCAAGGACGATGTCTTCGATCATCCGAGCCAACTGCCTCTGTTCGACCCCAAGGCCCAGGCGACCCAGTTCGGTAAGGCACTCGTGGGCCACGGCCGCCAACGGCCAACTCGGGCCGTTGGTCCGCTGCCCCTCCAGCAGGTTGAGCAGCGCCTCGACCAACTGCGGAACCAGGTCAGTTCGGGCGAAATGGCCGGCCATGACTAAGGCCCGGTGGAGAACAAAAGCAGGCTCCTCCAGGTCTGCCGGGGCACTTGGCCGCGGCAGGATTTGCAACAGCCGCAGGACTTCGCGCGCCAACGTCGGGAGCAGGCTCTCCCCCAGCTGCGAGAACTCCTCGAGGGCGGCACGCAGCACCCGCCAGCGTGCCGTTGCCTGCCCCGCCTGGAGCGAATTGCCGGACAACAGCCGCTCGAAGGCCGCCATCCGCGTATCGACCGTGGGCTGCTCGAGGGCCGCGACGATATCGGCTTCAAGCGAGTCGACGGGCGGGAAAAACCGACGATAAGCGCAGACGCGGTTGTGTGGCTCCAGAATCCGAGAGAAGCCACGCACCCGATCGATGACGTAACGGACTTGCGGCCGCGTGAATTGAGCGTAAGGGGGTAGCCGTTGCAACAACCCGGTGCTCAGGGGGACGGTATGAGGCCGGCCCGCGCGCACCTGTTCGATGCGTTCCTCGAAGGCTTGGAGCAGCCAGCCGTGGACGCCGTCTCGCTGCTGAAGGAGGCATTGCCGTGCTCTCGCGAGCAGTTCGTCGCACACGGACAGTGCCCTAAGCCGGGCCATGCCAAAGGCGAACATCAGGTCCACGTATGCTAGAGTCGTCGACCGGGGTTTGTTTGAGTCGTTGGTGTTTGCCGGGGAAATCCAGTTGCAGGCCGCGGCGTGCCACTGGAGGGCCCGCTCGCCGATGGCCCGGAGGCCATCGGTTTCGGCAACCTGTTCCACGCGGAGGAAAAGAGGCACATCGCGGTAGAGGTCCAAGCCGTGGTGCAGCAGGCGATCGAGGAGCCGGTCGCGGGCCCGCGCCAGGGCCAAGGTGTCGCCACCCGACAGCTGGGCAACGACTGACCAGGCCAGCCAGGCGGCCCGGACCCCGAGAAGCTCCTCCCGCTGCTCCAGGAAATGGGCGATCTGCCCCAGTCGCGAAAGCACAGCGTCGGGCTTGGTCGGCAGCGTGGAGGTCCAGAGCAACCACGCTGCTAACGACCGCGCTTGACCGGCGGTGGGATGAGGAGCTGATAAGACCTTGTCGACATCACCGAGCGTGATTGCCTGGTGGGGCCTGTCCCATTCGCACTCCATCCATTGCCGCGCCCAAGCTTCCGGAACCGACGCCTGGTCCCAGAGGCCATGCTGCCAACAGACCGCGGCTTGGTCCCGGTCGCCCAGCTGGGAGTTCAGACGAGCCAGTTGCGGCCAAAGTTCCCTGCGCCTGGCCTCAGCCTCGGGCCCTTTCAGCTCCCGAAAGCGCTGCTCCAAGTCTCGCACCAGTTGCTGAGCGACGTCCTGGCTCGGAGTGACAGGCACGCTCTCCGTCAGGTCGGGGGTGGCTTGCCGCGCGCTCGAATCGCTAGGGAGGACCGGAGTGGGGGAGACCGCCGCGGGAGGTTGACTCGGCGGCGGGGCCGCAGGGGTGGCCGGCTCGGCCGAGGCCATCTCCGGCGGACGCGGCGGCTGCCGCGTCCGCTCCTTCCACAATGACGCTGGCTCGTTACATACAAACGACTCAAACTCGAAACGCGCCGCTTGCACCCAGGCCTCCACGGCGCGGTGCTCGCTGTCAATGACATATTCGACCCAGTCGGCGAGCGGCCGAAACGCTGACTCCGGCAGCCGCATGGGGGTGAAACGGCCTTCGGCCCCTGGTTGCAGCCAGACGATGATGTCAGCTTGAGGGGCGAGCAGTTGCTGAATCACCGAGCGCTCCAGGGGGGGTTGCAGGGTTCGGCGGCAAGGCACGAACAGGTGCGCCAATCCCGGAAAGCGCCGGTATGTTTCCCCCGGAAGGACCAAAACGGGCGGGGATTTCGCGGCCCGAGCCAGGAGCAGGATGTAGCTTTCACCCCCGGCCTCTCCCACCGCGAAAGCCAGCCGTGACACCAACGTGTCATCGGCATGGCGGAGCAACTCTTCGACCGCCTCGCGAGCGCTGCCGGGGAGAACCCAAAGCTCGGCCGGGTCGTCGGCATGGCCTGGAACCAGGCGGAGCGGCACGGTCAACCGCGGCATGGCGGCGCTGGCCGCTACCTCCAACTGTGGGTTCGGCAACGGGAAATCGGTAACGTCGTACAGAGAGTCGAAGGGGCGATCGTCGAGGAACGTCCAGTGACGGGGGGGCCGCATGAGCACCATCTGTCCGTCGGGAGGTTGCAGCAGAGCGGCCAGTTTGTGCCTCCAGCCCAGCTCGACCCAGACTCGCGGCCGCTGTTCCCGGTAAGCGCGGACGGCGTTCGGCTGCTGCGAATTGTCGAGGGCCCGCAGGACGGAATAGAAGGGCGGCCCGACGACCCGCAACAGGGCCCGGTCGCTGCCGTCCAGCTGCACCAGGCGGAAACTTTGGCGGTCATTCCCCAGGCGGAGCATCTCCTCAGACAGTGCTGCCAAGTCCCGAGGGTCCGCCACCTCGAACAAGACCGCCGTTCGCTCGCTGAGCGACGGGATCTCCGCGATTCGCTCAAGCGGCAGGAGCTGCGGCCAGCACCACAGCCGCTCGGCGAGGTTGACGTCGGGTCCTGGCCGGAGCCCGACGCCCAATGGCTGCAACCGCTCTAAGGTCGCCGCCGATATGTCCGTCAGCGGCTTTACGACGATGGGCTCTCCCAGCGGCCCCGTGCATAACGGGGCCAAGCTGACCTGCGCCGGCACCAAGCCACTGGTCAGGGCCAAGCGCAGCGTCGCCCAGTCAGGGAACTCGAGCGTCATGAGTGTCCATCAGACCTCCACCACGATCGTCAGGGAGCCGCTCGCCTGGTCCTCGGTAATGTGCTTGATGGCGCCCAATTGAGCAGCGCGACGTTTGAGGGCTTCGGCCGTCACCCGGTTCACCGCTTGGTCTAGTTCCTGCCGCAGGTTCACTAGCTCGGCCTCCAGCTGTCGGGCCAGCGACGCACGCGCTTCGGCAACCGTCTCAGCGAGCCGCTTGTCCAAGTTGGGCTCTAATACTTTCACCCGGAGCACTTCTTTGGCCTTCGTAACCGTGATGTCTTCGGAGACATTGGCAGGGAGGATTACGTCTTCTTGGGCCGTTACGGTCGCCTGAACCTCCTTTTGGCTTTCGAGACGCACCAGTCCCGTTAGCGGATCAGCGCTCACGGTGATGTCGTCCTTTTGGCGAACCAGCTGGCCCTTATCCGGGCGGAAGCCGCGTCGCAGCAATTCGTCGCGGAGCAGCTCCGCCATCTGCTCCGCGGGCAGCACGTTCAGCAGCTCCAGTTGCAGTTCGGCCCGGTCGCCGACGTGGGTCACGCGCGTCAGACTTTCACGGACGCGCAAGCGATAGCCACGGCTCACGACGGTTATCCTCCTTGGGGCGATGGTCTCAAGGGGCACAACTCGTGCACCACTCTGCGGGCGCAAGAAGCGATGGAGTCCCCTTGATATTGTTCCCAAAGCGTTTTCCACAATTGGCTGGCAGCGTACCCCTCATCCAAATAGCCGACCAGGCGGGCGGCCCGTTGCCACTCTTCCAGCCGGCCCAGGTGCCGCCAGAAGGCGGCAGCAGCCCAACGGACCGCCAGGCGCTCGGCCAAGGACGGCGGCGCATCCTGGCTGAGGCAGCGGACCCAATCGTCGGCCGTGACCCCTCCGCGGATCAGCTGGTGGGCTGCGCGCAGGAGGAACCGCGCCAGGTCCCATCGGCCGGCCGCGTCCAACGCCCGATGGAACTCCCGCAGAAGTTCGTCCTGACTGTCTCCCAGCCGTTGCAGCTGGCGCCAGTCGCCGATGTCACTTTTGGCGCGCTCGATCGCAACCCAGCGTCGGGCCAGCTCCTCTTGTAACGCCTCGAGCACAAGGCTCCTCGAATCGCGCGCCCAGGGCACGAAGTCGGGCAACGGTGCTCCAACAAAGTCTTCCGGCCAGGCCAGTCGGCACAGCGCATTGTGGCGAAACACGGGAAACTTGGGCAAGCGCTGGGCGATCGCGGGGACCACCCTCAGGGCGCCGTAAGTCAAGTAAATGAGTACCCCGTCGCCGGCACTGGGCGGGCAAGCGAAAATCCTGGCATCATCTCCGTGACACCCGCCCACCACCCACAAGAGGAAAGCCAGGCTGCGGCTGGTAAACTGCAACGCGAGCGCCGTAGGCGGGGTTCGCTCCCAGAGTCGTCCGTGGACCGGCTCCGTTCCGCGGAGGAAGGAGTCCCGCTGCCAGCCGCCAGCGCGTGCCAGGGCAAGGACGCACCCTTTGGCCAAGCGGTCCCTAATCAGGTCAACGGCGGAGCGGCTGAGCTGGCGCGGGACGGCGGTCGTCCGCAGGGGCCAGCGCTCCAGAGGGTAGCAGTCCCTGCGCGCAAGGATGCTGCCGAGCATCTCCAAGAGCGTTGCCTCGAACCGTGACACCACGTTCATCGCCGCCGGCTTGGTCCCATGGGGGTCGATACGGGAAAACCATTGACTGTCAATTCTCCCGGACGCCAGCGGATTTCCACGGTGTTGGGCCGGCGCCAGCAGGGATCGTCGGCGCGGTAGCGGTCTGTCAGGAAGTAGACCCGCTGATTGGCCGAACCGATCCAGCGTCGCTGCCGTTCGGGAAGGTCTTGGCGGTAGGGGCCGTCAACCAGGATGTCGGTGCAGGCGAGCAATTCGGCCACCGCGGGATCGCCGAGTTGTTGGGCCTGTTCCAGCGTGTAGCCGGTGAACACCATCACCGACAAGCCGCGCTGGCGGGCCGCTCGGGCCAGGATCGCCGCTCCGCGGGCCTGGGCCAAAGGCTCGCCGCCGAGCAAGGTGATGCCTTCGATGCCGTGCTCCCGCTGGGCCTGCTCGAAGCCGGCGATGGCGGCGGCCGCCGGCAGGCGGCGGCCGCCGGCAAACGACAGCATTTCGGGATTACAGCACCCCGGGCAGCGCAGCGGACACCCCTGGAACCACAACGCCCACCGCCGGCCCGGTCCCTCCGCCTCCGTGCACGGAACGATCAGGGCGACCGAAAGTTCCATGTCGCCCCGAGGATCTACCTCGCTCATGGTCATGGGATCACCACTTCCCCAGGTTGACCAATATCGCCCTCGCAGCAAATCGTTCGATCGAGAAACCGTCGAACGACTTCAACATTGGTACGCAAGTGACTGGTCACCTCTGACACGGTAAAGGAAGACGGCCCGTTGGCCAAAGCCAAGGGCAGCACCAGCTGGTCGGCACTGTAAGGATCGACGGCCGCCGGCGCGGCGCGGGCATAGGCCAACGCCTGGTCGGCAGCCTCGTCGGCGACCCGCTCGGCTGGCTTGCCGCGCTCGCCCAAGCCGACGAACAACGTCGGCGCCGGCTCCGTGTCCAACTGAATCGCCAGGACGGTCCCCGGACCGTTGGGCCAAGTCTCCTCACGGATGTGGGCCTCCAGGCCCGCCTGCCGCAATCGGTTGACCGCCCGCCGCGCCTGTCGCTGGGCAATGGAAGACGGGAGCCCGGCCACGGCACTGAACCCACCCGCCGACCGGATCGGCCCGCGCTCCCGCAGCTGCAACGGCCGCAGCCCCACGCTCGGCTCGATCCGCACCCGCACGACCCCACCACCACGCGGATAAAATCCCGGCCGAACCAACTGCTGACGCAGCATGACCCCCATCGCCTGGAGGTAAGCCCGCCAAGTGATGTCGTTGAAATGGAAGCTGGGACTGGCGCGAACGTGGGTACCGCCGCTGAGGGTCACGTCGCTCGCTGTCGACACCCCCAACGCCAACGGCAAGGCGACGGTGTGCAATACCAGCCCCGTCGCCCCCGCGGTTCCGACGGCAAAATGGTATGTTCCGGCCTGGATCGCCCCAGGCTCGAAGATCAGCTCACTGCTCCCAAGCACCGCGCCCTGGGTCTTACCCTGGGCGATGGCCGCCGCCGCATGCACGCACGTCAGGTGCTGGGGTTGCAATCCCGGCTTGGCCCGGCCGGCCCGGATGTTGGTCAGGTGGAACCCGCGTCCCGTCAGCAGCGACAAGGTCAAAGCGGTACGCAGGATCTGCCCGCCCCCTTCGCCCAGGCCCCCGTCCAGTTCCACCCACGAACGTGCCATCGCGATCGGCCGCTCAGCCACGCACCCTAGCCGCAACGAGTCCCGGTCGTCATCGACTGGTGCCTCGAGCTAATGTACAGACTGCCTGCAAGGCCAGTGGAGGGGATGAGAGGGGCGAAGGGGAGGGAGGCGTTTCCCCAGGCTCGTCGATCGGCTCTGGAGCGAGGCGGGTCGTTCGAATGACCAGGACCCGCTGGAGCGGACTGGGGGCAGCCAGCCCCGTGAAGCTGACGTAGCCGAGACTCCCTCGCTTTTCCAAGCGCGGCCCGATGACAGCATACTCATTGAGGGTCAACGTCACTTCCCAGCTCAGGTCGGCAAATCGTTCGCTGGGACGTTGTTCCTCCAGCAGCCACGCCGACCGGTCTGGCGTCGGCCGGGGAACCAGCGTCGCTGTCCCGTGGCGGACCACCGGCGTGCAGTGCAGGCCGACGCGGCCATCGGGGGCAAGCTGGGGCACGACCTCCAGAAGACATTGCGCCTGGTCCAAGTCCACGTCCCGCCGCTCGCCGCCGCACGACACCTGGAACTGGCATCGCGGCTGAGTCGGACCGAGGACCAAGGTGGCGGGCCGGCCCGCATGCAGCCGAATCCGCCGCGGATTGATGCAACTCCGCTCGGACAACAACAGCCCTTGCAGCGGAGGGGGAAGGATCCCGCCAATCTGACCGACGCGGAAGCCATTTTCCTCCAACTGCGCCCTCCGCTCCAGCGCCACCACCTGCTCGTCGGCAGTTTCCCACACCTGCTCGCTCAGGTAGCGGTCGCCGAGTGGTTGCTCGAGCAAGGCCACGTCCAGTTGAACCACGTCCGGCCCGGTGGGTCCACCGCCGATCTGCCGCAAGCGCTCGAGCAACGACGTGGACCGCCTGGAGGGACTGCCGGCGCACCCCACGAGCCAGAGGATCAGCACCAGCAGTAGCGCCTGTCCGTGGCGCATGGTCCGCCTTCCTGAGTCAACGCGTCCAGACAGTTTGGCTTGAAATGGCGGCGAACCTTACGTTCCCGGAGCATCTGCGTCAAGGGGAAACCGCCGATGTCGGTCGAGGTGTCGGCGGATCGAGGGTGCGGCGGCGAAGCGGGATGGACGCCTCCCGCCAGCGCGAAGATGGGAGACGCGTGCTCCACATGCGGGAAAATTGACCGTTTCGCGATCGCTCCGTGCTCCGCGAACGTGAAAGAACAAATCGGCGCGGCGGCGAATGGGGAAGACGCGCCGATTGGAGCGTTCAGCCCGGCCCTGAACAATCGGTGAACCCGAAGTCGCCGGGTGCCGATCACCGCGGGTCTGGCTGCAAACTGCTGCCGGAAAACGGCAATCCGACGCCGCACCTCGCGATGCGTGCGCGGCATCGCTGACCCGACCCGTGGGCCACGCTCACTCTGCGGTCAGGCTTTCGCTCAGCTTGCTCAAAGCTTCACTCTCGATTTGACGGACCCGCTCGCGCGTCAGGCCCAGCCGTTCGCCAATCTCTTTCAGGGTCTTCGGCTCCTCGTCGTCCAAGCCGAAGCGCATGCGCAGCACCGTGGCCTCGCGCGGGTCCATTTTGGCGATCAGTTCGAGGACATGCTTGAGGTCATCGGTTTCCACCAATTCGGTGTCCGGCGTTTTGGCTCGGCCATCCATGAGCATTTCTTCAATCGACCAGCCTGAGTCGTTCTGCTCGGACTGCGGCGCTGCGTTGTAGACGCGGATGGCCTTCTTGATGATGGCGAGCTTTTTCTTGGGCACGCCCAAGGCGCGGGCGATTTCCTCGTGGGTGGGGGCCCGGCCCAACTCGTCGGTGAGCTTGCTGGTCGCCCGCCGCCATTTCGCCAACAACTCGACCATGTACGCCGGGATGCGGATCGTCTTGGCCGTGTTGACCAGGGCCCGCTTGATCGACTGCTTGATCCAGTAGCTGGCATACGTGCTGAAGCGGGTGTTCATCGAGGGATCGAACCCCTCGACGGCCCGCAGCAGCCCCAGGTTGCCTTCTTCGATCAGGTCCTGGAGGCTGAGCCCCTTGCCCGTGTAGCTGCGGGCAATGTTCACCACCAGGCGGAGGTTGGCCCGAACCATCTGGTCCCGGGCAGCGACATCCCCTTGACTGATCCGATAGGCCAGCTCTTTCTCTTCCTCGGCGGATAGCAGCGGCGTTTCGTTGATGTCGCGAAGGTAGGTCTCCAGCGGCGACTGGACCGAGTCGCTGCGAAGTCGGCGCGCTCGAGTCATAGGTGCCATCCCAAGCCCGGAAAGGTCCCCGGCAATGTCGATAATACAGCGAACCCTGGCGGGCCGCCAGACTCTACTCCTGTATCGGCGCGCGGCACAGACGACCTGGAACGACCCTGGCCCCGGGGCCCGGGCGTTCGGCCGGGCAGGGCGTCGCGAACGGAACAGGCGGCGGGACGGGCAGCGACGTGCTCCTCGGGCCCGGCACCAGCCGGGCCCGAGGACACTCTCTTCGGCGGCGGGGGTTATTTCTTGTCGCCGGTCTCCCGCATGTTGATCAGCTGCCCCACGCTCGTCCCGGTGCCGCCACGCAACTCACGCGGCGGCCGGGCCGGTGCCGGAGCAGGCTCCGGCTCCGGAGCCTCATGCAGGTGCCGACGGCTGAGACCAATCTTGCGCTCCTTGGCGTCCACGCGCAGGACCTTGACTTCGATCTCATCGCCGACCTTGACGACCTCCTCCGGATTGTCAATCTTGTGGTCCGCCAGTTCGGAAATGTGCAGCAAGCCTTCCAGCCCCGGCTCCAGCTCGACGAAGACGCCGAAGTTCGTGAGCTTGGTGACTTTCCCCTTCTTGATGTCCCCCGGGTGATACCGCGCCGGGATGTCACCCTCCCACGGATCGCTGGTCATTTGCTTCAGGCCCAGGGCGATCCGCTTCCGCTCCTGGTCCACGTGCTGGACGACGCACGTGATCCGGTCCCCCTTGTTGACGACCTCGCTCGGATGACCCACCTTCCGCACCCAGCTCATGTCGCTGACGTGCAGCAGGCCATCGATCCCTTCCTCAATCTCGATAAAAGCGCCATAGTTGGTCAGGTTGCGGACCGTGCCGGTGACGACCGTCCCCGGAGGATAGCGCTCCGCCACCTTGTCCCACGGGTTCGGTTGCACCTGCTTCATCCCCAGCGAGATTTCCTGTTTCTCCTGGTTGATGTTCAGGACCTGCACCTCGATCTGGTCGCCAATCGACACCATCTCGTTCGGATGGTTGATCCGCTTCGTCCAGCTCATCTCGCTGATATGCACCAGGCCCTCGATCCCCGGCTCCAGCTTGACGAACACGCCGTAGCTCATGATGTTGACGACCTCGCCGATGTGTCGGCTGCCGACCGGGTACTTCTTCTCCACGTTCTGCCACGGGCTGGGCGTCTTGTGCTTCAGGCTGAGGGCGATCTTTTCCCGCTCCTTGTCCACGTGCAGGATGTAGACCTCGATCTCCTGGTCGATCTGCACGACCTCGTGGGGGTTGGAGACCCGACCCCAGCTCATGTCGGTGATGTGCAGCAGACCGTCGATCCCGCCCAGGTCGACAAAGGCCCCGAACTCGGCGATGTTCTTGACCGTCCCCTTGCGAATCTGTCCCTCCTGAATCTCGGCCAGCAGCTTGGCCTTCATCTCCGCCCGCTGGTCCTCGATCAACTTGCGGCGGCTGACGACGATGTTCCGCCGGGCTTCGTCGATTTTGAGGATCTTGCAATCAATCGTCCGGCCAATGTAGTCATCGATGTTCGGCGGCCGGCGAATGTCCACCTGGCTCGCGGGCAGGAAGACGTTCACGCCGATGTTGACCAGCAGGCCCCCCTTGATTTTTCGCGTCACCACCCCGGTGACCACGTCCCCTTCTTTATGCCGCTCGATCACCTGTTCCCATTCCTTCTGTCGCTTCGCCTTGCGGTAGCTCAGGACGATGACGCCGCTCTCGTCCTCGACCGACTCCAGCAAGACCTGGACCTGGTCCCCCGGCTTGGGCGGCACGATCTGGCCCAAGGCCTCGTCCTTCCATTCATCCAGGCTGATGACCCCCTCGCTCTTGTAGCCGACATCCACCACAACGCTGTCTCCCCGCACTTCGAGGACGCGCCCCTGGACGATCTTGTTCGGCTCGAACTCCTGCTCTTCGGGGGGGAGCCAGTTCTCGGTGTTATGATTGAAGGCGGCCACGAGCTCCTGTTCCAATTGGGGCTCCGGGAGGTCGTATTCCCGGAGGAGATTGCGATTCACCATGAGTAACTAATCCCCGAGCGGCCTGCGCGGCGATCAACGCCGCCAGCCGTCCCGTCGCCATGCCTCGCGATGCCCGGGCCGTCCCGCGACGGCACCACCCCGACACCGCGAAATTCCTATTCTATCGCCCTCCTTTCCCTCATACCAGGGAAAAGAGAAAACGCCCGACCCTCCGGTCCCTTGGTCCCTCAGCCCCGCCGGGGGGACACGTTTGGGGCGGGGTCGATCGCTCCAGGCGACGGTTTTTACCCGTTGTCTGCCGCGTCGATTGATCGTTTCGCGCTCGCGCCATCGCCGCCGAATCCCCAGCCACTGCAAAATTGCGACTCCTTCCGAGCGAAGATACCATTGAGTTTCCCACAGTCGCGACGCCGGGGGAGGGGGTGGCGATGGACGAGGTGGTGCGTCAGGTCCTCGAAGAAGAACACAAGCTGAAGATCGGCCGGCGGCTGGGCCGAGGGGGCATGTCCGAAGTCTACCACGCCGAGTCGGCCCAGGGGGTGCCCTGCGCCCTCAAAATCTCCTTCGAGCGCGTCCAGGGAGAACGGTCCGTCGTCCAGAAAGAGCTGGACAACCTCCGCCTGGTGCAGGCCGTCAGTGGCCACCCGCACATCGTGGCGCTGATGGACTATTGGCTGATCGACGGCTACCTCGTCACCCGGTGGGAGCTATCGACCGAGGGGAGCCTTGCCGACGTGTTGGCCCAGCATCAGGCCCAGGGCCAGCCGGGCATCCCACAGGAGGTGCTGTGGCGGTATCTTCTCGACGCTGCGGAGGGGATCGATTTCCTCAACGGGCAGGGGATTTACCATCGGGACATCAAGCCACAGAACCTGCTGCTGTTTCACGGGCGGGTGAAGCTGGCCGATCTGGGGTTGGCCAAGTTCGCCGGGGCGTCGACGGCCTCCCACACCGGCGCGGGCACCTTGGGGTACCTGGCGCCGGAGGCTTACGACGCCCATCGGCTGTCGAAGACCCTGGACCTGTACAGTCTGGCGGCGAGCTACGTCAAGCTGCGGACCGGTCGGGAGCCTTTCGGGACGACCCCGCTGGAGGTGGCCGAACGACAAAAGGCTGGCCAACCGGTGGTGGATGGTCTGTCGCCGGACGAGGCCGGCTGGGTCCAACGGGCGTTGGCGTTTCGGCCGGAGGATCGGCCGCAGCAAGGAGCAGTCGATTGGGTCCGCCGGTTGTTTTCGGCATCGCAGGCACCGCCGGAGA
>JANWYO010000058.1 GCA_025055215.1 Gemmataceae bacterium
CGCCGCTGCCGCCCCCGGCCTGGCTATTTCTCCGCCCGCCGCACCGACTCGATAATCACGTCCTTCACCGGCACGTCCCCGTGACCACCCCGGGAGGCCGTGGGCACGTTCTTGATCTTGTCGACCACATCCATCCCTTCGATGACCTTGCCAAAGACGCAATAGCCTACCCCGTCGCGGGCGTTGGCCTTGTCGAGGAAGTCGTTGTCCTTAACGTTGATGAAGAACTGCGACGTGGCGCTGTCTGGGGCGCTGGTGCGGGCCATGGCGATGGTTCCCCGCATGTTCTGGAGGCCGTTGCTCGATTCGTTCTTGATTTCGCCGCGGGTCTTTTTCGGTTTCATCCCCGGCTCAAAGCCGCCCCCCTGAATCATGAAGTTCGGGATGACGCGGTGGAAGATCGTCCCGTCGTAAAACTTCTCATCGACGTAGTCGAGGAAGTTCTTGACGGTGATCGGCGCTTTGTCGGGGTAAAGCTCGATCTTGATCGTGCCCAACGAGGTTTTCATGATGACCACGGGATTCTCCGCATACAAGGCCGAGCCGCTCAACAAGGTTCCGAGCACGGCGCACCAAAGGGAACGTCGCACGGTTCAGCTCCTTCTCAAGTACAGGAAGACGCCGGTACGGCTTCGATCCGCCGGACCGACAGGATCGTCACGTCCCGCACCGGCACATCGTCGTGCGGGCCTACCGAGCCGGTGGCCACCGCCTGGATGCGATCGACCACCTCCATGCCCTCGACGACTCGCCCGAAAACACAGTAGCCGACACCATCGTGGCATTCGGCCTGATCGAGGAAGGTGTTGTCCGCGGTGTTGATGAAGAACTGCGAGGTGGCGCTATGGGGCTGATCGGTGCGGGCCATCGCCACGGTGCCGCGTCGATTCGACAGGCCGTTGCTGGCTTCGTTCTTGATGGGGGCTCGGGTCTGTTTCTCCTGCAGGCCGGGAAGATACCCTCCCCCTTGGATCATGAAATCGGGGATGACGCGATGAAACAGGGTCCCATCGTAGAATCGGTCGTCCACATAGCTGAGAAAATTGGCCACCGTCACCGGCGCCTGCGCGGCGAACAGTTCGATGGTCACCGGTCCCAGCGACGTGGTCATGAGCACCCTGGGATTCATCGGCAGCCTTTCAGCTTGTCCCGGATCCGGGCGGGGACATTATATGAGGCGTCGGCGGTTGTCCACAACCGCCGACGCCCCTGAGCGTCGCCGAAAGCCTCCGGTCCCTCGCGCACCTGGAACAGCACCGGCACCTCGGCGCGAAAGCCGAGGTCCTGCGTTCCCTGACCGGCGTCAAACTGGAGCGTCGCTTCCCGCTTACCCCGCTGTCGCGCGATCAGCCGCACCACCACGTAATCGAGCCTCTGCCCAGTTAATGTCGGGGCGAGCGGCTTGGCCGTCACCACGTCGGCTTCCAGCCACGCATCGGCGCGTGCCTTCGGCCGACCAAGCAGCTGCGGCCCGCCGATGTTCAGTGGCGCGGTGATCCCCGCTTCGTTGACCACCTTCAGGAGCACAAAAACCGGACGATTGTGGACCAACTCGGCCGGCCGCGGACCGCGCAGTGCCTTGACCCGGCTTTCAGGATTGATATGCACCCCAACCAGGCAATGCGAATCGAGCAGCCGTTGGAATTTTATGGTAGCCTGAGGGTCGGCCGGGCATTGGAGTAAAGCCTGGAGTTGCCGTCCGGTCTCCCCAGGGAACGGATCGCCCAGGTTGGCCAACGCCTCGTGTAAGCGACGGCACTGCTCGCGCAAGGCGGCTTCGTCTACCTCGTCGGCCAGCGGCAAGGCCGGCTGGCCGACGATCAAGATCATCCCCAGGCCACAGGTGCCGACTCCGAGGCTCAGGGCCACGACTCGCCTCCGTCATCCGGCCGCCGGTCCCCACCGACTCGACGGCCGCCCGACTCTTGCGTGCCGTTTGCGGCAAATGATACCACACCCGGCCGCCAAGCGATCGGCGAAATCCGGTCGCCGCGCCCCGCCGCCCACAATGCGGCTGCCAGGTTGGCCTCGGCCAATTGACGGAGGCCAACGTACGACGTGGTCAACCGCGGATTGATCTCGATGGCAACGTCCTCCGAACCATCGGCCGCCGCCCCGAGCACCAGGTCAACGCCCACATAGCCGCGAAGTCCCGAGACGCACGCGATGGCCCGGCTGGCTAAGGCGATGGCTCGCTCGGCCAAGTTGGGAGGGAGGGGAAGTCGCCCACCCAAATAGCGGAAGCGACCGTCGGCGGACAGGCACTGTTCGGCAGGCAATAACGGCGTGCGGCCGCCGACACCGACCAGAAACGCCACACTGGCCGGCATTCCCCGAACGTAGGGTTGGAAGATCATGTGGCCAAGCGAGTCCGCCAAGCTAACGGCCAGGGAGGCCCAATCACTGGAGCCGTGGACCAGAAAGGTGCGGATCGAGCCGGCGCCATCGCGCGGCTTTAACACGGCGGGGAAGGCTGGTGGCCCGGAAGCGTCGGCCAAGACCGTCGGCCATGGGGTGGGCACGCCGTGGGCCCGCCAAAGGCGGGCCACGGCCCATTTGTCCGCCGTCAGGGCCACCGCGGCGGCTTCAGGCCCCACTAGCAGCCGTCCAGCCGCTTCGACCAACCGGCAGCGCTCCTCCAGGATGCCGTCGGTTTCTGGGGCGATAATCAGGGCGGCATCGACGCGGCGGAGGGCTTCGGCCAGCGCAAGCGTTTCAGCCGGCCAGACGTCCACGCCCGGGTGGGCTGCCAGCCAGGCGGCGTGGTCGCCGCGACAGCCGGGCGTCAGCAGGGTGACAACGCCGACCCCCTCCACGGCCTCGAAATCGCTCAACAGGGCCGACAGCATCGCCCACCCCTCGGCGTGCCAGGATGCGGACCCACTCGCCTCGGCGCAGGTGAACTCGTAAACCAGCAAGCGCACCGGTCGTCCTTCTTGAATCGCAGGCTGACTTCCGGGTAGGATCAGGTTCTCCCCAACGAGAGACCAACTTATCATGCCCCGGACTGACGACCACGGCGAGGCGCGATCACACTTCGACCCGATCACCGCCCACAACGTTCGGGCGGAAAGCTTCTTCTCCGTCTTCAATGGGATTTACATGGGGTTGGCCATCCTGGCCGCCCCCGTGGTGGCCGTCACCGGGGTGCAGGCCAATCCCGTGGAGCTGACCATCCTGGTGAGTGCGTTCCCCGTGGGGGTCTTTTTCGGTCCGCTCTGGGCCGCTTTGGGCCGACGCTGGGGGATGCAGAAGCTGGTCACGCAGATGGCCCTGTGGGCGAATGTGCCGCTGTTTTTCCTTTTTTGGGTGCAGGACGCGGCCTGGTTCACCGCCCTGATCACCGTCAGCCAACTGTTGAACTCCGCCATGCGCATGGGGCAGTCGAGCCTATACCATGCCATGTACGCCAAGCGGCAACGCGGGCGCATCCTCGGCCAGCTGACGTTCTGGACCTTCCTCACGATGGTGCCGAGCATCCTGGCGGCCGGCTGGCTCCTGGACAAAAGCCCGCAGTTTTACCGCGTGCTTTACCCCATGGCGGGGCTGTGTGGCCTGATCGGCGGCTACTTCTACAGCACGTTGCACGTTCCGGCGGCCGAGCGTCTGCCTCGCCGGCGGCCCAGCTTCCGCTCCGGCCTGAACGGCGTGGAACGGATCCTGGCCACCGATCGCGCCTACCTCCTCTTCCAATTTGCCTTTTTCCTGTCCGGGTCCGCATTTTTCATGTCCACGCACGTGGTGTTGCTGCTGACCCAGGAGCGCTTCCGCTTCGGGGCCTTCGAGCTGGCCTGCTGGATGTCGGTCGTGCCACAGCTGTTGCTTGCCCTGTCATCGCCGTTCTGGGGACACGTGCTCGACCGCATTGGCATTGTCCGGCTGCGGCTGGTGATCTCCGTGCTGATGACGCTCTATCTCGGAAGCTACTTCGGCGGCATTATGCTCGGCGTGCCGTGGTTGATCTATCTGGGGAGCATTCTCCAAGGGATGTCGAATGGCGCCGGCCAGCTCACCTGGTCGCTGGCCTCCAGCCACTTCGCCCCGCAAGCGGACGACGTCCCGCTGTACAACGGCATCCATTTCGTTCTCAACGGCATCCGGGGGCTGGTCCTCCCGTGGGTCGGCTCGGTGTTGTTTGTCGTGGTGGGTCCGTGGTCGGTGTTTGCCGCCATGCTGGTGTCGCTTGGCAGCGTGCCGATCGTGCTGCGCTCGCTGAGCCTGGGCGACGGCCCGGCGCAGGAACCGGTCTTGCGTGTCGTGGCCGGCGAGGGGGCGAACAAGTCCGCGGGATGAAAGACCGGCATCGGAGCGGGGCGCCGGCCGCGGTGGTCGGGAGTCAGGGGCATGCGGATCCGCACCTTTGAGCCGGGCGATGAAGCGATCCAGGCGGCCATCTACAATGTCGCCGCGGCGAACCTGCCCAAATTCAAGCCGGCCACCACGGAAGAAGTGCGCCGCCGGGCCAAGGCCCGCGACTTCGACCCGACGGCCCACTTCTTCGTTGAGCGCAGCGGCGAGGCGGTCGGTTATGCCGGCTTCCAACCCAACGGTCGCGTCAGCTATCCGTGGTGCCTGCCCGGGCATGAAGAGTGTGCCGAGCCGCTGTTCCAGGCGGTGCTGCAAACCATGCAGGCTCGCCGCCAGCGGCGGGCCTTTGCCGCCTATCGCGGTGATTGGGCGCCCGTTCTGGCATTTTTCGAGGCCCACGGGTTTCGCAAAGCCCGAGAGATGGTCAACTTCGTCGTCAACCTGGCCGACACCCCAACGCCGGCGGCCCGGGCCCGGGTCGCGGTCAGCCCCTTGAGCCGCGACGACCTGCCGGCGGTTCTCGCCCTCGGAGCGGGCGGCCTGCGCGTCGACGATGTCGAAGCCCTGGAACGGCATCTCTTCCGCAACCCATATTTCGGCCCAGAAGCGCTCTTCGCCCTGCGTGACCGCGGCAGGGGAGAGGTGGTCGCCGTGGGACTGCTTATCGACAACCCGACGTATGCCGATCCTCAGGCGCTGGACCCGTTCATGCCGTGTTTCCGCCTAGGGGCCTTCGGCACCGAAGGGATGAGCGTCAAGCGGGTCCACGGCTTGTTCAGTTTCCTGGCTCGCCCGCATGGTGACCTGGGCGCCTACGGGGTGGACCTGCTCAGTCATGCCGTGGCGCGTTTGGAGGAGAGCGACGCCCACGCCCTGGCGGCCCAGGTCGGCACCGACCTGCCGCACCTGCTCCGCTTTTATCAAGCCCACTTCCGCCGCCAGGGGAGCTTTCCGGTGTATGAGCGACCTTTGGAACCGTGAAGCGGGAGGCTGCCATGCCTTTTGCCACCGCGTTGTCGACGCAGCCGGAAACCGCCACGGCAGTGCACGAGGCGTGCACTGCCGTGGCCGGCCGACTGCCACCGCCGGTCGATCTGGCGCTGGTCTTTTTCACGCCGCAGCACGCCGCCGACGCCGATACCCTGGCCACCGAGGTGCACCAGCGCATGCGACCACGCTCCCTCCTCGGCTGCGTGGCTGAGGCGGTCGTCGGCAACGACCGCGAGATCGAGGATGGCCCCGCGCTGTGCGTCTGGGCCGGGACCTGGCGGACGTCCGTGGCCTTGGAGTCGTTCCACCTGACCTACGCGGAGACACCGGATGGCGAGACCTTCTTGGGCTGGCCCGACGGGCTGTGGACGGCTGCCCCAGAGCAAGCCGTGATCTTTTTGCTGGGCGATCCGCTCTCTTTTCCGGCGGACGAGTGCTTTAGGGAGTTGAACACGGAGCGGCGGGGAGTGCGTGTGCTGGGCGGGATGGCCAGCGGCGTGCGCGGCTTGGGCCACGGTTGCCTGCTCCGCGATGGCGAGGTCCTGAACCAAGGGGCCGTCGGTGTGCTGCTGCACGGGGCCGTCAGGGTGCGCACCATCGTCTCCCAGGGGTGCCGTCCCATCGGCCAGCACATGGTCATCACCAAGGGGCACGATAACGTCATTCTCGAGTTGGGCGGTCGGTCGCCGCTCGATCGCCTTCGGGAAGTTTGGACCCAGCTGGGGCCGCGCGATCGGCAGTTGTTCCGCCGCGGCCTGCACGTGGGCCGGGTCATCAATGAATACCAAGGCGACTTCCAGCGAGGCGATTTTCTGGTGCGCAACGTCGTGGCCCTTGACCCGGCACTGGGTGCCTTGGTCCTGAACGATTACGTCCGCGTGGGGCAGACGGTGCAGTTTCACCTCCGGGATGCGGCGACGGCAGATGAGGACCTGCGCGCCCTGTTGCAACTCGACCTCAGCGCCCACGAGCGCCGCCCGGAGGCCGCCTTGTTGTTCACCTGCAACGGCCGCGGCACGCGCCTGTTTGATCGGCCTCACCACGATGTCCAGGCGATCCGGGCCCAAGCCGGCCCGATCCCGATTGCCGGCTTCTTCGCTCAAGGCGAGTTCGGCCCGGTCGGGGGGCAGAATTTCATTCACGGCTTCACGGCCAGTGTGGTGCTTTTTGAGGATGACTGAAGCCGAAACCTCGGCAGGAGTCACGCCAAGGGGTGTTCGTAACCGGCGGGCGTCAGCGGCCGACGCTGCCCGCCTTGCTCCAACCAGAAGCCTTCGGCCACGCACTCGCCGATGCGCGTCAGCTGGATGCCGGGGACGGGCTGGGTAGCGAGCAGGCGTTGGCCGTCGGTCGGCGAGACGGCGAAGACCAGCTCGAAATCTTCGCCGTCGCTCAGGGCGTGATCGAGGGGGGAGCGGCCGTTGGCCAGCTGGCCGACGGCCGCCGCAATCGGGATCGCCTCGGCCTCCAGCACAGCGCCGCAGCCGCTCTCGACACAAATGTGGTGCAGGTCGCGCGCCAGGCCGTCGCTGATGTCGATCATGGCGTGGAGTTCGACCAAGGCGTGCAGCTGCTGGGCTTCGCGGACGCGGGGCGTGAAGTCGAGGTGCTTCCCCCGGATGCTGCCGCCCAGCCCACCGGTCACCAGCAGCCAATCCCCCGGCTGGGCGCCTCCTCGACGCACTGGGCCACGGCCGGTCGGTTCGCCGAGGACGGTGACGGCCACCACCAGGGGGCCGTCCCAACTGTTGGTATCGCCGCCCACGAGGGCGGTGTCGAACTGGTCGGCGACGTCCCGCAGGCCGAGGTAAAGTTCCTCAGCGAGAGCGCGGCCAGCCTGCCGCGGCAGGCCCACGCTCACCACGGCGGCAATCGGCCGACCCGCCATCGCCGCGATGTCGCTCAAGTTGACCGCCATCGCCTTTCGCCCCACACGCCGCGCGCCAGCCTCGGCGAGGCGAAAGCAACTCCCCTCCAGCAGCATGTCGGTCGTCACCAGGCAGGTGCCTCCGCCGGGCCAGCGCACCGCCGCGGTGTCGTCCCCCGGCCCGATCAGTACCCGCGGGTCGGCCGGCGTCTGTCGCCGCAGCCAATCGATGTAAGCGAACTCGCCCCCAGCCGCCAGCATGGTTCCCCCTTTCGTGGCGTGGTTCCCCTCCCCGGATGGTCAATGGCCCGGCCTGACGGGTCCACCCATCGTTTGGGCGGGATTGAGCGCTCCAGGTGACGGTTTTTCCCGCGCCCCCGCCGCGTCGATGGATCGTTTCGCGCTCACTGGGCACGGGAGCGCGGAACCGATCAATCTCCCTGACGCGCCCCATAAGCGTCTGACATCCGTGCGCCAGCGCCAAACGATCAATTCCTGTCCGCCGCTGCACCCTCTTCCCGACGAAATCCAGCCGGCCCCGCAACCGCTTCGGCTGGAATTTGCCGATAACTCGCCTTAAAATGCCGTCTCACCTATCGCTGCTCATGCGAAACCTCAGGGCGTGGGACAAGATCATGCGCTGGCTGGTGCTCGCCGTTGTCGGCACTCTCGTGGCTGGGGTCTTAGGCTGGGCGGAAGCGGCGGGGGAGCCGCTGCCGCCGGAGCAACTGCAAAAACTCGCCCATGTCATCGTGGTCGGCGACATCAAGGAAGTCTACTCCACCGAAGAGAGCGATGGCCGCGGCCTCGTCGCCATTCGCTATGCCTTCTCGGTCGCTGTGGATAGCGTCGAGAAAGACAAAAGCCTCGAGAAGGTTAAGCCGAAACCGGTCAAGGCGGGAGACCTCCTCTTCGTCCGCTCGTTCGCTATCCGGCGGGCCCCGGACGGCTGGAGCGGCGACGCAGGTCCGGGCGCCCCGCAACCAGGATCGCGGGTCAAACTTTTTCTCCGTCGTCAGGGCGGCGCTTTTGAGGTGCTCAGCCCCAACGGCGTGGAGTGGCTCACCGGGGAGCCAGCCCTTGTGCCGGTCCCCAGCGATGATTGGCAGGTGGAGTTCATGGAACACTGGTGGCTGGCCGCCGTCGGCGGGGCCGTCGGCGGCGTCCTCGGCTTCCTTTTTGGCTGGTCAACCCACCGCATGTTGGTACCCGATTGACGGGCCACCATCCGCGGACGTCGGCCCGTTCTTGAACGTGGGCCTGTTTCGGTTCCCACTCCAGCCCGATCCTGAGGGTCGCTGCGGACCACGGCGCCGGTTGGCTGCTCGGTCGGTCTTGTTGTCCGGTTTCAGGTCGTAGGTATATATTCTCGGTGATCGGCCGGCGAACCTCGGCATTCGCCGGCATCGGTGCGAGTCAGGCCACGTCCGCCCGCGACCGGGAGGGCGTGGGGGTGATTTCGGCCGATGCGGCGCTTGGGGGAACGGACTGGGGTAGGCATCATGAAGAACATTCTGGCCAGCGTTTTTGGACTGATCACCGGGGTGGTCTCCGCCATCGTCGTCTTGCCCTTCGTTCCCGGTCTGCCGATGGGATACTGGGCGCAGCTGGCAGGCGGCGTTGTCATTGGCGGCGTGCTGGGCGGATTAGTCGGCTCGATCCTGGGCGGGGAAATCAACCTGCGGGAGAGCGCCGCCGTGCGGGTCGGCTGCGGAGTCGTTGCGGGGATGATCGGCGGCGCCCTGGGCGCCACCCGGTTCCAACTCCTCGACCAACTGCTGCGCTTGTGGCGGTGAGACCAGGCACCATTGCTGGCACTCGGTCGGTGGTCGGGCTGGACGTTGGCGGCGCCAACGTGAAAGCGGCCCACGTCGGTGGCTCCGCCGCCACCCTCCCGTTCCCTCTGTGGAAAGATCCCGCTGGTCTGACGTCACGGCTTCGCGCACTCCTTGACAAGCTCCCGACCTCTGACCTGTTGGCCGTGACCATGACCGGCGAGCTTTGCGACTGTTTCCAAAGCAAACGCGAAGGGGTGGCTTGCATCCTCGATGCGGTCGAAGGGGCCGCCCAAGGGCGGCCGGTCTGGGTCTGGCAGACGACTGGCCACTTCGTGGACCCGACCACTGCCCGGGTCGAGGTCACGCCAACCGCCAGCAGTAATTGGCACGCGCTGGCCAGTTGGGCGGGTCGCCTGGCTCCACGTGGAACTGCCCTGTTGGTGGACATGGGCTCGACAACGACCGATGTCATCCCACTGACCGACGGGCAACCGAGTTCGCGTGGCCGGACCGATTGGCAGCGACTGAAGCACCGGGAGCTGGTGTACGTCGGGGCCCGGCGGACCCCTCTGTGTGCCCTGATGGCCGGTCGTGGCGCCGCCGAGGTGTTCGCCACCACGCGTGACGTCGGACTGTTGCTGGGTCTGGAACCCGAGGACGGGGCCGACCGCGACACCGCCGACGGGCGGCCGGCCACCCGGCCGGCCGCCCATGCCCGCTTGGCCCGCATGCTGTGCGCCGACGTCGAATCGATGTCCCGACAGCAGGCCAAGGCCCTGGCGCGGCACCTGTTTCGCCGCGTGGCCCGGCGAGTGGCCGGCGCTTTGGACCAAGTGGCCCAAAACCTGAGCCCGTTGCCGGAAACCTTGATCGTGGCCGGGTCCGGCGAACGCTGGGTGATGGAGGCGCTGCGCTGGACCGCGGCATTTCGGCCGGCGCGGACGATTCGCCTGGCGGAGCTGCTGGGCCGCGACATCTCGGCGGCGGCATGCGCCTTCGCTCTCGCCGTGCTGGCCTGCGAAGGCCTCGACCCAAGTTGACCCCCCATGCCCGGGACCGTGGTCAAAGTCGGCGGCAGCCTGTTCGATCTACCCGACCTTGGGCCGCGTCTCCGACAACGGCTGGCGGGGCTCGCGCCGCACCCGGTGTTGCTGGTTGCCGGCGGTGGGGCTGCCGCCGACCTTGTCCGGGCCTGGGACCGTTGTCACGGCTTGGGGGACGAGGCGGCTCACTGGCTGGCCCTGCAAGCCATGACGCTGAACGGCGGATTGTTGGCGGCGCTGGTGCCCGGCTCGATGATTGTCGGCAGCGTGGCTGAGTGGGTGGCCGCCGCTCAACGGGGTCGGCCCGCCATCCTCGACGCGGTGGCGTTCGCCCGCGACGACGAGGGGCAACCCGGGGCATTGCCGGCCAGTTGGGAGGTCACCAGCGATTCAGTCGCCGCCCGGGTCGCCGTGGTCGCGGCGGCGCGGGAGCTAGTCCTCCTCAAGTCGATCGAGGTCTCCCCCCAGATCGACTGGAGCGAGGCAGCCCGCCGTGGCTGGGTCGATCGTCATTTCCCTACCGTGGTGCGGGGCCAACCCCTAGTGGTGCGGGCGGAGAAGTTTCGTCCCTAATTCGGGCCAGGAGGCGGGTCAAGGCTCGTACCCGGTCAGCATCGATCGGCCCCTGCCGGTCGCCGCCGCGGCAGACTGCCGTGCGGACGGCGAACCACGTCGGCCGCACGGGCAACAGCCGACGCATTTCTCGCCAGGTCAACGAACCCGCCAGGGCCAGCGGCACCGTCGCCCGGTCGCGGAGCTCCGCCAGCGTGGCGACGTCGAGCCAGTCGAGCAGGGTAGAACCGTCTTTGCACCACGTGTCGATCAACCAGGCGGGAGCGTTCTCCTCGCGGGCGAAGTCGGCGATTTGTTGCAGGGGTGGGGCCTGGGCCCGTTGCCAATCGGCATAGGCAACCGGGACCAGCTCACAACACCACGCTTTCAGGCGCTGGCGGTGCCGGCGCAGGGCGGCACGCCAGGAAGTGGAACATCCCGCCAAGCCCAATTTGGCGAAGCAGACTCCCTGGACTGAGACCAGCGGCGGCCCCTCGGCAAGTTCGCCCACGGCGGCACTGATCGGCCGCCGCCCGGCGACGACGGCGACGATCCCCC
>JANWYO010000125.1 GCA_025055215.1 Gemmataceae bacterium
CGGTTATATCGGCGATGGGCCGGTGTCGTGGGCGCGTCGGGAGTACCGAGCTGTATCAGGAGGACAGCGGTGTGGCCGCGGGCCTTAGAGGTGCGCGGGGTGGTGTTTCAGCGGCGGGGCGCTGCGGCACCCGGCCGCTGACTAGTCCCTGGGCACAGGGGGGTTATTTCTTCTTGCACTCGGGGCCTTCCTTGGGATCGGCCTTCTCGGTGATATGCCCGGTGCCGCTCTCCTTGATGGCCGCCGACCGCTCGGCGTTGAGTTGCGTGTAGCTGGCCCATTGGGCGGGCACGTTGGCTTCGGCGAAGATGGCCTCGACCGGGCATTCCGGCACGCAAGCCTCGCAGTCGATGCAATCGACCGGATCAATGTAAAGCATCATCTCGTCCTGGTAAAAGCATTCCACCGGACAGACGACGCAGCAATCGGTGTACTTGCAGTCGTAGCACGGCTGGCAGACGACATGAGTCATGCGCGCTTGTTCCTTTCTTCAAGACGAGGGGCCGGCCCCAGCGAGACAGAACAGCTTTGCCTCGACACCGCTTTCGGGGCTTGCGTCGCGGAGCGAGATGGGCCTCTCTCCCCGACCGGCCCATCCGCAGTCGGTGGGCCAGTGTTCGGCTTGCAGTTACGCATACGAAGTTGTCCGCTCCCTGTCCAGAGAACGCCGATGTACCCGTCGTTGGGGGTGAGGTTGGGCATACCACCGATTTTTTCCCGCTTTTTCGTCGCATCCTCTTTTTTGGCGGTCACGATGGATCGTTTCGCGCTTGGGTGCAGGCCCGGCACCCCTCTCCCATCCTCAAGCGAACGCGAACCGCTCAATCCCTCTCCGGCGCTGCGCCCTCGCCTCGCCGAAATCCAAAGGGATACCCGAGAAATTTGCCGGCAGCGTGGGTCCGGCTCGCGACACCCATCGGCGCCGGGCGAGAAAACGACCGGGCCGACCTACATCCACATCGAGGTGTCTCACTGGGAGGGTTGATTGCAGACGAGGGGGAGAAAAAACGGCTTGCGGCACCGGGCGGCGTGCCCGCGCCGGTGCCGCAAGTCCGCAGGAGGGGTCTCACTCGACATCCAAGGCCATCAGATAGGCGTCGTAATCCTTCCGCTGGGCGTGCTCGGTGGCCTGGAGCTTCTTGATCTGTTCATTGAGCTTCTCGATCTCGTTCTCCTGCTGATCAAATTTCTCCAGGTACCGCTTGTACGCCGCTGCGTTGGAGGGCATTTCCCGCAGGTTGGCCCGCAAGCGCTCCTGGTCCTTGACGATGTCGTTGAGCGTCCGGGTGACCTGCGCCAGTTCCTGTTGCGTCAGGGACAGTTTGCCCTTCAGCTCCAAGGCCTTTTGCAGCGCCTTCTGCACCGCCGGGCTGGTCACCGGGCTTTGCATGAAGAAGCGGATGCTTTGATCGTCCGCATTCGTCAGCGTCACCCGCTGGACAACGTCCCGCTCCTCGACCACCTCCTGTTGCGCCGAACCACCCTTGGCGACGGCCAACTCGAAGCGGTACACGTCGCGGGCCCGCTCGGCGTACTTCTCAGGCTTGGCCAGCCGGAAATCGGCCCGGAACGGATGCTCGATCACCAGCAGCCGGTCCTGGTCGGAGCGGTTCTTGACGTTGTAAACCTTGGTCTCGACGACCTTGTTGGTGGCGATGAGGATGCCCCGCTTGATGACCACCTTGGTGAGGCGGTCGGGGGTGGACTTGGCAATCGGTTCGACTTCCATGTTGAGATCGACGGCGTAGCTGATGAGCCGCTCTTCGTTGGGCGAGAGGTCGAGGACGCGGGCGTCACCGGCGTAGGTGTTGCCGTCGAAGACGGTGATGGGGCCTTGCATCAGGTGCAGGCCGGAAGTGTTCTTGAATTTGAGCCCCAGCAGCGGGAATTTCGGATGGGTGCTCTGGTTGTAGATGCTGACCTTGGTGCCCTGCACTTCCTGGTTGATGATCGGCAGGAGGGCAGACTTCTGCCGAGGCAGGGTGACGGCATGCTTGATGTCGTATTGGAAGAAGTCTCCCAGGTTGCTAGCAGTGGCCGCCGAGGTCACGCCTTGCTGGATCGCCAAGATGGGATCAACATGATGTTGGCGACCGGGGACTGCCCGACGGTCGGCCCCGAGGCCCGCCGCCTGGCCTTTGGCCGCCTGCTCACGAAGGGCGTTGCCGAAGGCCTCGTCTCTTGCTAGCCCGGCCCGGCCGTCGAGGCGTTCCCCAACGGCAGCCGCAGCCCTGGGTTGCGCTTGCAATTCCCTCTCCATTGCGCTCTGGTACGTCGGCGGCCGCAGTGAAGCGAACAGTTCCGGCTCAACCACGGGCCGAGGGATATACAGCGGCTGGTAGAGGTCCATCTGGAACGAAATCGGCCGGCCAGAGACTAGACTCATCGACACATCGCTCCAGTCCTCGTCCGAGGGGTTCTCCACCACCGCCCAGCCTTGCAGGAAGGGCTTGCCTTCCTTGGGCAGCTGGAGTCGATAGCTCGTCTTCCAGATGGGGTTTTCAATCACGTAGCCAACTCGCACGGGCCGCCGGCCGCTCCCCGAGAAGCTGACACTGACCGCTTTCTTCTGCGTGTCGTGCGACAGGGCCAAGACTTCCAAGGCCCGGCGCACTTCGTCGTCCATGATCGGATTGAGGAAGCGCACCCGCTGGACCTCGGCCAGCTTCAGGCTTCGCAGTCCCTCGGCGCACCACAGGTTCAGGAACGCCACCTCCGCCGGGCCTTCCTTGCCGATCTGCCTCTGCTTCTCCACCCCCATGATGGTGCCGGTGAGCGTACCCGGCTGGGTGGTGTTGCTGACCTGGAGGACGACTTCGACCTTCTCCCCGCGGGCTTGGTTGAGGATGTCGCCGAAACTCGGATTGCCCGTCAGGTTGATGGCAAAGCTGCGCAGGGTGCGTTCCACAGGGGCCTGGCTGTCATAATTGACCGCCGTCACTTGGCCACTGAGGTCCTGGACGATGAGGCTTTTTAAGAGGTCGTTGATGTCGGTGACGGGGAAGGTTAGGTCGATGCGAGTGTTGCCTTCGACATGGCCTTCGCGTTGGAAGTAGCCGACACCGCTCGAGAAGAGGACGACTTTGGCAATGGGCAGTGGCGGGGTGGCCCGGGGCACGGTAGTCGCCTCAGCGGCCTCAGCGCCTGGCAGGGCCAGCCGAAGGGCGGCGCCGGCGGCCAAGACCGCACCGGCCAAGCCCGCCAGAACAAGGGTCCGACGACGCATCGGTTTCACCTCCATCAAAACATGACCGCTATTCTCAGGCGGTCGCACCCGCCCCCCGGGCGGGTGCGACGCGCTCACCGCTTGTCACTCCACTTCCAAAGACATCAGGTAGGCTTCGTATTCCTGGCGTTGGGCGTGCTCGGTGGCCTGGAGCTTCTTGATCTGCTCCTGGAGTTTTTCGATCTCGATCTCCTGCTGATCAAACTTGTCCAGGTACCGCTTGTACGCCGCCGCCGTCGAGGGCATTTCCCGCAGGTTGGCCCGCAGGCGCTCCTGGTCCTTGACGATGTCGTTGAGCGTGCGGTTGACCTGGGCCAGCTCGCGCTGGGTGTCGGCCAAACGGCCCTTGAGCCGCAAGGCTTCGCCCAAGGCCTTCCGCACCGCTTCGCTAGTCACGGGGCTTTCCATCAGGATGCGGATCGCCTGGTTGTCAGCATTCGACAGGCTCACCGACGAGCGGACATCGCGCTCCTCGATCACCTCTTGCTGCGCGGAGCCATTCTTGGCCACCGCCAACTCGAAGCGGTACACATCACGGGCCCGCTCGGCGTACTTGTCGGGCTTGACCAGTCGGAAATCGGCCCGGAACGGGTGCTCGATCACGAGCAGCCGGTCCTGGTCGGAGCGATTCTTGATGTTGTACGTCTTGATCTCCCGGACCTTGGTCGTGGTCCAGGCGATGCCCTTGACGATCTTGACGCTGGTCAGCCGATCCGGGTCGCGCTTGGCGACCGGTTCGACTTCGGTGCCGAGGTCGACAGCGTAGCTGATGAGCCGTTCCTCGTTGGGCGAGACATCGAGGATGCGGGCGTCACCGGCGTAGGTGCCGCCGTCGAAGACGGTGATGGGGCCTTGCATCAGGTGCAAGCCAGAGGTGTTCTTAAACTTCAGGCCCAGGAGCGGGAATTTGGGATGGGTGGCCTGGTTGTAGATGCTGACCTTGGTGCCTTCGACGGGCTGCGTGATGATCGGCAGCAAGGCGGACTTCTGCCGGGGGAGAGTCACGGAATGGTTGATCGCGTAGGTAAAGAAGTTGCCCATGTCGGTCGCGGTGGCTGCCGAGGCGACTCCCCGTTTCAGGTCCATGTCCCGATCGGCGTCCTCCTTCCGGAGACCGTGGTAGCTTCCCGCACGGCCGGCTTGTTTGCCGGGGGCGTCAGCGCTATCAGCTAGGGGTGCTCCGGGCATCATGGCCGCGGTCGCCTTCCGGCTTCGGTTAACACCTTGCCCTTCACCCGCGGACTCCGGACCGGCGCCGGCAGTCAGAACGCCCCTCTGCCGCTCCAGGGCCCCTTCGTAGGTTGGGGGCCGAAGCGATGCGAACAATTCAGGCTCAACCACTGGCCGCGGGATGAAAAGGGGTTGATAGAGGTCCATCTGGAAAGAGATGGGCCGGCCGGAGACCAGGTCCATCCGCACGTCGCTCCAATCTTCATCGGACGGGTTTTCGACGACGGCCCAGCCTTGCAGGAAGGGCTTGGAATCCTTGCTCAGCTGGAGGCGATAGCTGGTTTTCCAGATCGGGTTCTCGATGACGTAGCCGACCTTGACGGGGCGTTTGCCATTCCCCATGAAGGTGAGGCTGACAGCTTTCTTCTGGGTGTCGTGCGACAGGGCGAGGACTTCCAAGGCACGGCGGAGTTCGTCGTCCATGACGGGGTTGAGGAAGCGGACGCGCTGGATCTCGGCGAGTTTGAGGCTGCGCATCCCTTCGGCGCACCAGAGGTTGAGGAAAGCGACCTCCACGGGCCCTTCCTTAGCGGCCTGGGGCTGTTTTTCCACCCCCATGATCGTGCCGGTCAGCGTGCCGGGTTGCGTGGTGTTGCTCACCTGAAGGACCACCTCAACCTTTTCCCCGCGGGCTTGGTTGAGGATTTCCCCGAAACTCGGGTTTCCCGTCAGATTGATGGCGAAGCTGCGCAGGGTCCGGTCAACGGGCTCCTGGCCGTCGTAGCTGACGGCGGAGACGTGGCCGCCACCAAGGTCCTGCACAATCAGGCTTTTGAGCAAGTCGTTGATGTCCGTCACCGGGAAGGTCAAGTCGACGCGGGTGTTGCCTTCGACTTCGCCCTCACGCTGGAAATAGCCGACGCCGCTGGAGAAGAGGACCACTTTGCTGACGGGCAGTGGCGCGGCGCCGACAACCTGGACTGGGGCGGCTTCCGCCTGGTGCGAAGTGGAGAGAAATAGGTTGAAGGCGATGATCGCCGCCAGGGCGATACCGCCGCAAGCCGTCACCGAGTAAACAATTCTGCGACGCATACCGACATTCCTCCAAGAGTGTCCCTTGACGCGGCGACCGCGTCGGCCAGCCGTTTCACTCTTAAGACGAGACACAGCCCGGCTTGGATTGCCTGTTCGCCAAATTTGTTCCAACCCTCGCATGACTCCCGTAAGCAAGCGGTCCGTCAGGCCGAGCCCGGGGCTCGCTTTTCGCGGAAGAAACACTGGCGGCCATCGCTTCCGTGTTTTGCTCACCCGTCGCTTGTTTTTTTCCGGCGGGTCGATACTTTTTCTCCTGACGCTGGTTTAACAATTGTGGTGGCGCAACCGCCACTCGGTCGGTACTATTCTGCTGTCTGCGGGCCCGTCCGTGTCAGCAGGGCAAGGGTGTGCTCGGAGGACCGAGCTGGAGGTTTTGTGCGCACGAGGGAAAGCCAGGGTGACGAGTGAATTGCCCGGCGCGGCGCCGGGATGAGGTGGTGTTCAGAGCTGTAATTAGAAGGAGCACCTGATGTTTCGCAAGCTTGTGTGCGCGCTGTTCGGCTTCATGGTGTGCGTCGGTATCGTCGTCGCCGCCGAGATCAAGGGCAAAGTGAAGAGCGTCGATGCCGAGAAGAACACGATCACCGTGACGACGAAGGACGGCGACAAGACCTTCCCTATCGCAGCCGATGCCAAGATCACGGTTGGCAAGGGCTCGAACCTGAAGGACCTCAAGGAGGGGGCTGGCGTGATGCTGCGGACTGAAGTGAAGGACGGCAAGGAAGTTGTGGTGGAACTCAAGGCCGGCGGGAAGAAGAAGGACGACAAGTGAAACCCGTCCGCCGTATTGGGAAGAACGGAGCCGCTTGTAGACCGAATGCCCGGCGGGAGACCGCCGGGCATTCGGCGTTTTTGGGGACAGCGGCGGGGGTGGCGTGAGCGCGAAACGATCAATCAGTTCCGGGTGGGGAGAGCGCGAAACGATGAATCGAGAGATGGCAACACTGGGGGGCGGTTGCTTCTGGTGCCTCGAAGCGGTCTTTGAACGGATCCGCGGCGTCGAAAGCGTCGTGTCCGGCTATTGCGGCGGCCACGTCCCGCACCCGACGTATCGCCAAGTCTGCGAGGGGACCACCGGCCACGCCGAAGTGGTACAACTTACCTTCCAGCCGCAGATCGTCACCTATCGGTCCCTTCTTGAAGTCTTTTTCGCCATTCACGATCCGACGACCCGCAACCGCCAAGGCCACGACGTGGGCCCTCAGTATCGCTCGGTCATTTTCTATCACTCGCCGGAGCAGCAGCGCATCGCCACGGAACTGGTGGTGGAGTTAGACCAAGCCAAGGTCTGGGCAGCGCCGATCGTCACCGAGATTGTGCCGTACACGACCTTCTACCCGGCGGAAGAATATCATCAGGGGTACTTCCGCCGGAATCCGTCGCAAGCGTATTGCCAAGTGGTCATTGCTCCGAAGCTGGCGAAGTTTCACGAACGCTTCGCCGCCCTGGAGAGGAGCTGATCTGGGGATCGGGGCCTACTCGGCGTTGCACCGGGCGATGATCCACCGGTCGATGTCGCGGAGCATGTCGGGGTGGACGCGATCGTCGGTCAGGTAGGTGTGCAAGCGGGTATCGACACCGGCAGTCCAGAGGAAGCGATGGTCGTCCTGGGCTAGCTTCATAGGGACAAACGGGTTGAAGAGGCCGTGGCCGATGAAGACGCGCAGCTGCCGGATTTCGGGCCAGCGCCACGCGGATCGGGCATGGCGGGGGAGGGAGCCGTTGAGGACGATCAGGCCCCCGAACTTCTCGGGCTCGGACAGGCCGAGCGAGTAGGCCACCGCGGCCCCTTCACCGACACCAGCGAGGTAGATTCGCTCGGAATGGACGTGATAAGTCCGGCGGGTCTGCTCGACGGCGCGGATGACGTAATCGCGGACCAGACTGTCGCAGTCGCCCCGGCGCGTCCAGGAGAAGCCGGAGCGGCCCTTGGGATCGATTCCCACTTCGTAAAGGCCGCGCAGTCCGATGCAGATGTAGTTGCGTCGGCTCAGGTGGGGAGCCAGGCGAAGGATTTGTTCTTCGTTGCTGCCTCGGTCGTGGAAGAAGACGAGGAGCGGATAGGCGTACTTGGGTTCGTAGCCGGTGGGGAGGAAGGTGCGGACGGGGAGGGGCCGCGGCGTGGCGACTTCCGAGTCATAAAAGCCCTCCGGGGGCCGCGCCGGGCGTCGGGCTAGGTTAGTGGACGCCATGCCGGTTTCCTGTTGTGATGGACTGAAGCCTTCGGGGGGCTTTAGCGGCCTGAGCGGTGAGCGATCACTTCGCTGCCGGCCGGGTTGCGCCGCTGAGGAGCCGTCGAAGCCGCGGCAAGTCTAGGTTTTTGGCGGAGGTGTGTCAACGCGACCGTCAGCCAATCTGCTGAAAAATCTTGCCCTGGGCCTGGAGAAACGTCGGCTTGCAACGGTTGGGAGAGGTAGACAGGATGGCGGCGAGTCGGGCGGTGGCCCGCAACGTGCCGATGGCGCCGATTGGCGGGCGGTTGGACCCCGGGCCAATGCCCTAGGCTCGGGCGGTCTCTGCCGCCCGGGCCACCTCCAGCTGCGACCCCGCCGACGCCATTCCGGCCGCCTCAATGGCGAAAGTGACGCACGCCCGTGAAGACCATCGCTACACCATGCTCATCGCAAGCCTGAATCGAATCGGCGTCCCGCACCGAGCCTCCCGGCTGAATGATGGCCGTCACCCCCGCCGCGGCCGCCGCGTCGACGTTGTCGCGGAATGGAAAGAAGGCATCTGAGGCCAGGACGCTGCCTCGCGCCCGCTCTCCCGCCTTTCGCAGGGCGATGCTCACGGCGTCGATTCGGCTCATCTGACCGGCGCCGACGCCAAGGACCATGCTTTCCTTGGCCAACACGATCGCGTTGCTCTTGACGTGCTTGCACACAACCCACGCGAAGCGCAGGTCGGCCCACTCGGTTTCGGTCGGCTCCCGCCGGGTCACGATCTTCAGCTGCTGCCAATCGTCGCTTGACAAGTCGCGCTCCTGGACCAGAAGCCCGCCGTCCACCCGCCGGTAGTCAAACCCCAGACGTCGCCGGTCATCGGCGTCGAGCGGCCCCGTACGCAAGAGGCGCACGCTCTTTCTCCAACTCGGCCGAGTGGTGAGTAATTCCACGGCCAAGTCGCTGAAATCGGGAGCGATGATACATTCGACAAACCGGTTCGGTTCGGTGAGCTGCGAAGCCGTGGCCTCGTCCACGGGCCGGTTAAATCCGATGATGCCGCCGTAGGCACTGACCGGGTCCCCGGCGTAAGCCTTGCGAAATGCTTCGTCGAGGGAGCGACCGATGGCCGCCCCGCAGGGGTTGTTATGCTTGATGATGACGGCGGCCGGCTCGGCAAACTCCCGCACCAGGTTCACGGCGCTGTCGAGGTCCAGGAGATTGTTGTAGGACAACTCCTTGCCGTGCAGCACCGTCGCCGTCGCCACGCAGGCGTAGCTGCAATCCGGCTCAACGTAAAAGGCCGCCTTCTGGTGTGGATTCTCTCCGTAGCGTAACGATGCTTTGCGGACCAGGTTGAGGTCGAGGACCGCGGGCCAGGGGGATTCTTCGCCACGGCCGAGGAGGTAGCGGCTGATAGCACGGTCGTAAGCCGCGGTGCGGGCGAAGGCGGCGGCGGCGAGCCGTTCCCGGAAGGCCAGACTGGTCGCGCCCCCGTGCGTCCGCAACTCCTCCGCCAGCTGGGCGTACTGACTTGGGTCAGTGACGACTGCCACGTCGCGGTAGTTCTTGGCCGCCGACCGCACCATCGCCGGTCCGCCAATGTCGATGTTTTCCACGATCTCGTCGTGCGTGCTCCCCGAACGGGCCAGGGTGGCCTCGAACGGATAGAGGTTGCAGACCACCAGGTCGATGGGCTCGATTCCGTGGGCCTGCATGGTCGCCTGATGGCGCGGGTCGTCGCGCCGGGCGAGGAGTCCGCCGTGCACCTTGGGATGGAGCGTTTTGACCCGGCCGTCAAGGATTTCGGGAAATCCCGTCACCTCGACGATGTCGCGGGGGGTCAGTCCGGCCTCGAAGAGGGCCTTGCGGGTGCCGCCGGTGGAGATCAGTTCGGCGCCGTAACTTGCCAAAAGGCGCGCCAAGTCGGCCAAGCCGGTCTTGTCGCTGACGCTGAGCAAGGCTCGACGCACGGGGCGGAGGGAGGACATAGGTTTTTGGCCGTTCAGGGGCTGCAAGCAGAAAGCCGTCGGTTCGGGGCGGCCCGGCTGAAGCCGGGCCGCCCCGCCGCCGAGCGCGGCCCGCCGCCACGCCTTGCCCCATGGCTCCGCCAAACCTGCGGCCTAGTTTAGCGGAAGCGCCCTACTTGGACCACCTGCCCTCGCGATTGGGCCCGGATGCCCCCCGGAAAATCGACCGCCGGAAGCTCGCCGAGAACCACCGACGCCAGCCGGTCCCAATCGTCGAAAGCCATTCGACCCTCCGGCCAACCCTCTCGCTTCCACACCAGACGGAAACACTCCCGAATCTGTTGTCGGGTTGCGGCTGCCAGCGTCGCCCGCTGAAAAACCAGCCAGGGGCCCGCTCGGGGCCGTTCCGCCTCGGCAATTCGGGCGGCTGACGCCGCTGCCAGCTCGCGGCTGACCTCGGCGGCTTGTTCAGCCAAGCGGGCGAGGACATCGACGATCGCCGGATTGTACCGCTGCAAGCGGGGCAGCAGGTCGTGGCGAATCCGGTTGCGGGTAAGGCGCGGGTCCAGGTTGGAAGTGTCCTGGCGGAAGGGCTGGTTCCGAGCTTGCAGGTAAGCGAGCACCTCGGCTCGGCTGACGCGGAGCATGGGCCGGAGGAGTTCCACGCCCGGAACGAGGGCCCGCTGGGAAGCGATGCCAGCCAGACCGGTCAGGCCGGTGCCGCGAAGCAGTCGGTGGAGGACAGTTTCCGCCTGGTCGTTGGCGGTGTGGGCGGTGGCAACGGCCTGGGCACCCGTCTCCAACGCCACCTCGGCCAGCCAATGGTAGCGGAGGCGGCGCGCTACCGCCTCCAGGTTGGCCCGTTCGGCCCGGGCCTGAGCGGCGACATCAAGGCGTTGGGACCCCCCCAGAAGCAGCGGTGCCCCCCGCCCGAAACCCACCCACAACCCCCCGACCAAAGACACC
>JANWYO010000275.1 GCA_025055215.1 Gemmataceae bacterium
CCTACCTCATGCGCAGCAACCATGACGTGGACCAGAAGCTGGTGATGGCCCACGTCTACGGTCACAACGACTTCTTTAAGAACAATGCCTATTTCGCCCACACCAACCGCAAGATGATCGATGAGATGGCCAACCACGGCGCTCGGGTTCGGCGCTACGTTGAGAAATATGGAGAGGATGAAGTCGAGGCATTCCTGGATCGCTGCAAGTCCATCGAGGACCTGATCGACGTTCACTCAACCGCCATCCGCCGTCGGGATGAGACGTCCCGCTACCAGTTCATGGAGGACCACGAGGAGGACGAGGGAATCAAGCTGACGCGCTTCAAGAGCAAGGACTACATGGATGACTACATCAATCCGCGGGAGGTGCTGCTGGCGGAGGAAGAAGAGCGCCGCAAGCTCAAGGAGCAGGCTGGCAAGAGCTTCCCCGAGCGTCCCGAGAAGGACGTGTTGCTCTTCCTGATCGAACACGCGCCGCTGAAGAACTGGCAACGCGACATCCTGTCGATTATCCGCGACGAAGCCTACTACTTCGCCCCTCAGGCCCAGACCAAGATCCTGAACGAGGGATGGGCGTCATACTGGCATTCGACCATCATGACCCAGAAGGTGCTCAAACCGTCCGAGGTCATTGATTACGCCGACCACCACTCCGGTACCATGGCAACTTATGGTGGCCGACTCAATCCCTACAAACTGGGAATCGAGTTGCTCCGTGACATCGAACACCGCTGGAACACGGGACGATTCGGCAAGGAGTATGAGGAATGCGATGACCTGGAGAAGCGCCGGACCTGGGACAAGAAGCTCGGCCTGGGGAGGCAGAAAATCTTCGAGGTGCGGCGCATCCACAACGACATCACCTTCATCGACACGTTCCTGACGGAAGACTTCTGCCGCGAACACAAGCTCTTCTCCTATGCGTACCAGGAGAATTCCGGTCAGTACGTCATCGAGTCGCGGGAGTTCGCCAAGATCAAGCAACGGCTGTTGTTCAGCCTCACCAACTTCGGCCAGCCGTGGATCTATGTCGTAGACGGCAACTACCGCAACCGCGGCGAACTCCTGTTGCGCCACCAACACAACGGCATCGATTTGCGCCAGGATTGGGCGGCCGCGACCCTGGCCAACATCCAGTACATGTGGGGCCGCCCCGTCCACCTGCAAACCCTGGTGGACGGCAAGCCTACCATGCTGTCGTTCGACGGCACGGAACATACCACGAAACCTTCGGGAGACGCCGATGAAATTCGACGATCTGCTTCGGCAAAAACTCGTTGACTGGCGGCCGGCGGGCGTCGGCCGGCACGACCTGACAGTGAGCCATCCGGAGACGGGCTGGACACTTTACCTGAGCGCAGAGCGGCAGGATGCCCTTAGCGGCCTGTATTGGGAAGTCGGCCTTCGCCGCTCGGGGGCGCCGCCGCTCGATGCCGCGGCGTTGCGGCGGTGGGCAGAGCACATCGCCGGCCGTGTCAGTGGCTTGCTCCAGCCCTTGACGGTCTTGGAGGTCGATGTCGCGCAACCGGCGGCCCTGCTCCGCAGTCGCGAGCCGTTGCTCTCCAACGGGGAGCGGACCTACGACGAGCTTCGATTGAATGCCACGCCCCAGGCGGTGCTGGGACGCTATCAGCATGCCGAGGGGGCCAGCCGACGCCAGCGCATCCCGTTTGCCCTGACCCACGACACCCTGGTCCGCGTGGTGCTCGACATGTTGGGTTGAGTGCGGGGCCGAGTTCTGCCCTGAGCCGCCGGGCGTGGCCTGTCCGCCATTTGTATAATTGACCGTGCCGACGGCAACTCCGCACTATGCGGAGTGGCGAAGGGATTCCACGGAAGACGAAAGGCGGCAGGATGAGCACCACCCTCGTCGATCCCGAAGCCAGGGCACGGGTCGAGGATGGCCTGGAAGGGGGCCTTTTCCACGTTCCTCTAGAAGGGCCAATCCGGGCGGAATTGTTCGGGTTGGAACACCTGGAGGCCCACGCCCGCGAGTTGGCCCGACACGCTCGCCGGCGCGTCGAGTTGGTGCCGGGTGAGTCGCTGCGCCGCCGCCTGCTGGCGGCCGCCCGCGACCTGGAGCGTACCCGCCGTCGTATCGTCGAAGCAGCCGCTCGCCAAGAGCCGATCGCCACCGATGCTGAATGGTTGCTCGACAATTTCCACGTCATCAAAGACAACCTCCGCGAAGTGCGTCAGGACCTGCCGCGCGGCTACTATCGGCTCCTGCCCAAACTGGGCGCCGGTCCGTTTGCCGGTCTGCCGTGCGTCTATGCCCTGGCGTTGGAGTTGATCGCTCACACCGACAGCTGCCTCGACGAGACCAACATCACTCGCTTCGTGCGAGCGTACCAAGAGGTTCGGCCGCTGACGATCGGCGAAATCTGGGCCGTGCCGATTATGTTGCGCCTCGGGCTGCTGGAAAACCTCCAGCGCTTGGCGCGACACATGGAGCAAGCCCAGGCGCACCGGGCACAGGCGGAGCGTTGGAAAGACCACCTCTTGGCCTGCAAGGGAATCTCACCGGAAGACGTGGACCGGCGCTTGCAGATGCGACGATTGCGCTGTCCCTGGTCGGACAACTTCGTGGTCTGTCTTCTACAGCTGTTGCGGGACCAGGGGCCGGAAGCCCGCGTCGGCATGGAATGGCTGGAGCACCATCTGTCGCGTCGCAACGACACACCGGCGGAAGTGGTGCGGCGAGCGCACCAGCAGCAGGCGGCCAATCAGGTTTCCGTCGGCAATTGCGTCACGAGTCTGCGACTCCTGTCCGCGTTGGATTGGACCGTTTTCTTCGAGCGCACCAGCCTGGTCGAGCTCGAGTTGCGCCGGGACCCCGCCGGAGTTTATCCGCGGCAAGACTTTGCCACCCGGGATCGCTGCCGCCGCGTGGTCGAGCAGCTGGCCCGCGGCTCCGGGCACGACGAGTTGGCCGTCGCCCGTCGGGCGGTCGAACTGGCACGCCATCAGGTCGAGCCGGTGGACGGTGGCCGACTGCACCGCTCCGCTCACTGCGGCTATTACCTTCTCGACGAGGGGCGCCTGCGGTTGGAAGCCGACCTCGGCTATCGCGCCCCGTGGGCCGAGCGGGTCCGTCGATGGCTGCGAGGCAATCCCGAGGTCTTCTACTTCGGAAGCATCGGCACGACCTGGTTGGCGCTGGTCCTTCTCGCCGCCCTGGGCGCCGGTCCCGTCGGCTGGCGGCGGCTGTGGGTCGCCCTGGCGGTGTTGGTGCCGGCCAGTGAACTGGCTGTCGGCCTGGTCCATTACCTAATCACCAAGCTCCTGCCGCCGCGTGTCCTGCCCAAATTGGATTTCCGCGAGGGAATCCCCGCTGACTGCGCCACGTTCGTCGTCATGCCCACGATGCTGGTACGCCCCGAGAGCGGGGCGTCATTGGCCGCCCGCCTGGAAATCCATTACCTTTCCAACCCCGACCCGCAATTGCATTTCGCCTTGCTGACCGACTTCGCCGACGCTCCGGCAGAGCAGATGCCGACCGATGAGCCTTACTTGCAAGCTGCCCGGGATGCGATTCGCGCCCTGAACGAGAAGTACGCGGCCGGGGGCCCGGATCGTTTCTTTCTGTTCCATCGTCGGCGGCAGTGGAACCCGGTCATGGGCTGCTGGATGGGGTGGGAACGGAAGCGGGGCAAACTCTGCGAGTTCAATCGGCTGTTGCGCGGCGACCGGAGCACCAGCTTCAGCTATATCAGTTGCCGTCTCGAAGACATCCCCATAGTCCGCTTCGTCATTACCTTGGATGCGGACACCAAGCTCCCCCGCGAGGCGGCGTCGGCCTTGATCGGCACCTTGGCCCACCCGCTCAATCGACCGCGATTCGATCCCGTCCAAGGGCGAGTCGTCGAAGGCTATGCCGTCTTGCAGCCCAGGGTCAGTCCGCTGGTGGTTGGGACCGACAGTTCGTTATTTGCCCGGATTTTCACCGGCTCGGCAGGCATTGACCCGTACACCACGGCGGTTTCTGACGTTTACCAGGACCTGTTTGGTCGCGGCAGCTTCACTGGTAAGGGGATTTACGATGTCGATGCCTTCGAGGCCGCTGTGGGGCAGACCTTCCCCGAAAATCACATCCTTAGCCATGACTTGATCGAAGGGAATTATGCCCGCTGTGGGCTGGTGACGGACATCGAGCTGCTCGACGAATTTCCCCGAAAATATCTGGCGTACTCCCGGCGGGAGCATCGCTGGGTGCGGGGGGACTGGCAAATCTTGCCCTGGCTTTTTGGTACGGTGCCATCGCCGACGGGACCGCGTGTCAACCCGTTGCCGCTGCTGGAGCGGTGGAAGATTTTCGACAACCTGCGGCGCAGCCTGGTGCCGCCGTCGCTGGTGCTGCTCTTGCTGCTGGCGTGGACGCTCCTTCCCGGCAGTCCCTGGTTCTGGACGCTGGCCGCCTTGGCGGTGCCCGCGTTGCCCTTGATACTCGTGACCATTTCGGGACTGGCGCGCCTGGTGCGCGGAGGCGGGAGTTGGCGACTGGCCTGGCGGAGTTTCCGCCGCGACGTGGCCGCCACCGCCGCACAGACCGCCCTGTCGGTCACGTTCCTCGCTGAGCAGGCACGGTCGCTGCTCGACGCCATCGGTCGCACGCTCCTTCGGCTGTATGTGACGCGGCGGAACTTGCTGGAGTGGGAGACGGCCTTTGTGACGGAGCGGCGGTTGAATCACGACTTGACGTCGGTGGTGGGTCAGATGGCGTGGGCGCCGGCGGCGGCGGTGGCCGCCGCCGGCGCCCACGTCGCCAGCCGGCCCGACGCCCACCCGGCGGCTGCGCCGGTCCTCGTGGCGTGGTTTGTCGCCCCGCTGGTCGCTTGGGGGGTCGGCTTGCCTCGGCCGCCGCGGGAAGCTCCCCTGGATGCCGTGCAGCGCCGCAGCTTGCGGCGAATCGCCCGCAAAACCTGGGCGTTTTTTGAGACCTTCGTGACGGCCGATGACCATTGGCTGCCCCCCGACAACTACCAGGAGGACCCCAAAGGCGCCCTCGCCCACCGCACCTCGCCGACGAACATCGGCCTCTATCTCCTCTCCGCCTTGGCCGCCCACGACCTGGGCTATTTGAGCCTCAGCGCCCTGGTTGACCGTTTGGAAAAAACCTTTGACACCCTCGACGAACTCGACCGCCATCAGGGCCACATCTACAACTGGTACGACACCCGCACTCTGGCGCCGCTCCACCCGCGGTACATTTCCACCGTCGATTCCGGGAACCTGCTCGGGTGTCTGCTGACGCTGAAGCAAGGATTGCGGGAAAAGATCGAGGAACCGATCGCCGGGCCAGCGGTCCGCGACGGCTTGGCGGATACCTTTCAGCTTTTGGCCGAGGCGGTCCAGGCCCTGGAGTCGCCGACGGAAAGCCAACCCCTCCCCAGCCTCGACGCCATGCGGGCCTTGGTCCACCAGCTCCGAGACGAGCTGGAAGTCACTCCCGGTTCCCTGGGCGAGTGGAAGGCTTGGCTGGGTCGGCTCGCGACGTCGGCCTCGGAGTTGGCCTCGCGGGGTGAGGAGCTGAAGCGACTGTTGGCTGACGAGCCCAAGGAGTTGCTCCGCTGGTCGCGGGCGCTGCTCGCCCAAATCCGCGACCGGCAGGACGAACTGGAGCGGGTCGCCCCTTGGCTGAGCGGCCCGGCGGGGGGGACGGCGGCAGACCGGTCGTGGTTGAAAGGGCTCAGCGACCCGCCCAGTGTGGCCGAGATTCATGCCCATCTCGAATCGCTGGCCGCCGAAGGCAGCGGCGACCTGCCGCAACTGGGGTCGCAGGCCGGGGAGCTGCTGGCTCGTTGCCAAAGCCTCGCCGACCGGGCTGGGGCCTGGGCGGCAGGCATGAATTTTCGGCTTCTCTACAACCAGCAGCGCCATCTTTTCTCGATCGGCTGGAATCTCGATGCCGGGCGGCTCGACAGCGCCCATTACGACCTGCTGGCGTCAGAATCGTGCCTGACCAGTTTTCTGGCCATCGCCCGGGGCGAGGTGCCGCGCAAACACTGGTTCCAGCTCGGCCGTCCCATGACCCGCGCTGCCGGGGGCACGGTCCTTCTCTCCTGGGGCGGCACGATGTTTGAATATCTCATGCCGCGCCTGCTGCTCCGAGCCTATCCGGGTACGTTGCTCGAGGACAGCTGGCGGACGGCAGTGGATCGCCAGATCGAATATGGTCGCCAAAATCGGGTCCCGTGGGGAATTTCCGAGTCCGGTTTCAACGCCCTCGATGCCCACCTCGACTACCAATACCAATCGTTCGGCGTCCCGGGGCTGGGGCTGAAGCGCGGCTTGGGCAAAGACCTGGTGATCGCGCCGTACGCGACGGCGCTGGCCTTGGCGGTCCGCCCCCGTGCCGCGGTCGCCAACTTCGCCGCCCTGGCCGCGGCTAAGGGGGAGGGACCCTTTGGCTTCTACGAAGCGATCGATCACACCCGCGATCGGCTGTCGGAGAAACGGCGGCCCGCCGTGGTGCGCTCCTACATGGCCCACCACCAGGGAATGACCCTCGTGGCGTTGGTCAACTGCCTCCTGGGCGAGCCGATGCCGCGGCGGCTGCACGCCGAGCCGATGGTGCGGGCCACCGAGTTGCTGTTGCAGGAAAAACTCCCCGCGGCCGCCCCGCTGGTCCAAGCGCACGGCGACGAGGTCGCCCTTGCTCCCATCGTCCGCGAGGCGTTGTTGCCGATGAGTCGTCGGCTGACTACCCCCCAGACGCAGCACCCGCGGGTGCATCTCCTCTCCAACCGACAATACAGCGTCCTGATCACCAACGCCGGCGGTGGCTACAGCACCTGGCGCGACCTGGACGTGACCCGCTGGCGGGAAGACGCCACTCGCGACTCCTGGGGCCAGTTCTGCTTCGTCCGCGACTTGCGCTCCGGGTTGACATGGTCCGCCGGCCATCAGCCGGTCTGTCGGCCGGCTGATGAGTACGAGGTGGTCTACTCCACCGATAAGGCCGAATTCCGTCGTCTGGATGGCGGGATTGAAACGCACTGGGAGATCACCGTCTCGCCCGAAAACAGCGCGGAAGTCCGCCGCCTGACCCTGACGAACCACAATCCTCGGCCGCACGACCTCGAGGTCACCAGTTATGCCGAGATATCGCTCTGCCCCCGGCGGGCGGACCAGGCGCATGCGGCGTTTGCGAAGCTGTTCCTGGAGACGGAATACCTGGCGCGAGAGTCGGCGCTGCTGTGCCGACGGCGGCCCCGAGCCGAAGACCAGAAACCGGTCTGGGCGGTGCACGTCCTGGCGGTTGATGGGCCGACGCTCGGCGCGGTGCAGTACGAAACCGACCGGGCCCGTTTTCTCGGCCGGGGCCGGAGCGCGGCCCGGCCGGCAGCCCTGGAGCCGGGGGCGGTCCTTTCCGGGACCACCGGCGCGGTCCTGGACCCGATCTTCAGCTTGCGGCGGCGGGTGCGTGTCCAGCCCGGGACATCGGTCAGCATTGCCTTCACCACGGCCGTGGCGGAAAGCCGCGAGGAGGCCCTGGCCCTGGCCGATCAGTATCACGATTTCCACGGCGTCAATCGGGCTTTTGAGCTGGCCTGGGCGCACAGCCAGGTCGAGCTTCAGCACCTGCACCTCTCGGCGGAGGAAGCCCATCTCTTTCAGCGGCTGGCGGCCCACGTCATCTTCACGGGGCCGACCTTGCGGCGCGGCGAAGCCGTGGCTGCCAACCGTCAGGGACAATCGGGGCTGTGGCGGCACGGCATTTCGGGGGACTTGCCGATCGTGCTGGTGCGCGTGGCCGAAGCTGACGATGTGCCGTTGGTCCGGCAGCTTCTCCTCGCCCACTCGTACTGGCGTCTGAAAGGCCTGGCGGTCGACCTGGTCATCCTCAACGACCATCCCGCCACCTATCAGGAGGAACTGCACGCTCAGCTCCTCGGTCTGGCGCTGACCAGCGAGGCCCGCGACCTGCTCGACAAGCCGGGCGGAGTGTTCCTCCGCCGCGGCTCACAAATGTCTGACGACGACCGGCTCCTCCTCCAGGCGGCAGCGCGGGTCGTGTTGAGTGCCAGTGCCGGTTCCCTCGCCGGTCAGGTCGATCGTCAAGAGGCACCGCCGCCACTCCCCCATCGCCTCAAACCGACGGCGCGACGCTCGGAGGTGACCGCGGTCGAGGGCAGCTTCTTGCCCAGTCCTCCGCTGATGTTCGACAACGGCACCGGCGGCTTCACGACGGACGGAGCGGAGTACGTTATTCGCATTCGCCCCTCCAGCCGACGCGGTCGCGGGGAGACTCGCTTTCCGACCCCCGCGCTGCCGCCGGCCCCGTGGATCAATGTCGTGGCCAATCCGGCTTGCGGTTTCCTCATCTCGGAAGCGGGTTCGGGTTTCACCTGGGCCGGGAACAGCCAGTCGAATCGGCTGACGAGCTGGAGCAACGATCCGGTCAGCGATCCGCCGAGCGAAGTGGTCTATCTCCGGGACGAGGTGACCGGGGACTTCTGGACTCCAACGCCGTTGCCGCGCGGGGGTGACGGCGAAACCGTGGTCCGCCACGGGCCGGGATGGACCCGTTTCCATCATGAAAGCCACGGCTTGGGTCAAGAGTTGCTGCTGCTGGTGCCGCCAGAGGACCCGATCAAGTTGATCGCGCTCAAGGTGCGCAACCTGGGCCGAACGATGCGGCGTTTGTCGGCGACCTTCTACGTTGAATGGGTTCTGGGCACGACGCGCGACCAGGCCCCGATGCAAGTCGTCTGTTCCCTTGATCCGGAGAGCGGCGCCTTGGTGGCCCGGAACCCGTGGAGCGTCGATTTTGCCGGCCGGCTGGCGTTCGCCGACGTGGCGTTACGACCGCGGAGCGTGACGGCCGACCGCACCGAGTTTCTGGGCCGCAATGGCTCGCCCACAGCCCCGGCAGCCCTGTACCGCCTGGAACTTTCCGGCCGGGTCGGGCCGCTGCGCGACCCGTGCGCGGCCTTGATGGTGAAGTGGGAGCTGCCGGCCGGCGAGGAAAAGGAAATCCTCTTCCTGTTGGGCGAGGCGGCCGGTCCCGAAGACCTGCAGCGCCTCCTGCGGCGCTACCGCCAACCCGGCCGAGTGGACCGGACCTTCGATCAGGTGCGGCGGTGGTGGGACGGGGTGCTGAAGACGATCCAGGTGAAGACGCCCGACCCGGCCTTCGACCTGCTCGTGAACCAATGGCTCCTTTATCAGGTGCTCAGCTGCCGACTTTGGGCCCGGTCCGCGTTTTATCAGTCGGGAGGCGCATACGGGTTCCGCGATCAGCTTCAGGACGTGATGGCCCTGGTACACGCTGCTCCCGGGGAAGCGCGGGCCCACCTTCTCCGGGCCGCGGCGCGGCAATTCGTGGAAGGCGACGTGCAGCACTGGTGGCATCCGCCGGCCGGCCGCGGCGTCCGCACCCGCTTCTCCGACGACCTCCTCTGGCTGCCGCTGGTCACCGCTTATTACGTCCAGACCACGGGCGACGCGACGGTGCTGGACGAACAAGTGCCCTTCCTCCGCGCTCCGGTCCTCAAGCCGGGGCAGGACGAAGAGTACGGTCTGCCCGAAGTGACCGAACAGACCGCCTCGCTGTATGAGCACTGCGTCCTGGCCCTGGAGCGCGGCCATCGGCTTGGGGAGCACGGCTTGCCGCTGATGGGCACCGGCGACTGGAATGATGGCATGAACCGGGTGGGGGCTGGGGGGAAGGGCGAAAGTGTCTGGGTGGGTTGGTTCCTGGTAACGATCCTCAACGAGTTTGCGCTGTTGGCCGAGCGGCGGGGCGATGTCGCCCGCGCCGCCTGGTGTCGGGAGCGGGCCGACGCCCTCCGCCAAGCCATCGAAACCCACGCCTGGGATGGCGGCTGGTATCGGCGGGCATATTTCGACGACGGTACGCCGCTCGGCTCGGCGGACAACGACGAATGCCAGATCGACTCGCTGCCGCAAACCTGGGCCGTCATCTCCCGGGTCGCGAATCCCGAGCGGGCACAGCAGGCGATGGCTGCCGTGGAACAGCGGCTGGTGCGCTCCGCCGACCGCTTGATCCTCCTGTTCACGCCACCGTTCGACCGAGGAACCTTGCAGCCCGGGTACGTCAAAGGCTACGTGCCCGGCATCCGCGAAAACGGCGGGCAATACACCCACGCCGCCGCCTGGGTCGTCTGGGCCACGGCCCTGCTCGGTCGCGGCAGCCGAGCGGTGGAACTCTTCGGCTTGCTCAACCCGATCCGCCACGCCCAGACCCCCGCCGACGTCAACCGCTATCGGGTGGAGCCGTACGTCGTCGCCGCCGACGTGTACAGCCAACCGCCCCACACCGGCCGAGGCGGCTGGACGTGGTACACCGGCTCGGCCGGCTGGCTCTATCGCGTGGCCTTGGAATCGATCCTCGGCTTCCAGCGGCGCGGCACGACCCTGCGCCTCGACCCATGCATTGCCTCCCACTGGGGCGGCTTTGAAATCACCTACCGCCATCACTCCGCCAGCTACCGCATCCGGGTCGAAAACCCGCACGGGGTGGAACGCGGCGTGCAAAGCATGACCCTCGATGGTCAGCCCGCCGACCCCGCTGGCATGCCGCTGGCTGACGACGGCCGGCTGCACGAGGTGCGCGTCGTCCTTGGTCCGTCCCCGGGCCTGGAGAGCTGAGCGTCCCCCGGCGACGCCGCTGGTCGTACAATGGGCACTGCCCCCTCATGGGGCAGTGCCCGTGTCTTTGACCCTGAGGACATGCCTGTGAGTCTGTCAAGCTTGGGATGTCTGGTGGCGGCGGTCATCGCCGCCGGCGACGATTGGCCCCAGTTCCGCGGCCCGACGGGGCAGGGCCTCGCCTCGGAAGGAGCCCTCCCTGCCGAGTGGGGCCCGAAGAAAAACGTCGCCTGGCGACAGGAACTGCCCGGGGCGGGTTGGTCATCGCCGATCGTCTACTCAGGGGTGGTCTACCTGACGACTGCCGTGCCGGTTGAAGGTGCGAATGGTCGGGAACAGTCCCTCCGCGCACTCGCTGTGAGCGCTGCCACGGGAGAAAAGCTCTGGGAAACAGAGGTCTTCCGCCACGCCGATGGCCCCGGGGCCCGCCGCATCCACCCCAAGAACAGCCACGCCAGCCCCACGCCGCTGACCGACGGGGAGCGGCTTTACGTCCACTTCGGCCATCAGGGGACCGCCGCCCTGGACCTGAAAGGGCGGGTGCTTTGGCGGAACAATCAGATCAACTACGAGCCGGTCCACGGCAACGGCGGCACGCCGATCTTGGCGGCGGGGGCGTTGATCTTCAGCGCCGATGGCGCCGACACACAGCGCGTCGTGGCCTTGGCCTGCGATACCGGCCGGCTTCGTTGGGCGACGGAGCGTCGCACGCCGGGGTTCAAGAAATTCTCGTTCAGCACGCCCCTGTTGCTCAGGGTAAATGGCCGTGACCAGGTCGTCAGCCCGGGCCCCGGCCTGGTGGCGGCCTATGACCCCCGGACGGGGGGCGAAATCTGGCGGGTGCGCTACGGCGACGGCTACTCGGTGGTGCCGCGGCCGGTGTTCGGTCATGGCCTGGTCTTCGTCAGCAGCGGCTTCGACGCACCGGTCCTGTATGCGATCCGACCCGATGGCCGGGGCGACGTGACGGCCACGCACGTTGCCTGGACCCTGAAGCGCGGGGCGCCGCTGACCCCGTCCCCGCTGTTGGTGGGCGATGAATTGTATTTGGTCTCCGACCAGGGCATCGCCAGCTGCCTGGATGCCCGCAGCGGCAAGGTGCACTGGCAGGAACGCCTCGGCGGGTCCTACTCGGCCTCGCCGCTGTATGGCGACGGCAAGGTCTATTTCCAAAGTGAAGAGGGCGTCGGCACGGTCATCAAGGCCGGCACCCGTTTCGAGCGCCTCGCCCGCAACGACCTGGGAGAGCGGACGCTGGCGTCCTATGCCGTCAGCGGCCATGCCCTGTTCATCCGCACGGAGAAGGCGCTCTACCGCATCGAGTCCAAGGCGGCGGAGTGACGGCATGAAAGTGGGCATCGGCGGATTCTCAAGCAGCGGCAAGAGCACCGTCTTCCACTGGCTGACGCACGTGCGGCCCGACCCGGCCGCCAGCCTGCGCGGCCAGGTCGGCATGGCCCGTATCCCGGACGAACGCCTCGAGTGGCTGTCGAGCCTGTTTCGGCCGAAAAAAACCACGCCGGCGACCATCGAGTTCCTGGACACGCCCGGACTCCTGGCCGACGAACGCCGCGACAACCCGCGCCGCCTCGCCATCCTCCGCGAAAGTGGCGGGCTGTTGGTCGTGCTGAACGGCTACAGCGACGGCAACCCCGCCGCCGAGTTGCGCCGCTTCCGTGAAGAACTGCTCTTCGCCGACCTGGAAATCGTGGTCAACCGCATCCATCGGCTGGAGGACCAACTCCGAAAGCCCCGTCCGGCCAAGCAGCGGGAGGCCGACGAACAGGAACGAGCCTTGTTACGGCGCGTCGAACAGGCGCTGGAGGCCGGTCAACCCGCGTCGCAGCTCGGCTTGAAGGAGGACGAAGAGAAAGCCATCCGCAGCTTTCAACTGCTGACGCTCAAGCCCGAGTTGGTGCTGGTGAACATCAGCGAGCGGCAAATCGGGGCCCCGCTCAGTCCCGAACTCTTGGCGTTGGCCCCGAATGCCTTGGCGGCACCGGCCAAATTGGAACTGGAACTCGAAGACCTTGCCCCGGAGGAACGTCAGGCGTTCATGAACGATCTGGGGTTGACCGGCTCCTCGCGCGATGCGGTCCTGCGGGCCATCTTTCGCAGCATGGGACAGATCGTGTTTTTTACCGTGGGGGAGGACGAATGCCGCGCGTGGCCGTTGCCTCGCGGTGCCGATGCCGTGGAAGGGGCCGGCCAAATCCATACCGACCTGGCCAAGCGTTTCGTGCGCGCCGAGGTGGTCAGTTTCGCCGACTTCCGCCGGGTCGGGTCGATGAAGGAGGCCAAGCAGCACGGGGTCTACCGGCTGGAGGGGAAGACCTACGTCGTCCAGGACGGCGACATCATGCACATCTTGGCCAGCACCTAGGCTCCGTGGACGGTCACGCTGCAACGCATTGGCTTTTCGGTCAGGGCGGCGTCGTCAACCGGGCCTGGTTCTCGATTCATCCCTGGCTCCGTGTCCTCCGTGGTGAGTTCCCGCGATGGATGACCGAAAGGAGCTGCTCCCTGACAACTTCCTGGCTGCGTGTGCTCCGTGGTGAATTCCCATGACCGACCGTTTTCAGACCGTGCGTACCGAAGGGGCCATCCTGCCGGCTGATCTGTTGCAGCGGGTGGCCGCCGGCGACGGCACCCTTCCCGGCCTCGCCCCCGCCGCCTACCACCTCCTGGAAGGCGAGAAGCTCCACGAAGCCAGCAACCGTGCCTGGAACCGACTGCAAAGCGCCTGGGCCTCCTTCCGCACCGCCTGCGACAAACTCCCCGCCCACGACCTCGGCCTGGCCACCACCCGCGAGCGCTGGCTGCTGCCGCTGTTCCAGGAACTGGGCTACGGCCGCCTGCAACCCCTCAGAGAAGCCCTCACCCTCGGCGACAAACCGTACCCCCTCTCCCACCTCTGGGGCCGCGTCCCCATCCACCTCGTCGGCTGCCGCATGGACCTCGACCGGCGAACGGCCGGCCACCCCAGCCCCCACAGCCTGCTGCAGGAGTTCCTCAACCGCTCCGACGACCACCTCTGGGGCTTCGTGAGCAACGGCCTGCGGCTCCGCATCCTCCGCGACAACGTCGCGCTCACCCGCCAGGCCTTCGTCGAATTCGACTTGCAAGCCATGTTCGACGGCCAAGTCTACCCCGACTTCACCCTCCTGTGGCGGCTGTGCCACCAGTCTCGCGTCGAAGCCCCCGACCCCCACCAGTGTTGGCTCGAGCGCTGGTCGCAAACCGCCCACGAGCAGGGGCTGCGGCTGCTCGACCAGCTCCGGGCTGGCGTGGAACAGGCCATCCGCATCCTGGGCAACGGCTTCCTCGCCTGCCCCGCCAACCAGCGGCTCCGAGACCGCCTCCGCGCCGGCCAACTCGACCCCCACGACTACTACCGCCAACTCCTCCGCCTCGTCTACCGCCTCCTCTTCCTCTTCGTCGCCGAAGACCGCGACCTGCTTCTGACACCGCCACCGAACGCCCACGACCGCGGAGCATCACCCTCCCCGGCCCGGCGCGCTGATCAGCGCCCCGCCGAGGTTTACCTGGCCTACTATTCCACCAGCCGCTTGCGGCGGCTGGCGGAACGCCTGCGCGGCAGCCCGCACCCCGACCTCTACGAAGTCCTCCGCCTGGTCATGGAGCGGCTGGGGACGGCCGGCTGCCCCGAATTGGGGCTGCCGGCCCTGGGCGGCTTCCTCTTCTCGCCGCAAGCCATCCCCGACCTCCAGGGCTGCCAGCTGGCCAACGCCGACCTGTTGGCCGCCGTCCGCGCCCTGGCCCAGACCAGCGACGGCGGCGTCGTCCGCCGCGTGGACTACCGCCACCTGGGCGCCGAGGAACTCGGCAGCATCTATGAATCGCTCCTGGAGCTGCACCCCGTCTTAGAGGCCGACCCTCCCCGCTTCGAGTTGGGCACCACCAGCGGCCACGAACGCAAGACCACCGGCAGCTACTACACCCCCGCCAGCCTCATCGCCTGCCTGCTCGATTCGGCCCTCGAGCCCGTGCTCGACGAGGTCTGCTCACCACACAGACCACCACCAGCGCCGCGAGAACCAACGCAAACAGCCGTTTCTTCCCCCGTGGTGAATCTCGAAGAGAGCATCCTCAATCTCAAAATCTGCGATCCGGCGTGCGGCTCGGGGCACTTCCTGATCGCGGCGGCCCATCGGCTGGCCAAACGCCTGGCGGCCGTCCGCACCGGCGAGGGGGAGCCGGCCCCCGAAGCCTATCGCACCGCCCTGCGCGACGTCATCGGCCGCTGCCTCTACGGCGTCGACCTCAACCCCATGGCCGTCGAACTGTGCAAAGTCGCCCTCTGGCTCGAAGCCCTCGTCCCCGGCAAGCCCCTCTCCTTCCTCGACCACCACATCCGCTGCGGCAACAGCCTGATCGGCGCCACCCCGGCGTTGCTCGCCCAGGGCATCCCGGACGACGCCTTCGAGCCGATCGAAGGCGACGATCCGGCCGTGTGCCGCGCCTTCAAAAAGCGGAACAAGGAAGAACGCCAGGGCTTCCAGGACTTGTTCGACGACGCCCCCTGGCACCGCCTGGGCAACCTGGCGGCGGCCCTGCACGACCTGGATGAGGAAAAAGAGGACACCCTGGCCGATGTCCAGCGGAAACAGCAGCGCTACGAGGAGCTGGTCCGCTCCAGCGACTACCAGTACGGTCGGCTCTGGGCCGACGCCTGGTGTGCCGCCTTCGTCTGGCGCAAGGACCGCTCCTTCGACTACCCCATCACCGAACGCATCTTCCGCCAGATCGAAAAAAGCCCGCATCACCTGCCGCCGTGGATGCGCCAGGAAATCGAGCGGCTGGCCCAGCAGTACCAGTTCTTCCACTGGCATTTGGCCTTCCCCGAGGTGTTTCCCCCGCCGATGGATGCCGACAAACGCGGATCGAAAATCGGCGGTGATCAGCGTTCCTCAGCGGTTTCTGGGGCGGGCTGGCAAGGCGGCTTCGACGTGGTGCTCGGCAATCCGCCGTGGGAGCGGATCAAGCTTCAGGAGCAGGAGTGGTTCGCCGCTCATGGCCGGGCCGACATCGCCTCCGCCCGCAACGCCGCCGAACGCCGCAAGCTCATCGCCCAGCTAACCCAGGAAGACCCGGCCCTGTACCGCGCCTTTCTCGAAGACCGCCGCCAGGCCGAAGGCGAGAGCCACT
>JANWYO010000284.1 GCA_025055215.1 Gemmataceae bacterium
TGTCCTGTACGTCCTCTGCCAAGGCGAGGCCAACGTCCGGCAGGTCAGCGACGAGGACCTCGGCCGGGTTATTTTCGGCGATGCCATCCACCGGGCGACGGAAGCATTTTTGCAGGAGTTGATCGATTTTTTCCCCGACCCGCGGGGTCGGCAGGCCCTGACCACGATCCTGACCGAAGCCCGCAAGGTTCGCCAGCGGATCATCGAGCGGGCCGAAGCCGTGCTGGCGAACTTCGACGCCGACCGCGAAGCGAACAAGCTCATGCACTCGTTTGGCATTGTGCCGGCCTCCTCGGCATCGACCCCGGACCTTTCACCCTCGCCGAACTCGTCCTGATGGCCGAAGCCCGCTGCCGTGAAGCATGGACGCACACGTCGGCCTTGATGGGCCTGTTCGCCGCCGTGGCCAACGGGCTGAACGTCGCCATTTATCTGGCCCGGGGCAAGCAGGTGGAGGCGGCCTTCAGTGTCTTCGCGATAATTCCCTTCGGCAGCATCCTCAAGAAGACCGGTGCCGCCAGCGCCGCGAGCAAGCTGGGGGCGCTGGCGTTGCGGCAGGCGGGTCGAGGCCTGGTGGCCGTGGCCAAGGTCGTCCGCCTGCCGGCCCTGGCCCAGGCGGCCCGGCAACTGGCTTGTCCGATCCTGACGAAGATCACTTTGGGAAAATTCGGCAGTTTCTGTTTCGTGGCCGGCACCCCCGTGGTGATCGGCGAGGAGTGGGTGGCAGTCGTTCTGCCCGTGGGAGACGAATTGGCCCACTTCGTGCCCTCGGCGCCCCCTGCCGAGAACGACGTCGCCGAGTGGGACGGGCTGTGCCTGGTCTTGCTGGTGGGAGCCCTGGGCCTGACCATGGGCGGCTGGTTGTTGCTCATACGCCGCCGCCGGCGAGCTGAGGAACTTGCCGCCGCGGATGAGGTCTGCCTCGACGGGGAAGAGTGGCTGGGCGGCACGGAGGCCGATGCGGATTGGGAGGCGGTGCTGGTGGAATTGGCCCGGGGACGGCTGGTCCTGCGGGAAGACGGAATCGGAACGTAGGGCGGCAGTCAACAGCTGGGTTCCCAGCATAAGCAAAGGACAGGAGAGCAGCGATGGGCACACACAAGCCAATCACGGAGACTTCAGGCGGGCGCAAGTGGAAGTGGCTGGCGCGCGGCTGGCTGGCGGTGGGGCTGATCGTGTCGGCGGTCCTGTTCGTCCGGCCCATGCCGCACTCGCCGCTGCGGCCGGCCGGTCCAACGACACGACTGACCGCCGTATCCAGTTCGACGCCGCAAGCAGTTCCTGAAGATCTCCTGTTGGCCAACCGCACCGAGACGGTGTACGTCCGGCGGCTGATCACGCAGCCGATCGAGACGATCCGCGTCGGCCAGCGGGTGCTGGGAACCAACCCCAACCGCGACGAGGTCGAGGCGTTCGAGGAACCCGACCCCGAGACCTGGCGAACGATCGAGGTCGAGCAGATCAAGCCGAGCGGCAAGCGGTTGTATGCCACACTGCTGCGGCCGCTGGAGTGGATCGAGGACGAACTCGATCCGGAAACCAACACCATTGAGCTGGACCTACCCGAGCTGGGAGCCGAAGGCACAGCAAAGGTCCTGCGGATCGGGCCGTGTCCGCCGATCGCTGCGGGCAACGGCCACATCGTCACCGCCTCCTTCAAGCACGAGCCGGACGGCGAGCTGTTGACGGTCACCATCGACGGTGAGGAAATCGGCTGGACGGCGAATCACCCGTTCTGGAGTGAGGACCGGCAGGAGTTCGTCGAGGCGGGACAACTGCGTGTTGGTGAGCGTGTCTGCTCGCGGCTAGAGCAAATCGCCGCCGTCGTCGCCATCAAGCCGCGCCCGCCCACCACCTGGGTCTACAACCTCGAAGTGCAGGGGGAGCACGTCTACGAGGTTGGCCCCAGCGGCGTGCTGGTGCATAACAGGTGTGAGGGACTGCATCATTTCTGGCCTCGTTCCTAGGGGAATAAGATTCCCTACAAACATCGCGTTCTCACATGGTTGACTGAAGCCGAGCATACTGACATTCACAAGGAGCTTTCCGAGTTCCTATTCCAAAAGACCGGACCCTACTTTAACAGTTTGTCAGGGCGTGATTGGGTCGCTATATATGGATAACATCAGTTAAACCGCTGGCTACATGCCAGTTGAACCAGCGGGCGGAGCGGGTGAGGCTCACAGCACCAATAATCCATCGGGCATCACCGCCGGACGCCAGGGGAAGTGATAGGCCCCAACCCTAGTTCCTGGCTCCGTGGGCCGGCAGAATGCTGTCAGGCAAGTGAACCAATAGCCCGCTGCCAACGCCCAGCGACAACCCACGGCACAGGTCGAGGAGAGCACGAGAAAACCCCACGGCTCGACGAGTCGCCGTCGCAGGTGCGCACCCAGGCCCGCCGACCCACGCAGCACTCCCCCATCAGGCACGCCGCCACCAGAGGAAGTTCCCGGGGCGGCGTCCAGGGCGCTGCCAACTACCTACCCGCCCAAGGCCTGCTGGAACTGCACGAGCAACCCGGGCGACACGTCCGCCGGGCCAGACCCCGCAACTGACACGAGTGCCTCGGGAAGCGACCGGCCCTCGGCGAGGGCGACGCCAGCCGCCGCCACGCACACCGACCGGCTCATGCCGGCCGAGCAGCACACCAGCGCCGGCACCCCGGCCCGGAGCAAAGCCGCGACTGACTCGGCCGCCAACCGCAAGAGCCACGCCGGGTTGTCCCCGCCGTCGGACAGTGGGAACCGGAGGCGGACCAGCTCGCGGGGCAGCACCAACGATTGCTCGCTGTCGGCCACCTCAACGACGGCCTCGACCCCGGCCGCCATCACCCCGCGGGCGTCACGGAGGTCGCCAGTGTTGCCCAGCCACAGCAGGTGTCCAGCGGCTTGCCGCATCAAGCACCTCCCTTCGCCGAAAGAAGTCATGCATGCTGGGCGGGGGCGTGGGCTACGCTGACCCACGTCTGGTTGGCGACCCGTAACCCTGGAGGCATGCCACGAATTCGACGACTCCTATTCTCGCCATCGACCTCGGCAAGTTCAACTCCGTTTTCTGCTGGTTTCATCCAGCCACCGGCGAAGGCGTCTTCCGCTCGGTCAAAACCAACCCCGACTGCTTGCGTCGCGAACTCACGTGCCAGCCCATCCAAGGCGTCGTCGAAGCCTGTTCCCCCGCCGGATGGATCCACGATCTCTGCGGCGAACTGTCACTGGCTTGTCACGTCGCCAACACCGCCGGCGTCGCCTGGGCCTGGAAAAGCGTCCCACGCAAAACCGACCCAC
>JANWYO010000317.1 GCA_025055215.1 Gemmataceae bacterium
TCCGGCTCCGTGCTGTCCGCTAGTACGACATAGCGGTAGCTGGCCCACACCTCGTCTCTGGCCTGTTCTTCTGCGTCGTGCAATTTCGTCTCAATCTCGCGCAAGTCGGCCTTCTCGTAATCGGAGCCGAGTACGCCTTCCCGCACGTCCCGCGCCACGCGCTGCCATGCCAGCCACAGTTCAACGTGGTCGCGCAAATCGCGGCCTGGCTTCCGCACGCACCAGACCAGCGCGCCGGGATACAGTCGCGACGACTTGCCACGGTTCTTCGTCCACTCGGCGATCTGGTTGCGGATGGCATCGCCGCCATCCCATTCGCAGACAGGATCGAGGACGACCAGCGTCAATCGCGGCGAATCCGGCACCGTGCTGCTGTCCGCCGGGAATAGTTCGACGGGTATGCTGGCCCCGCGCTTGAACTCCTCCTTGACCAGGTTGCGTATCGCCGGCTTGATCTCCTGCTCCTCATCCAGGGACGCCCGCCGATCGTGGACTGCCTTGTCGATTTTCGCCTTGTGATAAACCTTGAAGCCGTCCGAGCCAACGGACTGGATAAAGAAGGCTCGATTCACTAAAGCAGCGGCCACATTGTCGATCGTTGTCGTGTCGATCTCCGGTTCACCCAGCGCGAAACGCAGTTCCGGCAAATGGGCGACCTTATCAACCTGTCCGCCGGAGGACTCGAAGAAAATGGCCGTGCCCACGCGCCGGTGAATGTCCTTTAACACGCCTTTGGTGTCAGCATCGAGGGCGCGGGCGTGCGACCGCTCGCTGGCGATGTCGGTTTCGATGGCAGCCACTAAGCGCATCTCACCCAACTGGCTCAGCACCACGCTGCGGAACTCGGGAACGTGCAATGGCGCGGAACCGAGCGTGATCAGGCGTTCGCGTCGGGCCTGGGTGAACCCCTCGCGGAAGGCCCACGAGATCCACTGGGCCAGCATCGCCAGCGTGCCGCGGGTCTGCTGGTATTGTGGCAGGCTCTGCCATTTTCGCTGGAAGACCGACAGGGTCGCGGGATGGAACGGGTAGCACGCCTCGAAACGAGCTTGCAGGAGTTCCCGTGCTTTCTTCTCGGTCTCGGTGCTGTTCACGGCGGTCCATTCCGGAGGAAGCTGGGCGCGTCGCTCGAAGCACCAGTCGGCATACGCCTTGGCGACAAGCTTTCGGGTGCGTTCCGATCCCAGGTCTTCAAACAGCCGGCGGCGGATCACCTCACTGATTTCCGCCTCGTCGTTGACCAGAAGCGGCTTGGCCACGGCTCCGACGACCTTCGTGATCTTGTCCTGCCACTGAAGGTCCCAGTCGGTCATCTCGACCTGGCTGCGTGGGAGACTGAACACGGCCGACCGATACATACTGCCAACAAAGCTGCGGACGATGTTGTGCAGGAAGGCGTGCATCGGCTCGGCCAGGTTCCGATGCCGCGAGAAGAAATTGAGCAACTCGTCAAACAGCAAGAGGACAGGACCGTTGGCCAGATCAAAGATGCGATTGAGGGTGTCCGTCCCGGGCGGGGCCACCTTGGCCGACGGCCCCAGCGCTTCAACGCCCGCATCGCCGGCGAGCTGTCGGGCAATGTCGATCCACGGCGTTTCCCGGCCTGGCTGCGGGTCCCAGGCGTTGCCGACAAACACCGCCACCTTCGCCCTGGGGACCTCCGCTAGACCGGCTTCGTTAAGCAGGCTATCCACCCCCGGAAGCCGGCGTGCGGCCTTGCCATCGTTGGTCAGGTGCCACAGCGTGGTCAGCATGTGCGTCTTGCCGCCCCCCATCTGGGTGACGAGCGTCTGCACCGGGGCCGTGTTCTCGGTCTTGCCGGCCAGGCGACGCAGCACCATCGCGGTGTTCTCCCGGAGCGCCCGCGTGAAACAGGTTCGCGCGAAGAACTGGTCCGGTTTCTTGTAGTCATCGGGAGCATTTCCCGCGACGACCTGTTCTAAGGCGATGGCGAACTCGTCGGGGTTGAACGATCGGCCTTCCCGCACTTCCTTCCGCGGCGTGACCAGCTTGTACCAGGGTTCCATGTTGCACCTCTACGGAAGTGGCCGAAGTCGGATGCGGGTTTCCTCGACAACCGCGAAATGGCCCACCCACGGCATCGTCCCGGCTAGGATCGTCACGACACGTTTGGCCACGAACTCGGGCGACACCGGGGCGAAGCGAAACAGAACCACCCCACACGTCGCCGGCAGTCCCGAGCGGAAGGCCAGCTCGCCGAAGTCCTTGTCGAACGAGAGCAGCACACGCTCGTCGGCCCGGGCGCGGGCCAGAACTTCCGCGTCGGTCGCCCCGGCCATGTCGGTGCGGACCCAGACAACGTCATGCCCGGCCGCCCGCAGCGCTTCGACTGCCGATCGCGGGAAGTTCTCGTTCGCCAGCAGCTTCATCCGCCTGCCCCCACCGGGTACACCTTCTCGGCCTTGAGGATCTCACTGGCGTAACGCAGGCAGGCCAGGATGTCGTCATGCGTCACGCCGGGGTACTCCGCGAGGATCTGCTCCTCGGCCCAACCCTGACCCATCAATTCGAGGATATGCTCGACGGCCAGCCGGGTTCCCTTGATGATCGGCTTGCCGGTCAAGATGTGCGGGTCGATCACGATGCGTTCGTTCCAGGTCATCAGGATTCCCTCCTATCTCGGCACGGCCAGCAGCATCGCGTCGAGTAGGCGCTTCTCGTCGCTGCCAGGCGGATAAAGCGCCGAGAGCGCATTAGCCAGACGCAGGAAGTCGGGGCCGCGCTCAACTTCAGCCTTCAGTAACACCCGCAAGGCGTTGGCTTGGCCCGACGCTTGCAGCACCATCGCCATGTGGACTTTATCCAGCGTCGTCGCTTTCCGAGCCTCGACCCCGAGGGAGAGGTCTTCCTTCGCCGCTCCCTGGCGGTCGCGGCTCCGTCGGGTTTTTCGTGTCCTTCGTGGTGGTTCGTCAAACAAACTCAACTGCCCCGGCCCGGATTTCAAGCTCTCCAGCCGAGCGGCGACTGCCTCGGCACCTTGCTCCCCAAAGAGTTGCTTAACCCGTTCCATCACCGGCAGCAACCGCACCACGCCCTTCTTCGTTTCAATTATTCGCCCCTCCCACGTCTCCAAGTGAATGCCCAGCGGCTGGGCGAACCGACGCACCACGTCGAATGGCAGCGTCAGGCCCTTCTTCTTTTTGCCGGCCGGAGCTTCGTCTTCCTCGTCTTCTCCCTCTTCCTCGGGGACAAGGTCGAAATGAGCGTCTTCTTCCTGTTGATCCTCACCCTCGGCCCCTCTCCCGGAGGGAGAGGGGACAGAAGAATCCGTCGTTTGGAGCGTCCACAGGAACAGGGCGGTCAAGCGGGCGTCCTCTTCGAGTGCCCCGGCCAGCCCCTCACCCTTACGCCCTCTCCCACCCGGAGAGGGTTGGGGTGAGGGTGCCTTGGCCTCGGCGGTGCCCAGCACCTGCTCCAGGGCGGCCCGACCGACGACCTCCCAGACATACGCCAGGAAACCTCGGCGGTGCGGCTCGGTCGCTTCGGGATCGCCGCCCAGCGGGATCTCGCGTTCCTCGGCATCGACCACCTTGGCATACCGGCTGTAAATCTCCAGGGCCGGGCCGATGCAGGCAAAGACCAGGTCGGCCCCACGCACCCCTTCGGCTTGCAGCCGCTGCATCCACTCGGCCACACGCCGCGGCAGTTCCCGCAGCACCTGACTCCAGTCGCCGATTCTGCCCTCACCCTCCCATCTCCCAGAGGGAGAGGGATTGGGGGTGAGGGGCCGTGGCCGACAGACGAGGTGAACGCTGGTGGCCAGCGC
>JANWYO010000325.1 GCA_025055215.1 Gemmataceae bacterium
CCGGCGGCAGCCTCGTCGGTGCCAGCGTCGGCGGCGTCGTCTGGGCCAGCCGCACCTTCCAGGGCCGCTTCATCAGCCCCTACCAAGCCACTGGGGCCGACGCCGCTGCCCAGCAATGGCGCACCATGAAAAACTGGCTCGCGAGCTGGGCCGCCATCGGCATGGTCATCGGGGCCTCGGCCGGCGCCGCCTGGGCCGGGCGCTGGCTGGGGAACACCCCCGCCGAGCTGACGTTCCCCTGGGCGTTTGCCGGTGCGCTCGGCGGAGTAGCCGTCTTGAGCGGCCTCCGTCTTGCGGCCCGCCGGCCGCCCGACGACGAGGCGGCGTCGCGGCCCTGAGGTCACTTCCGCCCCAGGATCCGATCCAGCGAGTCCGAGGTCTGCCAGATCAACGCCTCCGGATAATGCGCGTAGGGGTGGAAGTACTCGAACGTCAGGTAACCCCGGTAGCCGATCTGGTCGAACGCTTCCATCACCGCCGGCCAATTCGTCGTGCCGTCGAGCAATGGCCGAAACGCCTCCAGCGAGTGATCGGTCCCCTTCTTGGTGAACTCCTTGAGGTGGACATTCTGGATGCGGTGTCCCAGCTGCGTGACCCAGTGCTCGGGGAACTGGAAGAGCATGATGTTGCCGGTGTCGAAATGGACGCGGACCTGCTTGCTCTGGAAGTGATCGACAAAGGCGTTCATCTCGGCCGGCGTCATCAGGTAGCCGTTGAAGAAGATGTTTTCGATGTTCAGGTAGACGCCCGCCTTTTCGGCGAGGGGAAGGAGGCGGGCGATGGCTTCTTTGGCCCGGCGGTCGCAGACATCGTTGGGCACCGGGTCGTGGTCCTTGATCCAGGGGATGTGGACGGCCCCGGGAACGACGAGGAGGTTTTCGGTGCCGAGGTCGCGGGCTGCCTCGATCATCTTCGTGGCCAGCTCCAGGCCACGGGCCCGCTGGGCGGCGTTGTTACTGGTCAGCGAGTAGGGCCAATAGAGGAAGGAACACACGCCGCTGATGGCGATACCGATGTCGGCCGCCAGCCGGCGGATGGCGGCGTATTCCTTCGGTCCAGACTTCGGGGACAAGTCGTTGTCCAGGTCGTAATTCAATTCGATGCCCTCGAAGCCGGCGTCCTTGGCCAGTTGGAGGCATTCGCGCAGGGTCATCCGGTCGGGGTACGGGAAGGCCCAGAGGTTGATCGACTTTTTCATGGGGTAGCGCTTGGGCGAGGCCCGGCGAGGATCGGGCTGAGCGGCGGGGGCCGCGCCGGCATCGGCCAACAAGGCCCCACCCGCTCCCAAGGCACCACGCAGCGCTTCCCGGCGATTGAGTAACGACGGCTCTGCAACCATGGTTTCAGTCTCCCGGCGGTGAGAATGGCCGCACTGGCTCCTGGTGCATGCAGCGGCGGCGGCCCGCGTCGCCGCCGCCGGACACAGGTGCCTGCGAGCATACCATGCCTTAGCTGGTCGCCGCCATCGTGTAAATCTTGATCGAGCCGTCGTAGAAAGGCACTGCCAGCCGCAACCCGTCCCGGTGCAGCGCCAGGTCACGGGAGTTGTTCGGCAGCTTGAGCATATGGATGTCCTGCGCCTGGTCCGGTTTCCAGAACCATAGCGCCCCACCGGCCCCGGCCCCCGCCGCCGCCAGGAAGTTGTCCGGATGATAGACGATGCCCCAGACGACCCCCTGAAAATTCTCCTTGGGCCGCAGCTGGAGCCGAACCTTTCCCGCTTCCCAATCAAACAGCAGGATCAGCGGCTTCCCGATGCCGGCGAAGGCGTTGGTGACGTCGGTGATGCCGCCGGCGGCCAGGAGCCGCGCGTCGGGACTGAAAGCGAAGCTGCGGATGCCACCGATGTCCGCCCGGAAGGTCTCGTCGTATTTGTGCAACGGCTTGGCATCCAGCTCCCGCACCACGCTCCCCTTGTCGAGGTCCCAATGCTTGATCACCCCGAGCAAGTCGCCCGAAACCAGCTCCTTACCATTGGGATGAAATGCGACGTTGTAGACGTGCCGGGTATGCCCCATCAGGGTCTGCACGAGCTTCCCTTCGACGGCATCCCAGAGCTTCACGAGGTGGTCGTTGCCGCAGGTGGCGATCAGGCGGCCGTCCGGGCTGACCCGGACGGCCCGGATCCAGCCGTCGTGGGCGTCGAGACTACGGAGCGGTTTGGGGGCCGCCTCGGCATAGGGCCACCACAGGAGCTTGCCGTGGTAGTCACCAGCGACCAGGGCGCTGCCATCGGGAATGAAATCGAATGCGCGGACCCAACTCTGGTGACCCACGAGGCCGGTCTTGGTGCCGCCCTCCAGTTCCCAGCGCTGGAGCGAATTATCCTGGGCGCTGGCCAGGAGAAACCGGCCAGTCGGGTCGAAGCGACACGCCATCAGCGGGCTGTCGTGCTTCCATTCGACCATGACCCGGGTCCGGGCTGGGTCCGCCTTCGGCTTGGCATCGCTCTCGGCCATCACGCCAGCACCTCCTCAATCGCGCTGGCCGTCGGGTCGGCCATCGGGATCGGCTGCTGGTTGTGGTAGTGGTTCTTGTGGGGATTGAGGCCCAAGGCGCGGAAGTAGGTGTGGAACAGGTGCCCGCCGTGGACCATGCGATCGACCACCGCGGTGCCGTTGGCGTTCGTCTTGCCCACCACCGCCCCGCCTTGGATGCCGCAGCCGCCCAGGGCCACCGACCAGGCAGAACCCCAGTGATCGCGGCCGTAGTTGCGGTTGATGGTCGGTGTTCGGCCGAATTCCGACATCACCAGCACCAGCGTGCTGGAGAGGAGGCCCCGCTGGTGGAGGTCCTCCACCAACGTGGCAAAGGTCCGGTCGAACTCGCCCAGCTGCTCCAGGTGGAAGTCGAAGTTGTCGTAGTGGGTGTCGTAGTTGGTGTGCGACACCTTGACGAAGGTGATGCCATGTTCCAACAGCCGCCGGGCCAGCAGGCAATGTCGGCCGAAGTCATGGGTGCCGTAGCGTTCCAGGTCGCGAGGCGATTCCTGGCTGAGGTCGAAGATGCTTTTGCGGGCGATCAGCTGGGCCGCCTGTTCATAGGACTGGCTGTACGCCTCGGTCTCGGCGGTGCGGCGGCGCTGCGCGAAGCGCTGGCTGAGGCGGTCGCGGAGCTGGTTGCGCCGCTGGTCGGCCTCGTCGGTGAGCGCTTCGGGGCGGGAGAAGTTGGCGGGCGGTTTGCCGTCCGCCAACGTGACGGAGGCGTAGCGCGGTCCCAAGAACGCCGCATCCTGCTTGCCGAAGCCGCTGTCGCCCCGCGGCGTGATATGGATATAGCCCGGGAGCGGATTGTCCGGGGCGGTCAACAGCTTGGCCATCACCGAACCCAGGTGCGGGTACTCCATGCCGGGCTGCTCCCGCCGGCCGGTGTGCATGATGTACGCCCCCTTGGCGTGGTTGTTCTCCTGCGTGTTGATGCTCCGCACCAGGGCGAGATGATGCATCTGCCGGGCGGTATGCGGCAACAATTCACTGATGTGGATCCCGGGGACCGAGGTGGGAATGGCCCGGAACGGCCCCCCCGTGTTCGTGCCAGGCTTCGGATCCCAGGTTTCCAGCTGGCTGACGCCGCCATTCAACCAGATCAACAACACGCGCTTCTGGGCCGACGCCAGTTCCTTGGCGGCCGCCGGGTGGATCATCCCGGCGAAGCCGCCGCCGAAAAGCCCCAGCGTCCCCGAGGCGGTCAGGCCGGTCAGGAATTGGCGACGCGACCAGCCATGGTCCGCCGATCCGCAGGCATACGCGCACCGCATGGCAAAGCCCCCTTTTGAACATCGGGCCTGGGCCGCCCCGGGAAGCCCGCCCGGGAAGCCCGGCCCGCGCGGTTTCCTCAGTGGTTGAAGCGAAACTCCGTGGAGGCCAACAAGGCCCAGGTCAACTCCTGAAGCGCCGCGACCCGATCCCCGGAGCGGTCCTGAAGATACTGCACGACCTCCTTCCGTTCCTCGTCGCTGGGCCACCGCGTCAGGACGCTGAGGAACAACTCCTCGGCGACTTCCCGGGGGTCGGTCCGCTGGCCCAGGCGGAACGTCAGGTTGCCCCCTGGATGGGGGGCAAGCCAAGTGGCGAGCAGCTTCCCATGGGCCACGAATAAGGCCTGGTCGAGGGTAGCCTCATAGCTGCCGTCGATCGGCTGACCGGGGCGGGTGCCGAAGGCCGCCACGAAGGGGGCCATGTTGGCCGCCAGCCGACCGTACAAGACGTTCGGGTCTTTTGCCGACTTCCGCTCGACGTCGGTCCACCCCGTCGCCTGCATGACTGCAAACGCCAGCTGCTCCGGCGACAGCGGCTTCAGGTTGGCCACGGCAAATGTCTCCCGGGCGGACTCGTCCACCCCCACGGGAAGCTCGCTCGACCGCTGATACGTTCGGCTCAAGGCCAACTCGCGCAGAAAGGCCCGAATGTCGAAGCGGATGTCGGCGAATCTGTTGGCCAACAGGTCGAGCAACTCCGGGTGCGACGCCGGATTGTTGCTGTGATCCAAATCAACCGGATGCACCAGCCCTCGACCCATGAGCAACGCCCAGAAGCGATTGGCGCTGGCCCGCTTAAAGGCAGCGTTGTCCCGGCTCGCCAGCAGCACCGCCAGCTGCTCGCGGCGACTGAATTTCGGCACCGGAGCTGCATTCCCCTTCGCCGGCTCGTATTCCTGGCCCTTCTCGAACTTCGGCTCTTTGAGCAACTCGCCGCCCGGCAGCCGCGGCCCTGCCGACTTGGTGACCTTCTTCGGGTCAAACACCGACTGGTACGTCACCTCTCCCTCGGCCTTTTCCGCCAGCATGCTGCTGTTCGAGCCGCGCGGTCGGTGAACGTAGCTTCGGCTCAGGAAGGCGTAAATGCCGTAGTAAGAGTCCTGGGTGTAGTCATCCACCACCGGATGGTCGTGACATTGGGCACACTGCAAATTCATTCCCAGGAAGAGCCGGCTGACGTCACTGGTCATCTGGTGGGGCTCCGCATCGCGGTCGAGGTAGAACTTGGCAGCGGCCTGGATTTTCGGGTCTTTGAGGTCCGGGGCGAGAAGCTCGCGCACCAACTGGTCCCACGGCTTGTTGCTCCGAAACGCCTCGAAGAGATATTGCTGCCACTGGCCGCGAGGGACACCGCGATCGGGCCGCCGTTCCAGCCACAAGGCGTCGAACACGTGTTGCAGGTGCCGGGCGTGTTCCGGGCGGGCGAGGAGATCGTCGATCAACCGGGCCCGTTTGTCCGGCGAGGAATCGGCGAGGAAGGCCCGGGCTTCCTCGGCGCTGGGAATGGTGCCGACCAAGTCAAGATAGACCCGTCGCAGGAACTCGGCGTCGGATGCCAGCGGGGCGGCTTTTCGTTCGAACTCCGGGTCGCCGGCCGCGATCAATCGGTCGATCTGCTCATGCAGCGGTTCTTCGGCACGAATCGGCCAAGCCCACGAAGCAACGATCAGAGACAACACGAAGCGAGGATCCAGGGCCGGGGAGAAGGCAGGCTTCATGGTTGGACCCCAGTGGGAGGCAGGGGCGATTGGCGGGCAACTGTTATGGTAGGAGCGACGGGCGGGGGGATCCGATCGCCGACTTCAGCATAATCCCGCGAAGGGCATTGTCAAGCGTGAAACAATGAATCGGCGCGGTTTCTCGAACTCTCGAACCCTCGGCCCCCCGTCCTGGTGCGGCCATCGCCGCCGCGACGACTCCGCTTTTCGCGTTGATTCATCAGTTCGCGCTCGCTGCGTGCCGTGCGACCGTGTCGCGGAAAGATGGAAAGATGTGACTTGGGCCCGTTTTATCTTGCAAGCATGGAAGTTCCGTCCGATAATCTTGTGCGCTTCTCCGATGAGACACCCGAAGCCTGCGGCAAGGCGACATGAGACGGATGCCCGGATGGTTGGCTTTGGCGGCGCTCCTGGGGGTGGGCTTGCGCGCATCGGCCCAAGTGCTCGTCGGCCCCGTGGTGCCTCCTTGGGCGGGAGTGCGCGTGGGCGTCGTCGGCCCTCGGGGAGCAGTGGGCGTGGCCGTGGGCGGGTTTTACGGTTTCCCGACGTGGTGGAGCGGGAGTTGGAGCTACACCAGTGTGTCGATCTATACACCACCGACGGTCGTGGTGCCGGTGGTGGTCAATGTCCCGCCGGCAGAACCGGCGGCTCGGGTGGCCGATCGGCAGCCGTTGATCGCTGATCCTCTGGTGATTCGGCCGCGAGCCCCGGCGGAGGCCGGGGCCGCGGCGCCGGAAGCACCGTTGCCGGGGGAACTGGCCGGCGGTTTTCGCCCAATCGCTCCAGGGGAGCGCTGGCAGGCGGGCCAAGCGGCGGCTCAGCCGCCGCGGCCCAACAGGCCGGTGCCGCCGCTGCCGCAACCGCGGCAACCGGATCCCGACCCGAAGGTCGAACACGCTTGGCAGGTGGCCTTGGGCCGGCAAGCCTTTGCCGCCCGCGAGTACGGCCGGGCCGCGGCTCGATTCCGACGCGCAGTCGAACTCGACCCCCACGAGCCGACCGCCTATTTCCTCCTGGCCCAGGCGGAATTCGCCGTGGGACGCTACGCCGAGGCCGTTGCGGCCATCCATGCCGGCATGCGCCTCCAGCCCGATTGGCCAAACGCCCCTTTCCGCAGTCGAGACCTGTACGGGCCACACGGTGCCGACCTCGACGAGCAGGCCCAGCGGTTGCGTCAAGCCCTGGCCGAGCATGCCAACGATCCGGTCTTGCTCTTTTTGTACGCCTACCAGCTGTGGTTCGACGGTCGGCCGGAGGAGGCTCGGCCGCTCTTCCGCCGGTGTTTGCCGCTGGTTGCCGACCCGCTCATCATCGATCGCTTCCTCCAGGCTCGGGTGCCGCCGTTGCTCGCGGGTCGTTGACCGGCTTGTCTGGCTGATTGACCCTTACCGCTGGCGCCGTAGATCAGCGTCTATCCGTAATTTCCGGGGAGCGGGTGACGCTCCACCGGGCAAGACGGCAGGTTGGTCCTGCCGCGAGGCGGCCACGCCGGACCTGGCGTGCCAGGGGTGAACGATGTTCGACGGCCCTTCGGTGGCAGCGGCGTTCCGCGCCGCCGGCATCACGCATGTGCTCTGGGTTCCCGATAGCCAACTGGGCCGCTGGGACTCCGCCCTCCGCAGCGACCCGCAGCTCCGCCTAGTCCGCGTCTGCCGCGAAGGCGAAGCGATCGCCGTGGCCGGCGGTCTGTTGTTGGGGGGCGCCCGACCGATTGTATTGATGCAATGCACGGGCCTTTTCGAGGCGGGCGATGCCCTCCGGAACATCGTGCACGACCTGCGGCTGCCGCTGTTTTTGGTCGTCGATGTCCGCAGCTGGCGGGCCTACACACTGGGAAAGACCACCGACACGTGCCCGCTGTTTACCGAACCGATTATGCGGGCGTGGCAAATTCCTTATGTCTTGTTCGAGCCAGATCGGCACACGCCCGCTGACCTCGCCGAGGAATATCGTCGAGCCTGGGCCGAGCGCCGGGCCGGTGCCGTGCTGTTGCCGGAGTGACGCCCATGCCCATGACCCATGCCCAAGCCTTGGAGGTGCTGGCGGAGCATCGGGGCCGCCGCCTGGTGATCACCACGATGGGGTCGGTCGGCATTTGGGCCCAACTCTCGGACACGCCGTTGGATTTCGCTTACATGCCTTCTGCGATGGGACACGCTCCGGGGCTGGGGCTGGGGCTGGCATTGGCCCAGCCGCAGCGCGGTGTGATCGTGGTTAATGGCGACGGATGCACCCTGATGAACCTCGGCGCCTTGGTCACCTTGGCCGACAATCCTGCTCCGCTGACGCTGGTGATCATCGACAATGGCATGTATGAAGTGACCGGCGGCCAACCGACGCCGGCAGCGGGTCGGGTCGATTTTGCGGCCATCGCTCGGGGCGCGGGGGTGGAGCGCGTCTTTCGTTTTGCGACGGTGGCGGAATGGCGGGCCGGGGCGGCCGCGGCCTTGGCGGAACCTGGGCCGACGGTCATCGTCCTCCAGGTGGAAGGGCGCCTAGGCCAAACGACGCCGAAGCCGCCGCGGTCGATGCCGGAGCAAATAGAGCGACTACGGCAGGCCTTATCGGAGGCACGCGCGGATTGAAACTGGCGGTTCCGTGTCCTCGGGGGGTACTCGCAGCGGCGGCGACGACGGCAAACGGGGTGTCTCTCCCGCCGCTGCAGCGGCGGGAGAGACGGGAAATCGACAGGCTTGGCCCAATGCATGGTCTCCCAAACGGCCTTGCACCTGGGGCCGCCTCACGTTTCGATGAAGATGAATATGCGGAGGCGAAGCCGGCACCCCTGCGGCGACCCAGCGCCAACGCCCGAAGCGTGCACGTCGAGGAGCTTGGGATGCGAGCCCAGTTAATTCCCCTCAATGGCGGAGAGCCGATCGACATCACCAAGGACATGACCCTGGTCGGCCGCCGCGAGGATTGCGATTTGTGCCTCGATTCCAAGAGCGTGTCCAAGATCCATTGTGTCCTTGTCAAGACGGATGGGTTGTTGCTGCTGCGCGATCTGGGCAGCACCAATGGGACGCGGGTCAATGGCCAGCGGGTCCGTCGGGCGATCCTCCTGCCTAACGATGAGTTGGTGATCGCCGGCATTCCCTTCCGGGTCTACCTTGGGCCGGACGAAGACCCGAGGCAAGCGTACCTCGATCAGCCCACCCAGCTGATCGAGGCAAGCGAGGTGGTGGACCTTCTCCGCCGCATGAGTCCGAGCAAGTCGGCGGTGGACGAGGACCTGGCCCCGCCGCAGATCAATGCGTTGCCGGATGCCTATCCGGACGACGAGCCTTCGCCCTAAGTCTTGTGACTCCGCGGCGGCCAGTCCCCCCACATGCCACACTTCGGCAGCCGCTGCTCCATTCGCCGGAGACGGAAAGTATTTACCTGTTCGAGGTCGGCGCCGCGAGGGTGGAGCGGCGGGGAGCGATTGATCGGCTCGCGCGAGGGGGCGAGTTGCTCGCTGGGCATGCCGCGAGCGCGAAACAATGAATCGTTAGCGCGGAACGATCAATCGCGGGGGCAAAGCGATGGCCTGCTTGTGCTCGTCCAGAGAGACCCACGACGGAAAAAGGGCTTGATCCCGTCGAGGACCCTCGCTATGGTGCCGGCCCGATTTTCAACATTCCCAAGGATGGTAGGCGGAGGGGCCCACCATGGCACGAGCAGGCCTCGGGGGAGGCGTGGCAGCCGTCGTGCTGGCGCTGCTGACAGGCTGCCATGTCACCGATCTGTTCACGCTCAGCTTTTCCCACAGCGGGCCGGAGGGAAGCCGGTCGATCGTCCTGACCGGCTCGCTGGAGTCGGTCGCCGAGTTGATTCAGAGGAAGCTTCAAGAACTCGGCATGGCGGTCGAAACCCTCCGCGACGGGGCCGACACGCGCGTGGCGTGCACGACGCCAACCGGCGGCAAAATCTATTTTGTCTTGTCGCCAGTGAAAGGCCGTGACGGCCAACGGACGCGGGTTCGCCTCGACTGGGACGGCACGACCGACCGCGACCAAGGCCTAGCGTTGCTGGGTCAGCTATCGGCGCAGATGGTGTTGAAGCACTGAGCGTGCCCGGCCGCCGCCCGGAGTGGGCGGCGGCCGCTCTGGAGCCGCCCCATGGGTGCCGATCGTTCGCTGCGGTGGTCGGGGATTCGGGCCCTGAGCGTTTCCGCTTTAGGGCACGGTCTGCTGCTCCTGGCCACCTGGGCCTGGCCCGTGGGCGAAGCCGCCGTCAGCGACGCGGCCGTGGACACCCGAGTGCCGGACTCGACCCCCGAGGCCGGCGGAGTACTGACCCTCGCCGATGTTCCAGTGGTGACGCTGCGGCCGACCGTCGAGCCGCCGCCGCGCACGGCGGCGGCGCTGGCCACTTCCGTTCGCCCGGAGATCTGGTCGCCGCTTGTGCGCGGTGCGGCCACCGCGCACACGATTGCCGATCGACCCGTCGATGGCCTGGACGGTCAGCCTGACGGCGGTTCGGGGGAGAAACCAGGGGCCCGCGGCGCGGCGGCTGGTGGCCGGGCATCCTCAGGCGGACTGACAACCTTTTTCGACGTACCGGCACAGGGGCGCTCGGTCGTTTACGTCATCGACCGTTCCGCGAGCATGGGGCAACACGGGCGGCTGTCGGCCGCCCGGCGGGAGCTGCGCCGCAGCCTCGAGCAACTCCCGGAAACTGCCTTGTTCCAAATTCTGGTCTACAACCGCCACGTCGAGCCGCTGCGGATCAACGGCCGGGCCAGCCTGTGGCTGGCCAGCCCGTCTCACAAAGAATGCGCTTTTGCTTTCCTGGACGTTCTGGTGCCCGAGGGCGGCACCGAGCATCTTCCCGCCTTGCGGGCCGCCTTGGCGTTGCACGCCGATGTCATTTACTACCTCACCGATGCCGACGACCTGCGGCCCGAAGATGTGCGGCTGATTACCGCCCTCAACCGCGGCCGATCGGCGATCCATGCCATCGAGCTGACGGCACGACATCGATGCCACGAGGACATGCCCCTGCGCCGCTTGGCCCGGGAGAATCGCGGCACCTACCTGGGCGTGGACCTGACCAGTCCCTGAGTCAGGGCGACATGTTCCACGCTGGCTGCCGGCCAGCGTTCGTCCGGCTTTTGCTCTCCTCGTACAATACGTTGCAGCCGACCGGACAAGCTCCGGTGCCTTAGCGCGGCGTTTCTCTTTTGGGCAGGAGTAAGGTGCCATGAATCAGGCCGTCGTCATCGAAGCCGTCCGCACACCGATTGGCCGGGCGCACCCGGAGAAAGGCATGTTCCGGGACGTGCGTGCCGATGACCTGTCGGCGGAGTTGATGGTGGCGCTGCTGGAGCGCGCGGGGGTGTCTGCCCGCGAGGTGGACGACATTTTATGGGGCTGTGTCAACCAGCAGGGAGAGCAAGGCTACGACGTGGCCCGCATGGCCGCCTTGATCGCCGGCTTGCCGATCGAGGTCGGCGGCGTGACGATCAACCGCAACTGCGGCTCCAGCCTCCAGGCGATCAACTACGCTGCCCAGAGCATCATGGCTGGCTGCGAGGACGTGCAGATCGCGGGTGGCGTCGAGCACATGCACCACATCCCGATGGAATCGGGCTTCGACCCCAGCCCGCGGCTTTTTTATCGGCACAGTCCGGCGACGCTGAACATGGGGCTGACGGCGGAAAACCTGGCCCGCAAGTACGGCATCAGCCGGCAACAGCAGGATGAGTTCGCCCTCCGGAGCCATCGCCGCGCCGCCGAGGCGATGGCGGCGGGGCTGTTGGCCGCCGAGGTGGTGCCCACCTGGGGCCGGGACGAAGAAGGGCGGCGGAAAATCCTGACGGTGGACCAGTGCGTCCGGCCCGACACCAGCCTGGAGGCACTGGCGGCGCTGAAGCCGGTGTTTCAGCCGGAAGGGGGCACGGTGACGGCGGGGAACTCCAGCCCGCTGAGCGTGGGCGCCGCCGCCGTGTTGCTGATGTCGGAGCCGCGGGCGCGGGAGCTGGGCCTGAAGCCGAAAGCCCGGGTCAGGGCGATGGCGGTGGCGGGGGTCGATCCGGCGGTGATGGGGATTGGGCCGGTGCCGGCGACGCACAAGGCCCTGAAGCGCGCCGGCCTGAAACTGGCCGACATCGACCTCATCGAAATCAACGAGGCCTTTGCCGCCCAGACCTTGGCGGTCATCAAGCTGCTGGACGCCGACCCGGAAAAGGTCAACGTGCACGGCGGCGCCATTGCCATCGGGCACCCGCTGGGGGCCAGCGGTGCCCGGATCGCGACGACGCTGCTGCACGCCATGGGGCGGCGCGGGGCCCGCTACGGCTTGGCGACGATGTGCATCGGCGCGGGCCAAGGGATCGCCACGATCTTCGAGCGCTGCGACTGAGGCGGTCCGCCGGCCAACCGGCCGACCCCGCGGCGGCTGGCCGCCGCTGAGACAAGCGCGAGCCGATCAGTCCTCCCCCCGGCTCCGGGACGGCCAAACGCCCGACGGCTGGCTGACGCTCAAGGCTTTTTGTCGGCCTCGGGTTTCTTCGTCTCCTCCGGCTTGGTCTCCGGGGCTGCCGCCTCGTAACCCCGGTCGATGACCACCTCGGGGGGTGCTTCGGCGAGCTTCTTCGCGCCGGCTTCCGTCACCTTCGTCTGCCAGAGGTAAAGTTTCCGCAGGCTGGTCAGGCCCTTGAGGTGCTCCAACCCCGCATCCGTCACTGCCGTGCCGTAAAGATTCAGCGACACCAGCTTTTCCAATCCCTTCAGGTGGACCAAGCCCGCGTCGGTAATTTTCGTGTTCTGAAGCTGGAGCCGCGTCAGGTTCTTCAGGCCCTGCAAGTGGACCAGTCCGGCATCCGTCACGGTCGTCCCGGCCAAGCCCAGCTCATAGAGGTTAGGCATGTCCTTGAGCAGGGCCAGGTCCTCGTCCTTGACTTCCTTGGCGTAGGCGAAATCGACCCTTAGCCAATTGGTGTTCTGGGCCAGGCGCAGCACCAGCGCCCCGGTCTTTTGGAGCTTTTCGACCGCCACCTTTTCCTCGGGCGTGATCGGCAATCCGGCCTCGGCCGCCGCCGGCTTGGCCGGCACCCCGGGGGCCCGCAAGACGATGTCCTTCGGCCAATTCAGCCCCTCGTTGATCCAGTCGCGGATTTTGTCGGTCTGGGCCTTGCTCAGCGGCTTGCCCTCGGGCGGCATTCGGCTTTCGTCCGTTTCCGGGAGAATGATGACCTGATAAAGCAGGCTCTCGGCGGCCTTGCCGGGAATCACAACCTGGTCGTTGATCTTGCTCCCTTTGAGCAGCTCCTCGCGCGTGTCGAGCCGCAGCCCCGCCTTGGGTTTGTCGGGGCCGTGGCACTTGAGGCAGTGTTGCTCGAGAATCGGGCGAATTTCTTTGGCAAAGTCGACTTCCGCCGCCGCAGGTCGGGCCAGGACAAACCAGGCTGCCACAACCCAAACTGCTTGCCGAATCATCACTCGGGTCCTCGCCTATGAGGGTGCGGGATGCTGGAGCTTGCCGGGCAGGGTGCGGTGATTGTACCCCGCGCGCGGCAGCGTGGCCACGCCCCGGGCGCTTGAAGCGGCGATCCGCCCGGGGGCGGCGGGTCACCCGGGCGGGGCGGCCGCGGCTTGCGGCCGCCCCGCGAGCAACGCCGCGGCCGTTGGTCGCTCCGCCGGCCTCTTCGCCAGCATGGCCGCCAGCAGGTCGCGCCCCGGCGCGGGCAGGTCGGGTCGCAGCCGTGGCGGCGCGTGTAAGTGCTGGGCGGCCAGCTCCTCGGCGGTTCCGGCAAAGGGGGCTCGGCCGTGTAGCAGCTCGTAGACGATCACCCCCAAGGCGTAAATGTCGCTGGCGGTGTGAAAGCTGCCCGCGAACAGCTCGGGCGCCATGTAGATGGGCGTGCCCGACAGGCCGCCGGCCGAGGCCGGTGCCAAGGCACGGGCCTGCTGAAGCGCCCGCGCCAGCCCAAAGTCCGCCAACTTGACCCCTTTCCCATCGCATCCCGGCCCCGCGAAGAGGACATTCTCCGGCTTCAGGTCGCGGTGCACCAGCCCCTGACGATGCGCCTCGTTCAGCCCCTCGGCGATCTGGCTGGCCAGGTCGGCGGCCTCCTCCCACGTCCACGACCTCTTGGTCTGCATGGCGTCGCGCAGGCTACCGCCGCCACAGTATTCCAGGAGCAGATAGCGAGCCGTGCCCGCAGGCTCGAGCAGGTTGATGACCCGCACAATCCGCGGATGCTGAAGCCGAAACAGCATTCGCAGCTCGCGGTAGAAGCCGGCCGAGCTGACGGACGTGACCTCGAAGCGCTTGACGGCCAAGAATTCGTCAGTAATGCGGTCGCGCACCTTCCAGACGGTCGCGGTGGCGCCGCGGCCGATGTAGTCCAGCACTTGATACCGACGTCCCAGGTCGCTGGCCACTCGTTGGAGAGCGAAGGCCCGTTGGAGCGGAGTTCCGGCCACGGCCTGGGTCATGGCGAGGTCTCCTTCCCGCCTCGGACGTTCGCCAACGCCGCCACGATTTGGGCATGGCTTTGGCCATTGGCCCGCCATGTCTCCACTTGGGTCAACCGTTGCGACAATCCGATGACAAATCGGCTGGCATCGGCCCCGCACGCCGTGCACTCCGTCTGCACGCAGTCGAGATCCTCGCCACTCAGCTGGCTGAAGAATCCGGCGAAAATACCGGCGAACAACGTGTCTACTGGCCGATCGCTCCCGGGAAAGAGGTCCGCCATGATGGCACCCCGCAGCTCGGCCACCAGCAACCCCTGATCGTAATAACTGAGATCGAGCCGCAGTTGTCCCCAACCGTGCTGGCTGAACATCTCCGTCAGGCAGGCGAGGAAGGTCGCCACGGTGAACTCCCGCAGCGGCTGCCCGTAAAAGTCGGCCAATTCCTTCTCGAAGCGTCGGGCCAAGAGCATGCCCCACTTGCGGCCGCAGGTGCGGAAGACGACGTCGGCCGCCGGGCCGCATTCGTCCTCGATGGCCCGGCGCAATCCGCGGAGGAAGTCGGCACTCAGGGCACACAAGCGGGTGCCGAGGCGATTGCGCGTCACTCCGCGGACGATGTCCGTTCTGGCGTACAGTCCGTCGGCGAAGTAATTGCCACGGAATGCAATGTCCTCCGAGCTTCGCTCGATGCCCGAAATTTCGACGACCGGTTGCATGGCATGGCTCCCCGTAAGCGCCCTAGGCCGCCACCGCTGGCCGATTTAGACTGCCGGCCGATGCGGCTCGGGAATGTCCGAGAGAATGGCGATGGTGCGCTCCAAATGGGGTTCCAGGAGTTGGAAGGCCTCTGCCGGCAGGTGCTGCCGGCAAGCCTCCCGTAGCAGCGTATACGTGTCCCGCATGAACCGCGGGGTCATTCCCACCGCGGCCATGATGGTGCGCATCCAATACAGCAGGCGTTGGGCGACCATTTCTGAATCGTCCAGCAACATCCCTTGCACGTTATAACGCAACACCAGCTGCACGTCCCGGAACCCTTTCTCCCAGGCTCGGTCATGCAGGTCAGCGAAATTGACGTAGCGCTTCTTCAATTCCGTGATGACTTGATTGACGATCTCCGTCTCCTTCTGTTCGACGGCTTTCATCGCCTGAAGCCGCTTGGGCATCGAGGCGCAGTAGGTCAGCACGATCGACTGTTCCTGCGGGTTCAGGTAACGGCTCTCCGCAGCGTGGATGGTTTGGACCAGGCGGGAATACATGGCCAGTCTCCTGCCTTAAAGGGCCGCACCGAGCATCGGTGACGGGCAAGCTTCAATCCCAGACAAAATCGGCAAAGGCGTTCTCCAAAGCGGAGGGGCTGGATCCGTCTCCACTGATGCCGGAAGGCATGGCGTTGGTCCAGTTGACGGCGGCGAGCAATTTTCGCAGCGGCCACGAACCGACCGGCAGCGCGTCACTGCTGGGCATGGGCCTCGGCTCGTTGCCCCAGTTGACCTCGGCAAGGAATCGGCCCAGGGGCCGGCTGCCCGGCCCGGCCGATCCGTCGGCCGGCCTCCACGGGCCGGCCGACCGCCTCGCCACGCCATTCCGCTTGGGTGCCTCGCCATCCCCCATCGTCGTTGGCCCTTTCCTCACTCGGCGAGCAGCTTCTTCATGATGTCCTTGGAGGTCGCCCCTTCGTTTCGCCAGAATTGGGCCGCATTCACCCGCTTCTCCGTCGAGATCAAAAACTTGCAATAATCCTCTCCCATGGCGTAGCACTGAATCTCGATACACGCCAACTGCTTCCGAGCTAGGACGGTGAAGACGGCGGCAAACAGCCCCGCGTAGAAGTAGCAAACCACCTTGCCCACATCGCCCAGCGATTGGGCCACCACCGATTCAAACAGGTCGATGAAAATCAGACCTTGCTTGGCCTGCCGAAAGTCGTACCGCCAAGCCCCCCAACCCTCGATTTGCAACGGCCACCACCATGTCTCCAGCAACATACCAATGTTCATCTTGCGCATTTCCACTTCGAACTCGGCCTGCACCCGCCGCGAAAAGGAGCGCATGTCCTCCATGCCCCATTCGTAACCGCACTTGTACATGATCTCGCCGGCGGCGTCGCCCACCTCGTCTTCCAGGCCGCCGAGCATTGCCACCAGGAAATCCTCCGACACCCGGATGATCCGCTGGCCATAAACATTCGTCACTACCCCCCGCTCAGGGTCGTGGCGGAAGAAATCGCTGTCGGTGTAATGGTTGTGCCGGTACGGTTGGGGGCCGTGAACCAAGCGGACCCGGTCCCGCAGCTGGCCGCTCTCATCGGTGCTCTGCGTCTTAAGCAACGTCAGCATCTGGGGATCGCCTTTCTCTCCCCAGATGAGCTGCACGCGGCGATCGAGCGGTTTTTCGGGAGCAGTGGTCGTCGTCATGAGAGTCATCCTCGAAGTCGGCAGGCCGACGCTGGGTTATTTCAGGTCGCGAAGCCGCTGTACCTCCACATTCAGGTTTTTCAACTCCTCCAGGCGGGACCGGGTGATGATCTTCCCCTTGGCGATCAACACCGAGCCGTTGATTGGATGAAGGATGTGCATCTGGGCCCGTTGGCCGAGCAGGCTCATCAGGTCTTCGACCCGCTCGACGTACATCCCTTCGGGAAGTTCGACGACGACGCCCTCGCCCAGAACGCGCGCCTGGCAGGCCAGCCGACTGTCGGCATCGCAGCCGGTGATATAGCTGAGCGTTTTCACTTCGCGGGGAGTGCGCGGCGTCAGCTGGTCGGCACCCCGGCGGACGTGAACGTGACAGGTGGCGCAGATTCCCTTACCACCGCAGGCCATGAGCACCTTGAGGTTCTTGGCCAGCAACGCCTGAAGCAAGTCGCTTTCGGTGCGAACCTGCACCGTTTCGTGGATCGGCTCAAAAGTCAGCGTTTTCACGACTAGATACCCTATCGGGCGGCGGTGAGCGCCGGGGCCGGGTCAAATTCTGGCAGAGGCGGGGCCAGCATCATCCCTCCTTGCGGCTCAATAGCGGCATAGATACGGACCAAGCCGGCCATGGTTTCGGCCGCGGCGGCGGTGATGTCGCTTTCTTGCGCCGCCGACCAGGGGAAGGCCGCCAAGGCCGATTTGAATTTCCGCCAAGCGAGTGGCCGGTTGGTCATCCCCTCCAGGTGGTAGTCAAGCCCGTGGCCCAGCTCCGGCGGCACACCGAGGGCCTCGCTGAGGGGGCGCACCAGGACCATCGAACCCAGCCGCGACCCCTCAACCACATACAGCGCCCCGAGTAGCCGCCAGGAGGCCGACCACCGCCAGCTCACGAGGGTCCGCACGAGCTGTTCGGTCGGCGGCAATGGCGGCTCTGCCGCCGCGCCCCCCAAGGCGGCGAGGTCGTTCTCCAACGCCCCGACACGGGCCATGTTCGGCCGGAACAGGTCCCGCGCCCAGGGTGAAAGGAACAGGCCCTCCTCCAAGGTGGCGTGAACGCTGAGAAGCTGCTCCAACAGCCGACAATACGCCGGCCGACTGACCCGGCCCTGGACGATGGCCTGCGACAGGGGCAGGGCCTCGATGGCCTGGTGTAAAGGCTGAAGGACTTGGTGAATCCGTTGAATCAGGTCCATCCTCGTCTCCCAAATTTGACCCGACACACGATCAATCGGCGGCCCGAGGCAGGTTTTGCCTGCCATGCCCCTCGATGCCGCAACGGCTCATTGGTACAGGAAGCCGTGCAAGAAGCGGTACGCCCAATCGGCACCGAAGACTTTGGCGAGGAAATCTCGGCCCGGGGAATGTTCCAGGTGCCGCTGCTTGTATTCACGCAAGGCCCGGGCGGCGGCAAACGCCGCCGGCCCGGCCTGCGGCCGAGCCGACGCCGCCACGTCACGCCAGGCTTGTAGGTATTCGGCGTATAACTCCAAGAGTTCGTCAGTCGTCGATCGACGGTCAGGCCGGGCAAAGAAATACCCGCCAGTGGAGTAGTCGATGGCCCAAGTCGGCGGTTGCTCGCGACCAGGAAGGTGGGCGTAGCGCTGGGTCAACTCCCGGGTCAACGCTGCCACCTGGGCGCAACGCTCGGTCGCCAATCCCGGCACCTGGAGGTCGATGAACACCAGCCGGGGACAGCCACCGAACACCAGCAATTCGGCGGCAAACACTGGGACTTCCTCCGGTGCGGCGGGGAAGATCATGGTATTGACGATCTCGGAGGAAACGCCCTGGATGCGCACCAGGCGACCATCGGCGAGGGGCCCGGCAGGTGGGCCGATGCGCCAGCGGCAGGCAGCCAAGTGGGTGCGCCCGCTGGCCGCGGTTGCCGAGGCGAACATCGCCGGCAGCGGTTCAGGCGTCAATCCAAGGTCGTGCAGCAGGGCCCAGGTCCGCGGCTCGATCGCTTCCAGGAAGCGAACAGGCCCCAGCGTGCGGATCATGACTTGTCCCTCCGCGAAGCAGCCTCGGATGTCCAACGGCCTGGTTGCCGGCCCGGGGACGAACGAGCGGCCGGCCGCGCCACGGCGGCGACCGGCTGCACCGCCGCCAACATCGCCCGGGCCGCCTCCTCGCAACTCGGGTACCGCTCGGCCGGCTCTTTGGCCATCATCGTCAGCACCACGCGCGACAGCTCGAGGCCGATCCGCGGCTCACGTTCGTGCGGCGGCACCGGAGCCTCGTGCAGGTGCTTCATCAGGACTTCCGCCGGCGAACGCCCGGTGAAGGGCATCTGCCCGGTGAGGGCGTGGTAAGCGGTGGCGCCGAGGGCGTAGATGTCGGTCCGCGCATCGACCCGCGACGCATCCTGCGCCTGCTCAGGGGCCATGTACGCTGCTGTCCCCGCGATCCCGGCCTCGGCGGCTGGAGAATCCAGGGAGTGCCGCAGGGCGTCGTTGACGATCAACGCCAGTCCCAGGTCGGTCAGCTTCGCGGTGCCGTCGCGGCTGACGAGGACGTTTGCCGGCTTGACGTCGCGGTGGACGATCCCCTGGCGATGAGCGCACGCCAAGCCGTCCAAGATCTGCAAGACGATGCGCACCGCCCGATCCGGCCGCAAACACCCGCTCTGCTCGATCAGTTCCGCCAGGGTGACACCCTCCACGCACTCCACAACCATGTAGGGGAACGGGCCACTGTCGTCGTAGTCCCAGACGCGAACCAGGTTGGGATGGTTCAGTTGCGCCAGGAGACGTGCTTCATGCCTGAGGCGCTCGGCCAAGTACGGGTCGTGCTCAAACAATGGGGCCTGGAGCACCTTGACAGCCACGGGGATACCGAGGGTCTGATGACGAGCGCGGTACACACAGCCGGTTGCCCCTTGGCCCATCGGGCCGACGAGCAAGTACTTGCCGAGAGTCATGCCAGGACGCGGCAGATCGAGTCGGCCCGAGGAGGGGGCGGCCGGCGGCGGCGCGGCCCATGCCTGCGTCCGCCGCAGCGCCTGGTCGTCTGCCGGCTCGGGAGCCACTTCGGCGGGGACGACGGGTCGCGGCATCGGCTGCGTCCGCTTCTTCGCGTCGCCGTGCTCTTCCCGAGTGTCGCACTCCGCCGGTTGCAGATGCTGATCGATTACGGCCAGCGCCTCGGGGGTAAGGAGCCGACCACAATCAGGAAAGTGCAGATAGCCTCGGCGGATCATGTCCAGGGTCTTGGCCGCCTCGGCAACCAGGACCTGGTGGTGGACCAGGAAGCTGACCAAGTCCTGGTCCGGACGCCGGTTTCTCAGCCACCAGCGACCGATGGCTTTGGCCTTCTCGACGTTCAGCCCGTTGGTCCGGGCCAGAAGCTGGAGAAGAAACCGATCGATCTCGGCCAAAGGGGCTGATGAGGGGGAACGCGGCTCTGCCATAGTTGCATACTTGCGCGGGGCGGCAATCACGGTCGGACGGCACCGTCGGAGACGCCAAACCGACCTCCAGCGCGCTTGGTCCGAAGCTCGGCTCGGATGACGGACGACACGACTTAAAGGAAGGCTGACCAAACTTAGCGCGTCGCCACTGCTGAGGGCAACTTGCGTGCCAGCCCGGGAACTTCGACGGCGAGGCGACGCAACATGGACCGGGACGGGACTTAGGAGAGGCCACCGGTGGTGGTCGGCCCCAAAGCCCACCACCACCCGCGCCGGCAACCGCCGTCCCACCAAACCCCACATGGTCCCATCCGACCCAA
>JANWYO010000057.1 GCA_025055215.1 Gemmataceae bacterium
CACCACACCCGCGAAAGCATCGCCGCCATCATGTCCAAGCACCTTGGCCAGCCCCTCCCCGACGATCCGCGGATACTGGCCCTGACCGGCCGACGCTTCCTCCGCGAAAAATTCCGGCAGGCCGACATGGGGATCACCGGCGTCAACTTCGCCGTCGCCCAAACTGGCACCATCGTCCTCGTGACGAACGAAGGCAATGGCCGATTGACCACCACCTGTCCGCGGGTGCATGTCGCCCTGATGGGACTTGAGAAGGTGATTCCCCGGTGGGAGGACTTGCCCGTATTCCTGAAGCTCCTGGCGCGGGCGGCCACCGGCCAGCCGCTGTCGGTGTATACCACGCTGCTCACCGGGCCACGCCGGCCCGGTGAACTCGACGGGCCCGACGAGTTTCACCTGGTCGTGCTCGACAACGGTCGTTCCCGCCTGTTGGCTACGCCTTTCCGCGAGAGCCTCCAGTGCATCCGCTGCGGGGCCTGTCTGAATGCCTGCCCCGTGTACCGCCGCATCGGCGGGCACGCCTATGGCGGCGTCTATTCCGGACCGATCGGCAGTATCCTGACGCCGCTCTACGACAGCGTCACCGACCATGAGCACTTGCCGCACGCTTCATCGCTCTGCGGCGCCTGCCAGGCCGCCTGCCCCGTCAAAATCAACATTCCGCGGATGCTGATCGGCCTGCGAGAACTTCAGCATCGCGGTCCGGCCAACCGTTGGGAGCACCTCGCATACCGATTGTGGCGCGTGGTCATGCTCCGCCCTTGGCTTTACCGCCTGGCGACCCGGCTGGCCCGGCTGTTGTTGCGACCGCAGGCCCGCGGCGGTTGGCTGTCGCGCGGTCCCGGGCCGGTTGCCCACTGGACCCGGCACCGCGACTTCCCTGCACCAGCGGCGCGCTCCTTCCGGGAACAGTGGAAGGAACTCCACTGACTTGAGCCATTGTCGGCCAAAGGGCCTCGTGGCCCCGTCTCACTTCTTGTGCGGATGCGAGTGCTCCGCCTTGCTTTCGTCAAAATCCCCGCTGTAGGGCTTGTCGCCGATCTTTACCGTGAGACTACCCTTGTAATCCTGCTCCTTCTCGAGGCGATCGTCAGTGCCGCGAAACCGCGACGACTTGCCCTTCGGGTCGTCCGGTTGCGGGTCGGGCTTGAGGGTCAAGCTCAAAGGCGGCGACAGGTTAGTGATGCTCAGGGAGATCGCGTCCGCGGCGATCGGGGCAGGCGTCTTGGCATCCGGCCCAAGGACGTAAACCGTCACCTGCTTGTTCCCGTGGTCCACTGTGAATTCCGCGTGATACTCCTCCTGGCCCCACTCCACCAGCACGCCGCCGTGTGGCCCGGTTTCGGGGTGGTCGTGGGCGTGACCTTTGCCCTTCGTGCCCGTCTCCCGTGGCGGGCTGCAACCCGAAAGAACCAGCACGACGATCGTACAGGCTGAGAGACGGACACAACGCATTGGTACTCCTTCTTGACTCGCAGCGAGCGCGGCCGCGCCTGCGGGGCCAGCTATGTGGATTTCTTCAGCCGGTCCCGAGGCCGCGGCCCGATTGTGGGGCGCTCAATAGCAATCCACTTGGGCCGGGCGCTGCCATCGATGATCGTATGAATGGTTCTGGTTGTTGGCCCGAAATTCGTTGATCGAGGCGAAGTCCCCAAGGATTCCCTTCAGTCTGACAAGCGCCGTCCGCCCAGAAGCGCTTTTCCGATTGGGACCCGTTGAGGAAACGGATCGATCAAATTAACCCCAGTGTACTCCGGCGCCGGAGGCTAGCGGAGAAAGCTAAGACGGTCCAGGTTCGGGTTGATATTAACTCGACTTCGGGTTGATGTTAACTCGACGGGCCTGGCGCGGGAGCAACGCCCGACCGGTTGATAGGACAGCGACCGGCCGTGAACGGCAGCCGTTGCGGTCCTGCGGCTGGTCCTGGGTGGGGCCCACATGAGGAAACCGGACGATGGGCCCGTGCGCAGCGGAGAGGGAGGGATTCGAACCCTCGGTGCACTTGCGTGCACACCGGTTTTCGAGACCGGCCCAATCGGCCGCTCTGGCACCTCTCCAGCCTCTGATACGGGGCTTGTTATCAATTTATAGCACGAATTGCCGATCGCGGGCAGGCCGGCGGCGCAGCGGACCTTATCTCCTCATCCGTGAGGGGAGGTGCGACCGCGGTTACCCATCGCGGGTAAGCTGGCTGGTCGTGAGGCCAGCCGCAGGGTCGGTGCCCAGGCGGGGCGTGGTGCCGGAGCGTGAGGTCTGGCATTTCGCACCCGGCGGGAATGAGGTCGAGGAGCCTGTCTGTACGCCGAGCACAGGGTGGACCGGCGGCGTTGCCCGTGCGGGCAACGCCGCCGCAGCACGACTCGGCGCGTTGCCATTCCTCTCGCGGGGTTCGACAATGAGTCTAAGTCTTTAGGCTTCACAAGGGAGAGGGGCGATCATGGCCAACAGCTTCGGCAGCCAGGGGACGCTGACGGTCGATGGTCAGTCGTACACGATTTTCCGCTTGGCGGCTGTGGCCAGGGCGGTACCGGGAGTCGATCGGCTGCCGTATGGCTTGAAGATTTTGCTGGAGAACCTCCTGCGGACGGAAGACGGCGCAAGCGTGCGTGCCGCGGACATCGAGGCGTTGGCCCGGTGGGAGCCGAAAGCCGAGCCGACGCGAGAGATCGCCTTCACGCCGAGTCGGGTGCTGCTTCAGGACTTCACCGGCGTGCCGGCGGTGGTCGATCTGGCGGCCATGCGGGATGCCATGGCCCGGATGGGCGGCGACCCGAGACGGATCAACCCATTGCAGCCGGTCGAGCTGGTCATCGACCACTCGGTGCAGGTGGATGATTTCGGCCATCCGGAGGCTTTTCGCCGCAATACCGAACAGGAATACGCACGGAACCAGGAGCGCTATCTGTTCCTTCGCTGGGGGCAGAAAGCCTTTCGCAATTTCCGGGTCGTACCCCCGGAGACCGGGATCGTGCATCAGGTCAACCTGGAGTACTTGGCGCGCGTCGTTTTTGTCCGACCGACGGACGGCGCCCCTTGGGCTTATCCCGACACACTCGTGGGCACCGATTCCCACACGACGATGATTAACGGCCTAGGGGTGCTTGGCTGGGGCGTCGGCGGCATCGAGGCGGAGGCGGCCATGCTCGGCCAGCCGGTGTCGATGCTGATCCCGCAAGTGGTCGGCTTCAAGCTGACGGGCCGGCTTCGCGAAGGGGCCACGGCCACGGACCTGGTGCTGACCGTGACGGAGATGCTCCGCAAGAAGGGGGTGGTGGGGAAGTTCGTGGAGTTTTACGGCGATGGCTTGGCGTCGCTGCCGTTGGCCGACCGCGCGACCATCGCCAACATGGCCCCGGAATATGGGGCCACGTGCGGCCTCTTCCCCGTGGATGCCGAGACGCTCCGCTTTTTGCGCTTCACGGGCCGGTCCGAATCGGCCGTCCGCCTGGTCGAAGCCTACATGAAGGAGCAAGGATTGTTCTACGACCCCAACACGCCCGCGGCTGAATATTCCGACACGCTGACGCTGGACCTGGGCACGGTGGAACCGTGCCTGGCCGGGCCGTCTCGACCCCAAGACCGCGTCCCGCTGGGGAATGTCAAGCGTAGCTTCGCCGCGGCTTTGCCGCAGCTTTTGGCCAAGGGGAAGACCCCGGCGACGGGGCCGGTGACCGTGACGGTGGAAGGCCAAACCCATCGGTTGGATCATGGCGCGGTCGTGATCGCGGCCATCACCAGCTGTACGAACACGTCGAACCCGTCGGTGATGATGGCCGCCGGGTTGCTGGCCCGCAAGGCGGTGGAGCGCGGTCTTCGGACCAAGCCGTGGGTCAAGACGAGCTTGGCTCCGGGGTCGAAGACGGTGACGGATTATCTGGTGGAGGCGGGTCTGATGCGTGCGTTGGAGCAGCTGCGCTTTTATCTGGTGGGTTACGGCTGCACGACATGCATCGGCAACAGCGGGCCGCTGCCGCCGGCCATCTCCAAGGCCATCGAGGACGGCGGCCTGGTGGTGGCCGCCGTCCTCAGCGGCAATCGCAACTTCGAGGGGCGGGTCCACCCCGAGGTCCGGGCCAACTACCTCGCCTCGCCTCCCTTGGTGGTCGCCTATGCCTTGGCGGGCACTGTCGACATCGACTTGGCCAGCGAACCGCTTGGCACCGACCCGCAAGGCCGGCCGGTCTACCTCCGCGACATTTGGCCGACGCAGGCCGAGGTGCAGCGAGCGATCGAACAAAGCATGCGCTCCGACACGTTCCGCAAGGTCTACGAGCGCGCGTTCGACGGCGATGATTATTGGCAACGGTTGCCCGTGCCGGAGGGCGATCTGTTTCGCTGGGATCCGAAGTCCACCTACGTCAAACATCCGCCGTATTTCGAAAACATGTCCCTCGAGCCACCGCCCATCGAGGACATCCGCCATGCCCGCGTCCTGGCCCTGTTGGGCGATAGCATCACCACCGATCACATCTCCCCCGCCGGCTCGATCAAACAGCAAAGCCCCGCCGGAAAGTACCTGATGGAGCACGGGGTGGAGCCCAAAGACTTCAATTCCTACGGGGCCCGGCGCGGTAACCACGAGGTCATGGTCCGCGGCACCTTTGCCAACGTCCGGCTCAAGAACGTCCTCGCCCCGGGCACCGAGGGAGGGTTCACCCGACACCTGCCCGAAGGCACCCTGATGTCGATCTACGACGCCTCGGTGAAGTACGCCGAAGAGGGCGTGCCGCTGGTCGTAATTGCCGGCAAGGAGTACGGCTCCGGGTCGTCGCGTGATTGGGCCGCCAAAGGGCCGAGGCTGCTAGGCGTGCGGGTGGTGCTGGCGGAAAGCTATGAGCGCATCCATCGCAGCAACCTCGTCGGCATGGGCATTTTGCCGCTGCAATTCCGGCCCGGCGACAACGCCGCCACGCTCGGCCTGACGGGCGAGGAAGTCTATGACTTTGTGGGACTGGCGGACATCGTCAACGGCAACCGTCGTCAACTGACCGTCCGGGCGACACCCCCGTCCGGGGCGCCGCGGTCATTCGAGGTGCTCGTCCGCATCGACACGCCGCAAGAGGCGCAGTATTACCGCCACGGCGGCATCCTGCCGTATGTGCTTCGGCAGCTGCTGACCAGCTCTTGAGCGCCACTGCCCATCCGAGCGGCTCACTTCATGAGCACCACGCTGTTACTGACGACGTTTACGCGCTGGCTGCGGGTGACGCTGGATGGAGCACTGCGGTTGGCGAACGTCGAAACGCTTCACGAGGGACTGGGCATCTACTTCGGGCTGACGCGGGCCGGGGACGAGGTATTCGTCGTGGCCCGCAATCTCGACTTGAACCAGCGACCGGTCCACCCGCACCTGCCCACCAACAACGTGCTGGTTTTTCCCTGGCCCGAGCTGGATCATCCGCTTCGCAGCTGGACTGTGCCGGGAGCAAGCGACCTCCATCAAATCCGCGCCCACGACGACCTGCTGTGGATCGTGAGCGGTCGGCGGCCGGAGTTGCTGGCTCTGGAACCGCAGATGGGCTCAGTCGTAGGCACGGTCGCCCTGGCTGACTTGGTGCCTGCCCGATGGCAGCATCCGCCTCCGCCGGAGCACCCGGACGACCGCTTCCACTTCAATTCGCTCCACTTCTCCGGAGACCGCCTGTGGGTTCTGGCCCACAATTGGGATTACGGGTCGTTTGCCGTGGAGATGTCGTACCCCGGACCGGACGCCTTCTTGCAGAAGCCGCAGCTTCGCACCATCCACCCCGGTCTTGGGCGCCAAAGCCACGACATCTGGTTCGACGGCCGACGACTTCTCGTCCTCGACAGCGCTCACGGCTGTTTGCGTACCTCCGAGGGAAGCACACACCCGCTCGGGTTCCCTTCGCCGGGCTATCCCCGCGGCTTGGCCGTCGGCCGCCGTTGGCTCTTCGTCGCCCAAGGGGTGGTCAGCGACGACCGCGAAGAACGGCAACACGGCCCCAGCTGGCTCGCCATCCTCGACCGCAGCACCCTCAAGCCGTGTACCGCGGTGGAAGTAGGGCCGTTCGGCAACACCTGCGAGCTGCTCTTGGTGTCCGAGGCTTGACAGCGGACCGAGCCGGCCCGGCAAATGCCCGGGCCGGTTCACATCAATTCCTCGATCGGAGCGCCGCTCGGCAGTACGCGAATGGGCCGACCCGAGCCATTGACGTACTCGACCTGCGTATTGACCCCTAGATGGCGGTAGAGCGTGGCGAGTACGTCCTGCGGGGTCTTGGGGTTGGACTTGGGGAACGACCCTTTCGCGTCCGACTCGCCGACCACCCGGCCGCCGCGGACGGGGCCACCGGCCAGGGCAACGCTGAAGACGTTGGGGTAGTGGTCTCGGCCGGCCTGGTTGTTAACCCGGGGCGTGCGGCCGAACTCGCCCCAGGCTACGACCAAGGTCGAGGAGAGGAGCCCACGCGCCTCCAGGTCTTCGATCAGGGCGGTGAAGGCCCGGTCCCAGCGCGGCAAGAACCCCTGCCGCAGCGATTCAAACCCCTTGACATGGGTGTCCCACCAGCGGAGGTCCACGGTCACGAGACGGACACCCGCCTCCACCAGCCGGCGCGCCAGGAGGATGCGCTGGCTCCAAGCGGGACAGCCGCAGCGATCCGATGCCTTGGGATCAAATGGCGGGAAAAAGCCATACCGCTCGCGGACAGGGGCCGGCTCGTGGTCGAGGTCAAACGCTTCCCGGGCCGCGGGCGACAACAAGATCTGCCACGCCTGTTGGCTGAATCGGTCGAGGGCATCCATCTGGCCGCTGGCGTCGATGTCGCGACGGAGCTGGTCGAAGCTGGCTAGCAGCTGGCGGCGATGCTGCACGACGTCGGCGGTCAGGCCGCCGCCCAAGTCGAAGTTCGGCACCCGGAACGGTCCGGGATTGGCCGGGTCGGCCCCCGTCTCGAACGGCTTGTGGCTGACGCCCAGATACGCCGGGCCGGTCCCGGGCACTTGCCGGGGAATCATGACATAGCTGGGGAGGTGTGGTGTCAGATGGCCCAGCTGCTTGGACACGACCGAGCCACAGCTGGGGTGAATGTTTTCGTCCGGATTGGGACCGGCATCATAGCCGGTGAAGCAGATCTGGTCGCCGGCCGAGTGGCCGGCATCGTGATGGTGCAGGCTGCGGACGATCGACCACTTGTCCATGATCCGGGCCGACAGCGGGAGCATGTCGGAAAGGAAAATGCCCGGCACGTTGGTGGGGATGGTGCCGAATTCGCCGCGGTACTCGGCGGGAGCCTCGGGCTTGGGGTCCCACATGTCAATGTGGCTGGGGCCGCCGCGCATCCAGAGAATGATGACGGACGGATACCGCGGGCCCCCGGCCAGGCGACTCGCCCCCTGCGCCTCCAGCCGCAACAGATCGGCCAGCCCCAAGCCGGTCGCACCCAGCATGCCGATTTTCAGGAAACCGCGTCGATCCATGCGGAGCGTGCGCCGGAATTCGCGGCAGCCAACAGTCCGAGGGGTCATGATGGCATTCTCCTGCGACCAAGAGGGGGCGACACGGCGGGGCAATATCGGCTGAAAATCCCACGACGGATCGTACTCGGGCGTCTCGTGGCCAGCAAGCGGATTCTCGGTCATTTTCGTCATTTTCACAGGCTTATAAGCCGGCCTCGGGTTGGGACGGCGCGCTCCCGACGGGAGGCAAGGACTCCCTTTGAGAGATACTCCACCCATTTCCCGGCCGGACAAGGGCTTATTTCCCCATGCTTGAGCGGAAACAGCTTGACTTCCCGGCCTTGGTTTTTAACCTGGGTAAAGGACCCATGTGGGCAGGGTTTGTTGAGCAGAACGTCTCCACGATTCGTCGGGAAGAGTCAGGGGGAGATCGGAGGGGATTCGATGTCATCGCAACCACGGCGGCGTCGGCTGGAAGTTGAGGAGATTGGCGACGTCACCGTTGTCAATTTCGTGGATCGCAAGATCCTGGACGAGCAGAATATCCAGATCATCGGCGAGCAGTTATTCAGCCTCGTGGACGAGGTTGGGCGGCGCAAGATCTTGCTGAACTTCGGTAACGTGGAATACCTGTCGAGCGCCGCCCTTGGCAAGTTGATCACCTTGAACAAGAAGCTCCAGGCGGTCGGTGGGCGGCTGATTTTGTGCAACATCGACCCGCAGATTTACGAAGTCTTCGAGATCACCAAGCTCAACAAGCTGTTCAACATTCAGAAAGAAGAACAAGCGGCCCTGCAAGCGTTTTGAGCGAGGTAACGCGGTGGGACGGGGTGCTTTCCGGAAGTGCCCGTCTCCGCCTCCCCCACCCTCCTCTGCCCAACCGATGACCCGCCGCATCGGATGCGGCAAAATGGGGACTCTCCCAGGAGGTGGCCCCACGTTGCAGGAGACCCGATCGGGATGAGCGATGACGCCCAAGGCAAAAGGGACTTTGCCGGCAGCTTTCCCGACGGGGAGGTGTGCCATCGACTGCTCTCCAGCGACCTCCAAGAGGTCCGGCGCCTCCAGGAGGAGATCGACCTTCGGCTGAAGGAATTAAAGTTCAGCGAGCGCGATCGTCGAGGCATCCGCTTGGCCTTGGAGGAAGCTCTGGTCAATGCCATTAAACATGGCAATCGCCTGGACCAGAGCAAAAAGGTTTACGTCTGTTACTGCGTCCGGCCGGAACGCTTCGACATCCATATTGCGGATGAGGGCGCCGGCTTTCGGCCGGAGGCGGTTCCCGACCCGACGGCGCCGGAAAACCTGGAGCGGCCCAGCGGCCGTGGGCTGGTCCTCATGCGCTACTACATGACCGAGGTCGAATACAATGCCCAGGGCAATGTCGTCCGCATGAGTAAGGTCCGCGACCGCTCACCGTGAGTGGGTCCGCTCGACGGCGTGGCGCCGGTCGATCTCGCGTTTCAGTCACCTTTCCGACAGTCGATGACCCTCACTCCCATGATGCAGCAATACCGGGAGGCCAAGGGACGGCACCCCGGCATGCTCCTCCTCTTCCGTATGGGAGATTTCTACGAACTGTTTGACGACGACGCCCGTCTGGCCCACGAGCTTTTGGGCCTGACACTCACCAGCCGCGACAAAACCGTGGCGATGGCCGGCTTCCCACACCACCAGCTGGAAATGTACCTGCGCAAACTCCTGGAAGCAGGCCAGCGCGTGGCCATCTGTGACCAGGTCGAAGACGCCGCCCAGGCCAAGGGCCTGGTGCGGCGGGAAGTCACCCGCATCGTCACGCCCGGGACGGTCACCGAAGACAACCTGCTCGATCCCCGCCAGGCCAACCACTTGGTGGCGGTTTGCGACCACGGCGCGGTCGTCGGCGTCGCGTGGGTGGAGCTGTCAGCCGGTCGCTTTCAGGCGGCAGACCTTTCCTGGGACCGCCTGGCCGACGAATTGGCCCGCCTGGCCCCGTCCGAATGCCTGACCGCCGAGCGGCAAACCAACCTCCTTGGCGATCGACTGCACGGCATGGCCCCCAAGGCGAGGCTGACGTCTCGGCCGGATTGGACCTTCGACCCGGCCACCGCCCGCGAGGCGCTTCAGCGTCATTTCGGAGTGAGTACCCTGAGCGGTTTTGGCTTCGACGACGCCCAGCCCTGCCTGGTCGCCGCCGGGGCCTTGCTCCAGTACCTTCAAGAAACGCTCAAGACCAGCCTGGCTCACCTCCGCTCCCTTCGTCCCTACCAGCCCGACGGCTTCCTGGTCCTCGACGAAGTCACCCGCCGGAGCCTGGAATTGACGCAGACGCTGCGGGATGGCCGACGCGAAGGCTCCCTTTTGGCCACCATCGACCGTACGGTGACGGCGATGGGGGCCCGCCTGTTGCATGATTGGCTGCTGACCCCGCTCCGAGAGCGGCGGGCGTTGGAAGAGCGCCTCGATGCCGTCGCCGAGCTGCGCTCCGACCACGCGCTACGACAGGAAGTCCGCGACACGCTCCGTCAAGTTGCTGACCTGCAACGGCTCAGCGCCCGGGTCAGCACGGGGCGGGCGACGCCACGCGACCTGGTTACCGTCGGCCGGACCCTTCGCCTGCTTCCCCGGCTGAAGGCGCGTCTGACCGCCCGCCGCGCCGGCCTGCTCAACGAGCTGGAAGCCCGCCTCGACCTCTGCCCCGACCTCCGCCAAGTCATCGAAACCACCCTCGTCGATGACCCGCCCGCCAATCCTCGCCAAGGCGGCGTCATCCGCCCCGGCTGTCATCCCCAACTCGACGAACTCCACGCCATCGCTCGCGGCGGCAAAGAGTGGATCGCCCGCTTCCAAGCCAGCGAAATCGCCCGCACCGGCATCCCGAGCCTCAAGGTGGGGTTCAACCAGGTCTTCGGCTACTACATCGAGGTCACGCACGCCCACGCCGCCAAAGTCCCCGCCGACTACCAGCGGAAGCAGACCCTGAAAAACGCCGAGCGATACATCACGCCCGAACTGAAAGAGTATGAGGAAAAGGTCCTGAGCGCCGAGGAGCAGATTCAGCAATTGGAGTACGAACTGTTCGTGACCCTGCGGGAACGGGTCGCCTCCGAGACAGCTCGGCTGCAACAGACGGGGGAGGTCTTGGCCACGCTCGACGTCTTGGCAGCCTTGGCGGAATTGGCCGCTTCCCGCCCCTATTGCCGGCCCGAATTCTGTGACGAGCCGATCCTGGAAATCGAAGCGGGCCGCCATCCCGTCCTCGACCAGGTACTGCCCCCAGGAACGTTCGTGCCGAACGATGTGTTCCTCGGCCCGGAGACGGGCCGGCTCTGGCTGATCACCGGGCCAAATATGAGCGGCAAGAGCACGTTCATCCGTCAAGTGGCGTTGTTGACGCTCTTGGCCCACGTGGGCAGCTTCGTGCCGGCCGCCCGGGCGCGCATCGGCCTGACCGACCGGATCTTCACCCGGGTCGGAGCCAGCGACGAACTGGGCCGCGGTCAAAGCACCTTCATGGTCGAGATGACCGAAGCCGCCAACATCCTGCACAATGCCACCTCGCGCAGCCTCGTCATCCTCGACGAGATCGGCCGCGGCACCAGCACCTACGATGGCGTGTCACTGGCCTGGGCCATCACCGAGTTCCTGCACGACCGCATCGGCTGCCGCGCCCTCTTCGCCACCCACTACCACGAACTCGCTCAGCTGGCCGAATCGCTCCCGCAGCTTCGCAACCACAATGTCCTGGTCCGCGAGGACCGGGACGAAATCATCTTCCTCCATAAAATCGCCCCGGGCAGTGCCGACAAGAGCTACGGCATCCAGGTAGCTCGCCTCGCGGGCGTCCCGGTCGAGGTGCTCGACCGGGCGCAGGAAGTGTTGACCGAGCTGGAGGCCCATCATCAGCTCAAGGCGCGCCGTCGCTTCAGCCCGACGCGCCGCCGCTCCTGGCCGGAGGAGCGCGGCTTGTTCGACATCCGCGGCTGAGTCACGGTTTCGGCCCAGGGCCGACGTTACGTGCTTGGCTGCTGGACGCGAAGGCCGGCCGGGTCGGCGCCGCTCCTGCTCAGGGAGGACGTCATGGAATTTCGCTCCGGCCCGATCGAGGGCGTGATCTGGAAGCCGCTCCGCAAATACCACGATGCCCGGGGATGGCTCTGTGAGCTATTCCGGCACGACGAAGTCCCTCCGGAGTTTCATCCGGTCATGGCCTACGTCTCCCTCACGCAGCCGGGGGTGGCGCGCGGCCCGCACGAGCACGTTGATCAGGCCGATTATTTCTGCTTCCTCGGCCCGTCGAATTTCAAAATCTATTTGTGGGACAATCGGCCCCACTCGCCGACCTACCGCGCCCACCAGACCGACGTGGTGGGCATCGACAAGCCGATGTTGGTCATCATTCCGCCGGGCGTGGTGCACGCCTATCGCAATGTCGGACAGGAGGGGGGACTGGTGTTCAACTGTCCCAACCGCCTCTACCGCGGCCCCGGCAGGACACAACCGGTGGATGAAGTCCGCCACGAAGACGATCCCCGCAGCATCTACCGACTCGACGACTGATCGCCGGGATGCGGGGAAGGCATCGGGCCGGACGCGCACCATTGCCGCCAGATGCCGCGGAGAATGCCGCCGAGGTTCCGAGCAAACCGGGGAGCATCGCACAACGGCGACTCGGCCACGCGCCGTCGAAGCTCCCGCCGCCAGGCCGATAGTCGGTCGAGGTCGCCGGCCAAGGCGACCGCCCGGTTGACGTAGTCGGCCAGGTCGTTAGCGATCAATTCCGTCAAGCCGAGATTGGAAAGGTAGCTGTACGAATGCCGGCCGGCGAACGTCGTGCCAGGGCAGGTGAGTACCGGCACGCCCATCCACAATGCTTCGAGCGTGGTGGTGCTGCCGGAAAACGGAAACGGGTCGAGTGCCAGGTCGATGCCGTGATACGCTCGCAGGTGGTCAGGGCGGGGAGACCAACCTTTCAGCCCGATGCGCGAGCGGTCGATGCCGACGCACTCAAAGAGATTGTGGAAGCGTTGGCGGACGCCGGGATCGTCCAGGCCGCGAAACTTGAGCACCAATCGGGAACCGGGAAGACGGCGGAGGACGTCGGCCCAGACGGCGACGACCTGAGGCGTGAGTTTGGCCGGGGTGTTGAAGCTGCCGAAGGTGACATGGCCCTGTCGCAAGGCGGGCAGCGGGCCTGGCTCGGGGGCCTCGGCCGGCGGATCATAGCAGAAAAAGGCCTCGGGAAGGCGAAGGACGCGCTCGACGTAATAGCACTCCTCACCTTCGGCGATGTGATAGCGGTCGGCGAGGATGTAGTCCATGGTCTTGAGGCCGGTGGTTCCCATGTAGCCGATCCAGGTGACTTGCAGCGGCGCCGGGCGAAGGGCGAAGGTCAACAGCCGATTGTTGGCCAGGTGGCCGGCCAGATCGAAGAGGATGTCGATGCGGTCGGCGCGGACCAGGTCGGCGAGTTCCCGGGCGGTGAGCCGGTGCGTCGGGCGCCAGGTGTCGGCGGTGGCGCGGAAGCGGCGGCCCAGGTCATCGTCCACGGCCCGGTCGCAGTAGCAAACCACGTCGAAGTCACTCCGGTCGAGTGCTTCCAGGGTGCGGATGAGGAAGAAGCCGACCGGGTGCCGGCGAAAATCGGCCGAGATGAACCCCAGCCGGAGCCGACGGTCGGGGTCCGGGTCGATGGCCAGGGGCCGCCGGTCGGCGAAGAGCGTCTCGGCCTGGCAGCGGCACCACTCGGCATGAACACGCCCCAACCGGGCGAGGCTGACGCCGGTGCGGAATTGCTCAGTGTAGACAGCATTGCTGTGGGCAGTGGCGTAGTGGGGGCGGAGGCGCAAGGCGCGGCGGTAAGCCGCCAGCGCCTCCTCGAGCCGACCCTGGGCGTGCAGGGCCATGCCCAGGTTATTCTCGGCATCGGCGCTGCCGCCGGGGCGCAAGTCCCGCGCCTGACGGTAGGCCATCTCGGCCTCGGTCAGTCGGCCCTGCGATGCCAGCACGATGCCGAGGTTGTTGGCGGCGTCGGCGTGATCGGGGCGAAGCTGGAGGGCCTGGCGGAAAGCGGCTTCGCTTTCCGCTAGCCGATCCTGGGCCATGAGAACGTTACCCAGGCTGTAAGCGGAATCAGCCAAGGAGGGATTCAGTTCCAGAGCCTTTCGATAAGCGGCCTCCGCCTCGGCGTAGCGCTCCTGGGCCTCGAGGGCCACGCCGAGGTTGTGGCAGGCATTGGCGCTGGTGGGATCGAGGGCGAGGGCGGCTCGGGCTTCTGCCTCGGCCTCGGCGACCTGCTTGTGGGCCATCAGCAGGAAGCTGAGGTTGTCGCGATAAACGGCCACGGCGGGGGCCAGGGCCACCGCCTGCCGGAGCAATTGGACTGCGGCGGCGACATTGTTGGTCTGGTGGGCGACTATCCCCAGCAGCCGATACGCCTCGGCAACGCGGGGATAGGCCTGGAGGATGGCTTGGCAGATCGACTCGACCGCCGCGAGTTGGCCGACTCGCAAGCGTTCGTGGGCCAACGCCAGGGCTTGTTCCACCGTCAGTGCCGACATGGCGCGGAAGCGCCTTCCACCGGAACCGTGGGCGAGATTGTTAGTTTACTGCTCGGGCGCCGATGTAGTGAGGCAACCTGCGGCGAGCAAGCACCTCTCTCGCCGGATGCCGTCGTGACCGGCCTTGCGAGCGGCACGACCCGCAAGGTTGCCTACAAGAGAGGGAAAAACGACCTGCTGTGCTGGCTGGGGGGAGGGAATTTTGGCGGGGTTGGCAACGTTGGGCCTTGGAGGTAAATGCGGCGACAGCCGCGCGCCGATGCAAGAGGCGTCAGCCATGCATGCCATCTAGGACGGCAAGCAGGATGCTTGTCCCTCTCCTCCTGGATGCAACCCCCGACGAACCGGATGCTGGTTCGCGTGGCCCGGACTTGACCGTGCGACGAGGGTCACGAGGAGACACTGCGTCTGTCTCCCAGCCTCTGGTGCGATGGAGCGCGGATCGCGGCAAAGGAATCATGAGTCGAGGTTGCCCATGCTGGAATGCCTGTTGCTGAGCGGTGTCTTGGTGGTGGGACAGGTGGTTGAAGCCGCGGAGGCGTTGGACCAAAGGCCGCCGGCGGTCGGGGTTCCCCTGGCCCCAAAGGCGTCGGGGCCGGTGAGGCCCGGCGGTCTGCCGGCCCCAGGATGGACAGAGTCACCAGCGGCGGAGACAGGTCTGGCGGCGGGGACGGCTTGCCCGTCCACGCCGAGCCCTGAGCTGGTTCCGGCGGCGGTCCCGGCGACCGCAACAGGGGCGGAATCAGCGACGGCTGAGGAGGTTCCGTTTGCGCTGGCGGCCCTCTTCCAACAAGACAAGCCGACGCCGCCGGAGTCCGCCGTCCGGGTGGAAGCGGCCCTGCTTACCACCGAGGCCGCCGCCGAGGCCGAAGCCGAGGCGGCTGCCACCGCGCCCCCACCCGATCGCTTCGCCCTCATGAAAATCCTGCAAGGCACCTGGCTCGGCGCCCTCATGTACGATACCCGAATCACTTGCTCCGGCTGGATCGAGCAATCGGTCAACGGCAGCACCGCCTCCATCTCGAACCAGCCCGTGGTCTGGACCGACCGGGCCAACAAGTATCTGTTGCAGCAAGCCTGGTTCCACCTGGAGCGCAGCCTCGTCACCAGCGGCACCACCGAGCCAAGTTGGGGCTTTCGCATCGATTGCCTTTATGGCACCGACTACCGCTTCACCCTCATGCGTGGCTTCCTCAACGCCCAGCTGGAGAACGCCGACGGCAACCAGAACCTTTATGGCGTCGATCTGCCACAGTTCTACGTCAACTGCTACATCCCCACGATCTGCCAAGGCCTGGAACTCCGTCTCGGCCGCATTTATACCCCGTTTGGCACCGAGAGCATCGAGGCCATCAACACCCCGCTGATGTCCCGGTCATACGCGTTCAACTGGTGTCCTCCCTTCACCCACATGGGCCTGATGGGAATTCTGACGATCAATTCCCAGTGGGCAATCACCCTGATGGCCGCCAACGGCAACGACATTTTCTTCGACCATGCCCAACGGCCGCGCATCGTCGGCAAGATCGCTTATGTGACGCCCCATGGCAAGGATGCCGTCACCCTCGGGTGGTCACTGGGGGCGGGTATCTTCGGGGCCCAGTATCCCTACGAGCCGACGACGATCGCGCTGCCCTGGGAGCCGGCCGGCCGCAACAACATCAACGTCGTGGATTTCGTTTGGACTCACGTGTTCAACCGGACCTGGACCTACAACTTTGAGTGCATCTACGGCTACCAGTCGAGCGTCCCGGCAAACGTGCCGGGAGGGATCATTAAGGAGAACGCCGTTTCCGGAACGGCCCACTGGGGGTCGATCGTGAACTACCTGTTCTGCAACATCACTCCCTGGGCGACCGGGGTGCTGCGCATCGAGTTCTTCGATGACTTCCAGGGACAACGTACCGGCTACGAGGGTTTGTACGGGGCATGGACGCTGGGCGTGACCTTGAAGCCCTTCCGACAGCCCTCGGGCACCGGCACGGTCATGATTCGTCCGGAGGTGCGCTACGACCATAACTGGCAGTCGCCCGCCTTCGAGGGAAAGCACGGCTTGTTCACCGGCGGTGCTGACTTGATTGTTCGCTGGTGAGCGCCGCGGCTGTGGCAGCATGGTCCCCGGCGGGATGTCGGACCCTGCACCGACCTCGTCTCCGGACCACCAAGCGCTCCCTGCCGTGGGGTGACGCGCCGCGATCGAGGAGGTTTTCGTGGTCATCCGCAAGATAGGAGGTCTGCAAATGTGGAAGAAGAGTCTGTGGGCCGGTCTGCTGGGCGCAGCGCTGCCTGTATCAAGCCTGTACGCCCAGGCGCCGACGCCGATCACCATCACCGTCACGCGGTCGAGCGAGGCGCCGCCGGTCAGCATCATCTTGAAGGACCGGAACGCCCGGGCCGTCCCCACCCGCGCCTGCCTCAATCACACGGGTGGCGGCAACATCGACGTGCAGCAACCCAGCCCGGACACCATCGTCGTCACCATGACCGGCACCGCCGTCGCATACGGCGGCCCGATGGGGGCGGCCACCGCCGGCTGGAACATCGACCTGGAGCAATGCTTCGAGATCAGCTTCGATGATCCGAAGGTCAAGAAAGCCAAGCTGACCATCGAAGGTCGGGTCGTCGGCCTGCTCCGCAGCTCGTGCAAGGGCGGTGGCTCGGCAGGCTTCTCCGCCGCCACGGCCTCGATCGCCGTCAACCATAGCGACCTCGTGGCCATCAACGTCCCGGGTAAATCGGTCTCCAGCGGCGAGAACCTCTCGGTCAACGACCAGGCCGGCCCGGTGTCGGTCCCAGTGCAGGCCGGTACTTACACCTTGAACCAGACGTTCCAAATCAGCACCTGCCAGCCCCGCTGTATCCTGCCATGCAAGGCCCCCTCGGCCGAGTTTGCGCCGGACCCGGCGCTCGACCCACTGTGGATCAGCAATTGGGAGCCGTTCAAGGGAGCCAGCAAGAAAGACTTCGGCTTCCAGGTGACGGTGCGGGTCGCGGCCGATAGCAGCGACGACACCAAGCCCGAGGGCAATGCAGCGGCCCCGCTACCCAAGGGGGCGGAAGCGGAGAGGAATGCCGAGATCCAACCGTGAGCTTCGGCAGTGACTCGTGGTGGGTGAAACCATGACACGAGCGGCGGGGGCCTGCCCCCGCCGCTCGCTTTTTGCCATCCCGGCAGACCGAGTGCCACTCGAGTATCCCCGACAGGAGTCGAACCTGTAACCTTCGGCTCCGGAGGCCGACGCTCTATCCGATTGAGCTACGGGGACGTTTCAGGTCTGAGCCGCCAACTCGGCCCACTTGATGTTACTATTACGGCATGGGCCGGCCCTTTTCAAGGAGAGTTGCCCCTCCCAGGGACATGCCGGCCGAGATCGGGAAGCGCCAGCCCATGGGCAAAAAACGAAAAGTCCGCGTTGACCTGCGCAAGAACCGCTCCAAACCGCCTCGGCCACGAGACTGGACGCGCCGTTTTCAGGAGCACGGCTTCGACGACGAGGCCATCGTCAGCGAGGAGCGTGTGCGCGCCAAAGGAGAGTTGTCGCGCCGCCGCACGATCATCACGGAAGAGCCCGACACCGAACAGTCCGCCGCCGGCGTCGAGATGCCGGCGGTGGACCCAGAAACCTGTCTGCCGGGCCGCGTCCTCCGCGTGCAGGGCCTGTTAAGCGACGTGGAGACCGCCGACGGCCGCGTCTTCCGCTGCGCCGTCCGCCGACTCCTCCGCACCCTGGCCACCGATGCCCGCCACGTCGTGGCCGTCGGTGATCGTGTCTGGATTCGGCCGGCCCTGAACAACGAAGGGATGATCGAGCGGGTCGAGCCCCGCCACGGCCTGCTGACGCGGGCATCCCGCGGCAAGGAACAGGTGCTGGTGGCCAACGTCGATCAGTTGGTGATCGTCATGGCCTTGGCCGAGCCCGAGCTGAAGCCTCATCTTATCGACCGTTACCTGGCCAGTGCCGAACAGGGAGGCATCGCTCCGGTCATCTGCCTGAACAAGGCCGACCTGGTGGACCCCGTGGTCTACCAGCCGCTCATCGGTCTGTACAGCCAGCTCGGCATTCCCGTCCTCCTCACCAGCGTCAAGACAGGCCAGGGCCTGGAGCGGCTGCGGCGACGGCTGCAAGGCCGGCAGACGGTCTTCTCCGGCCAAAGCGGCGTTGGTAAGTCGTCGCTGCTCAATGCCATCCAACCCGGCCTGGGATTGCGCGTCCGCGAGGTCAGCGAGCGCACCCAGAAGGGCCGACACACGACGACCACTGCCCAGTTGATCAAACTCGATTTCGGCGGCTGGGTGGTCGATACGCCCGGCATCCGCCAATTCCAGTTGTGGAACATCATCCCCGAAGAGGTCGAAGGGTTTTTCGTGGAATTTCGGCCGTTCGTCCCCTTGTGCGGCTACCCCGATTGCAGCCATACCCACGAGGACCGCTGTGCCATCAAGCGCGCCGTCGAGCATGGGCAGATCAGCGCTAGCCGCTACCTCAGCTACCTCGGCCTGTACCACGGCACCGCAGAGGAGGCAGATTGAGGACCGTGGGCCTTTGTCGGGCCTACTCGTAGCGGAGCGCCTCGATCGGGTCGAGGCGCGAGGCCTTCCAGGCGGGATAGAAGCCGAAGATGATGCCGACCGAGGCCGAGACGGCCACGGCGGCGATCATCGCCGGGATGGAGGTTTCGACCGTCCACCCCAGGCCCCAGCGGACGGTGCGACCGAGGAACGTCACCGTGCCTCCTTGGAGGAACAGCGAGCAGAGTCGGCCGACGAGGATGCCGACGAGACCACCGGAGACACAGAGGAGAATCGATTCGGTCAGGAATTGGCGGAGGATGTCGCGGGAGCGGGCACCGACCGCCATGCGCAGGCCGATTTCCCGCGTGCGCTCCGTGACCGACACCAGCATGATGTTCATGATGCCAACGCCGCCGACCACCAGCGAGATCAAGGCCACGCACAACAGCAGAATCGCCATGGTCTTCGCACTCTCGGCGAGGACGCGCGACGTCTCGGTCATGTCGCGGACATAGAAGTCATCCGGGTCCCCCTCACCGAGGCGATGGCGCTCGCGCAACACCTGGGTGATCTGCTCGATGGCATCGGGGATCAGTTCCGGGCTGATGGCGCTGGCGTAGATGCGATCGACGTTGATGAAACGCACCAGCTGGGGGTAATTGGCCAGCTGCGCGGCCGAGGGTTGCGGGTAGAGCATCAACTGGGTCGTGGGATAGAGCTGGTTGAGGGTGTTGACTTTCTGGGTGGGGTCGCTTTGGGTGGGCGGCGGCGTGATGAAAGCGGACGTGGCGCTGACGAGCCGAAATTTCACCGTCGTCCACGGTGCCAGGATGGTATCGTCTTCGTCCAGGCCGCTGGCACTTCCGCCTTTGCGGGCCAGTACTCCGATGACGCGGAAAGGGACATTCTGGATGCGGATTTCTTTACCGACCGGGGGTTCATCTCCGAACAGTTCCCGAACCACGGTCTGGCCGAGGACGCATACCTTGGTGCCGTTACGGACATCGTGCTCGGTGAAACAGTCGCCTTCCTCGATGCCGCGGCCGGCGCGGATCGCCAGGTAGTCAGGGGTCGTGCCGACGATGTAGCTGCGCGGCTGCCAGTTGCGGTTGCCATAGACGACCTGGCAAGTGGCCCGCACCGCGGGGGCCACGGCGAGCACCGCCGGGCAGCTGGCACGGATGGCATCAGCATCCTGGGGAGTGAGCGTGACATTGGTGCCGGCCCCGCTGCTGATGCCGGCGTTCAACGAGGCCCCTGGCATGACCATCAGGGTATTAGCCCCAAGCATCAGGAAGCTTTGCTTGACCGCCGTCGACGACCCTTTGCCAAGTTCCACCATGACGATGACGGCGGCGACCCCGATGACAATGCCCAGCGTCGTCAACGCCGAGCGCATGACATTTCGCCGCAAGGCGTGCAAGGCCATGCGCAGCGTGATGTAAAAGAAGCGCATCGCTACCACCTCCCTCGCAGGCTGCCGGCGGGCCGACGGCCGCCGCCACCTCAAGGCGTAACCGCCGGCGTGCCGGTCGCCACCTCGGCGGCGGGCAAGGCCGCCGCTTCTCGGGCGTCACCGAAGATGCCCTCTTCCACCAGACCGTCGCGGATTTTGATCGTCCGCCGGGCATACTCGGCCACGCTGGCGTCGTGCGTCACCAGGATGATGGTGATTCCCTGCTCGGCGTTCAGCCGTTGAAACATCTCCAGGATTTCCTTGCTCGTTTTCGAGTCGAGGTTTCCGGTCGGTTCGTCGGCGAAGAGCAACGGCGGATGATTGATCAGGGCACGGGCGATGGCCACGCGCTGCTGCTGGCCACCCGACAGCTGCGACGGCTCGTGGTCGAGCCGGGCCCCCAATCCCACCAGCTCGAGCAGGGCCTTGGCCCGGTCGCGGGCCTCCCGATCCGACAGGTGCGCCGCCGTGTAAGCCAAGGGCATGATCACGTTGTCCAGGGCGCTGGTCCGCGGCAGCAAGTTGAAGTTCTGGAACACAAAGCCGATCTTCTGGTTGCGGATGAGCGCCCGCTCGTCGGCCGACAGCCGCGATACTTCTTGTCCATCGAGCCAGTATTCACCGGAGGTGGGCCGGTCGAGACAACCGAGGATGTTCATCAACGTTGACTTGCCCGACCCGGAGGCTCCCATGAGGGCCACCAACTCTCCCCGCTCGACGCTGAGGGAAACTCCCTTGAGGACCGGGACCAGCATGTCGCCGATGCGGTAGGTCTTGGTGACGTTGACGAGGCTGATCAGGGGGGAGGTCATACGGCGGCCCTTTGGCGGGAAGCGGTGAGACTCGCGGGGCCAAGCCCCTGGCCTGGCCCCGCCGGCCTAATTGCGGCGGAACTGGGGCACGAACGGATTATTGGCGCCGCCCGACTCGTTCCGCTGCAGGTTGACGCCGACTACCAGCTCCATCCCCTCCGCAACGTCGCCGCTGACGATCTCGGTCATGATGCCGTCGCTCAGTCCCGTGCGTACTTTGATCGGCCGAACCAAACCCCCATCCTCGACCCAGACGACACCTTGGGACAGGCTCTCGCGGGAAGCCGCCTTGTCCACCGCGGTGGCGTTTTTCCGGCGGATCATCCGCTGATATTCGTCTCGCGCATCAGGGACCACCAACCCGATCTGGGCCGGGCGCCAGCGCAACGCCGTGTTGGGCACTAAGAGTACGTCTTTGCGTTCATCCACGATGAATTGAACGTTGGCCGTCATGTACGGCAAAAGCTTCAGGTTGCTGTTGTCGGTATCGACAACGACGGTGTACGTCACCACGTTCTGGGTCATGGTGGCGTTCAGGCGGATTTGGGCCACCTCGCCCTCGAAGACCTCGTCCGAAAACGCATCCACGGTGAAGCGGACCTTCTGTCCCGGTTGATTGGCCGTCCGCGGGCGGATGTGGCCGATGTCGGCCTCGTTGACCGGTGCCCAGACCTGCATCCGCGACAGGTCGGTGGCAATCAGGAACAGGCTCGGAGCATTGAAACTGGCGACGACCGTTTGCCCGACGTTGACGCGGCGATCGATGATAACACCCTTCACCGGGGAGCGGATGGTGGTGTATCCCAGGTTGATCTCCGCCTTTTGGAGATTGGCCCGGGTCCGATCCACCGAACGCTGCGCCTGCATGAGAGCGGCTTCGGCCACGCTGACGGCTGATTTGGCGGTCTCGTACGCCGCTTGGGCCGTGTCGTAATCCAGTTCCGAGACAACCCCTTTGCTGCGGCTCAAGCGCTGCACACGCGCCCACTCGCGCTCCGCCTTGTGCAAGTTGGCCTTGGCCTGGATGAGGTCGGCCTCGGCCCGCTGCACCATCGCTACCATCTGCCCCAACTCTGCCTTGGCCAACTCGACTTCCGCCGCGTACAGCGAATCATCGAGCTGCGCCAGGACCGTCCCCTTTTCCACCCGCGACCCGAAGTCGATGACCTTACTGCTGTTGTACGGGTCGGTGCCGAAGCGCCGAATCTGACCGGCCACTTGGGCCCCAACGTCGATAACCTCCACCGGCTCCACCGTCCCCGTGGCGCTGACCACGGCCGTCAGGTCGCCCCGTTCGACGGCCATCGTGCGAAAAGTCGGCCCCGAGGGCCCCGCGCCCATCGTGTACCACAAGCCCACGCCCCCAGCCGCCACGGCCGCCACGGCAACAATTCCGATGGAGGTTTTCATGCGCAACCCTCGAATCGCAGGCGGGTTGGTATCCAGACCGTTCGCCGCCGACCAGACCACGGGGGAGGTAAGTCCGCTCTGACGGTTGAGGGATCCTTCCGCTCGGCGGGATTGCCGGCCCTTCCGGTAGGAGGTCGGGTGATGCATTCACGCCCGACGTAAGCTTGGTTGGTCAGTTCGCTTATCCTAAACCACCAACCCGCCCCAACGCAAGGGAAAAGCCCCGCTCCAGGGTATCGGGGTATCGAGGTGTCCGCTGCGGGGAGTAGGAGTGATGGATTCATCGGTTCGCGCTTGCGCGAGGATGGGAGACGCATGCTCGGCACGCTGAGAGCCCGAAACGACAAATCGTGAGCGCGAACTGGGTAATTGGCAAAGGGTCGGGGAACAACCCCGCCAGAGCTCTCGACCCGGCCCTAAACGACGGGTGTCCCCTTTATCCGATGGCGGTAGTTGCGCCGACAGCATCGGACACGCCCCGGAAACTCAATCTGTCGCCTTGGTTAGTTCGAGGCTCCGACGGGCCGGTTGTAACGACTGCAAAAGAGGTGCTGCCTCGCGATCAACGCCCGGCCAAGAATTCGCCCAAACCAGTTGCGTTTGTTGGACAGGGGCGAGAAAATGAGGAAACAACACCGGCCCGAGCAGTCGGCCGAAGCCGCTTTGGTGCCTCTTGCGGGCCCCCGACCGCGGCGATGCCGCTTCACTGGCGGGCGATCCTCTCTGGGCGGAGTGCATGCACCATGGCAACGAGCTATCGATTCTGCAACCGCTGTCAACGATCCTACGACGCAAAATTGGCTGCTTGCCCCTACTGTCAGCCGGCGGTCGGGGATCCGGAATCGGCGTTGGAGAGGGACGCGATTCCTCTTCAGGCCAATGACAGTGACGAGTTCGAGGCCCTGTTCTTGGCCCAAGAAGCGGGGGCTCCGACGGAAGGGATGGCCAGTGCAAGCTCCTCTGCCAGTGCCGGTCGGCAAGAGCCGGAATACATCTTGGCTTCTTTGGAGGAATCTCCGGGCGCGCAAGGCCCCTCGGCGTCGCCAGCCAGCGAAACGACGCAGCCCGGCGAAGCTGGTCGGAGCGAGGTCTCGGAAGTACATTCGCCGATTCCCTCCGATGAGTTTAACCTTCCGGACATAGGCTCGCCGGGGCCTTTCGGCGCTGAAATCCAGCTGCTGCCGGAAGAGTCGATGCCCACGGAGCGGATGCCAATCCCGGAACCGCTGACCGACCTGGGGCCATTGGTTGGGGGCGGCGCACCCCCGGCGCCGCCGGCCGCGGGCGAGCCGACCGGACCATTGCCGACGCTGCCGCGGCCGGAGCCGCGGAAAATGGCTGGCGAAAAACTGTTCACCGTCGAATCCCCAGCCACTGGAAAGGTCGACCCCAAGCGAACCATGGTGGCTCCCCGCCAGGCGCAGGCGACGATGGTGGCCAAAGGCGGAGTGCCGACGCAACTGGCCCCTGCCATGACTCAAGGCGACCCGATCCCCGAGGAAGCGACCGGCCAACCGCCGCGAGATCCGAAGGTGACGATGATTGCCAGTCACGCGGCTCCGGCCACGATGCTGGCCCCACCCGCGGCGGCTACCACGTTGGCTTCGCCCGAACAGATGGAAGCTGAGTTAGCCGCTGGGGCAAGCGCTGCCCCCACCTCCGCCGACCTCCCCACGCCACCCGCTTCGGCGGCTTCCGCTCAGTTACCCACGCCACCTCCTTTGGCCGTTGACGACGTGGTGCAGGAATGGTTTGCCCAGTCGGATGGTCCCGAGCCGTCGACGTCGGAGCCGGCCGCCATCACTGCGGACGCTGGGCCTGATAGCGCCATCTCCGTTGGGGCCTCGGCGGTGGGCCTTAAGGACGTGGCCGACCCTGAACCGCCGGTGGATCTCGCCTCGCTGTTGGCGGATGATGAATCGGGTGAAAAAGCCCCCTCGGTGAAGTTGACGGAAGCGTTTCTCCAAGAATCAAAGGCGCGGCGCAAAAAGATCGAGGAGGATTCCGCCGTGGACTTGGGCCAGGCGGCCTCGGCCAAGGCCGAACCGTCACGATCCCGCCCGCCGCAGAAAGCGAAACCGGCGGAAGACGCGCTTCCCGTCCAATCGGACGTTCTTCGCTCGCCACGCGACGAATCTTCCGCTGTGGACCTGGGTTCCGATCCCAGCGTTAAGTTGTCGTCTTCCAAACTGCCTGAGGTCGGGGTGGTCGGCTTGCCGGAGGTGGGCCCGCAAGTCCCCGAAGAGATGACGGAGGGCGCCGTGGACGCCCTCGACCAGGCTGAAGAGCCCGAAATAGACGTCTTGGCTGCGGATGTCAAAGGAGGCCCCAAGGAAGACGCGGTCCTCGGAGCCCCGTCGGCGACCGAAGGGCCGATCGATCCCGACCAGATTGACTTTGAGGAAATCGAGGAAGTCACCACGCCTCAAGTGGTGGGCGACGTGGGGGAACCGCCAGGGGAAGGGCCGCAGCCCCCGGAAGAGGGGGACGACGGAGAACCACGCCCCCGGGCGGCCAAGGAGGCGAAAGCGCCACCCAAGCCGCGCTATGGCCGGCGTTGGGTGGGAGGGACGTTGGTGGGGACGGTCTTGGGCGCCGCTGCCAGTGTCGGGCTGCTCGTGTACAACGTGGTGCCCTACGACCAAGTCCGCGCGACCCTGGAGGGGGTCCTGCCCGGGATCGAGAAACCGACTGTTGCCCGCGGAGCCGGCGGGGCCGTCCAGACGGCCCTCAGGGACTTGCGGAACGGCGACATCACGAAGGCCCTGCCCGTCCTCGACTCGGTGGTCGATGCCACCCCGGACCTGTTAGCAGCCCGTGGCGAGGCCCGTTGGTTGGCGTATCTCCAGAAACAGGCGGGCAACCCGCCCAAAAAGGACGATCCTGAGGTCGCCCAGGCCATTGCGGACTTGACCAAGGCAAAAAATCCGCGGGCCTACTTCTGGCTCGGCTACATTGCCGAGGCCACGGGGGACTTGGACCTTGCCCGGGAACATTATCGCAAGGGGGTCGATGCTCCGCCAGACCCGAAAGACCCCGCCGCTGGCAAGCTGTGCGAGGCGGCGTTGGAGCGGTTGCACTCGATGCCCGACAAAAGGCCTGTCGGGGCCGGCGCCTGCTTGCCGGAGGGTGACCCGGGGCGCCTTCTCGCGGTCTTGCTGCTGGCGCTGCAAGCCCCCGCTGGGGCGGCCCCGCCGGACCAGGCCGGGGACGAGGCCGGCATGAAGTTCTGGCAGGCAGCCAGACTGGCCAAGGAACACAGGTATGACGAGGCACGTAAAGTCCTGGACGAAGCCCGTCGCTTGCACGACAAGCGCCGGTTCCTCTTCTTTCGGCGGGCCCAGAATCCGACCAGCGATCCCACGGAGGAAATCTTCCTTCGCACGTGTGATGAGTTGTCGGCCTACTGGCGGATGCGCGACCTGCTCCACAAGGGCGGCTATGACTTGGCCATGTTTCCCTCCGCGGTCGAAGCCCTCGACAAGTTGTTGGCCGACAAGAAAAACGTTGCCGGCGATGAAGGAAAAGCCCTCAAAGCGGTTGCCGACAAGCTTGGCAATAAGGATGAGAAACCGAAGCTCGACGACGTTCTTAAGGCCATCGATCAAGTCCTGGCGGACAAGAAGGCAGCCGACGATACAGTGGCCGCCGTCACGGCGGATTTGACCGAAGCGAAATTCGTCAACGAGGAGCGGAAAGATCCGCTCCAGGGACTGAAGGCGCTTCTCAAGGAGTGGAAGGACACCACCGCCGCCCGCAAGGAGGCCGAGGAAGCGCTGGCCAAGGCGGGTGCCCGGCTTGAGGCGGCCGGGTTCAAGGACGCCAGCCTCGACAAGGGGATCGATCGGCTGGCGGGCGCCCATGCCGACACGTTGGCGACCCTGGGAGAAGTGGCGAAACGGCTGGAAGCGGCTGGTTTTCTCCCACCCAAAGCTTCCAAGGATCAGATGCTCCAGGCGGTGGCCCAGGTCATCAACGACGCCTATTCACCCATCGTATCGATGCTCACTCGGTTGAGCGTCGGGACGGCGTCCTTGGTTGGCGGTGGCACCGACTTGGTGCGAGGGATTGATCTGACGCGGCGGCTGGCGCTCAGCCAGGCGGAGGCGGCCCGTTACGCGGTGCTGTTGCGCGAGAGCCGGCCCGCGAGGGAAATGGTTGAGCTGTGGGTTCCCCTGTTGCTTGGCCCGACAGTGAACCCCGACCTGCTGGCGGCCGCATCC
>JANWYO010000086.1 GCA_025055215.1 Gemmataceae bacterium
CCGCCCCCCCCCCCCCGGGTCCGGCCGTTGGCCCTTTTGGTCGCCGCGTCCGACCGCTTTCCCCGGGGGCAACACGTGGGGGGGGCCGTGCGGCCCCCCCCCGGCCTCCGCCCCGAAATTTCGCAGCACCGGGAAACCGTCGATGTCCGCCGAAGCCCCCCCGACCCCTTGGCCGCCCCTCTCGCTCCTCGAGCGCCGCGTCCTCGGTGTGCTGGTCGAAAAAGCCAAGACGACCCCCGATGTTTATCCCTTGAGCCTTAACGCCCTCACGGTCGGCTGCAATCAGAAGAGCAACCGCGACCCGGTGTTGTCGTTGAGCGAAGACCAGGTCGAGCAGGTGCTGGACGAGTTGCAGAAGAAAGCCCTGGTGGCCAAGATCACCGGCGGGCGGGTCGTGCGCTGGCGGCACTTGCTGTACGAAAGCTGGCAGGTGGACAAGACGGAGCTCGCCATCCTGGCGGAGTTGCTGCTGCGCGGACCCCAAACCGAGGGAGAGCTGCGCGGCCGGGCCAGTCGCATGGAGCCGATCGCCGACCTGGACACTCTGCGGACGGTGCTCAAGCCGCTGGCGGAAAGGCGGCTGATTGTCTACTTGACGCCGGAGCGAAGCCGCGGCACGCTGCTGACACACGGCTTTCACCCACCGGCGGAGCTGGAGCGGCTGCGGGGCACGCTGGGGACCGAGGCAACGGGCGAAGCGGCCGGGACGTCGGCGGCGGGGCCGCCGGTGGAAGCCGGCGGCCCCGCCCCATGGGCCCAGCTGCGGCAGGAGCTGGCAGACCTGCAAGCTCAAGTCGCCCGGCTGGAAGCCGACCTGCGCCAGCTCAAGACCGCCCTCGGCATCGCCGAGCCACCAGCCGCGTCAGCCTGAGCCGAGCGTGGCGTCGTGCCCTGGCGCGCCTTATAATCGTGCCCATGACCCTCACCCCTCCGCTTGCCGAAGTCCTCCGACGCGCCGTACAGCCTCAGCGGCTGATCGACACGGCCGTTAAGCTCATTCAAGTGCCCAGCCCTACCGGCCAAGCCGGTGCCGTCGCCGACCGCCTCGCCGAACTGTTGCACGCCGATGGCTTCGCCGTGGAACGACCGACCGGCGGCCACGCCACGGCCCCCGCCGTCGTCGCCCGCTTCGCCACCGGTCGGCCCGGCCGAACGCTGCAATTCGACGGCCATCTCGACACCGTCCACCTCCCCTTCGTTCCGCCCCGGGTGGTCGAAGGCCGAATCACCGGCAGCGGCTCCTCCGACATGAAAGCTGGCATCGCCGCCGCCATCGAGGCCCTGCGCGCCCTCCGCGACACCAACACCCTCCCCGGCGGCGCCATCCTCCTGACTTGCCACGACCTCCACGAAGCCCCGTGGGGCGATGGCCGTCAGCTCGACCAGCTCATCCGCGACGGCATCGTCGGCGACGCCGTGCTGGTGCCCGAATATCTCAACCACTGCATTCCGATTATCGGCCGAGGCTCCCTGACCTGGAAAGCCACCATCCGCCGCCCTGGCCCGCCGATCCACGAAGTGATGCGGCCGGACGAACCGAACGTGATCGCTGCCGGTGCCGAGTTGGTCCGCCGCCTGTTTCAGTTGCATGAGCGCCTGGCGGCCCGCCGCGACCCGCTGGCCGGCAGTGACAGCCTGTTCATCGGCCAAATCCACAGCGGCGAAATCTTCAACCAGTACCCCCAGGAATGCTGGCTCGAAGGGACCCGCCGCTGGCTGCCGGGCACCGCCCCGGCAGCCGTCGAGCAGGAGCTGCGCGACCTGTTTGCCGACTTGGCCCGCGACACCGGCACCAGCGTCGCGGCCGACCTGATGGTCGTCCGCGACGCCTTCCAGCTCGATCCCCACGACCCACTCGTGCCAGCGTTTCAGGAGGCCCACGCCCTGGTGTCAGGCCGGCCGCTGCCGCTGGGAGCGAAGATGTTCTGCGACGATGGCAATAGCTTCTGGTCGCTGGCCCGGATTGCGACCATCACACACGGCCCGACCGCCGGCGGCGCCCACACGGTCCACGAATGGGTCAGCATCGACGACCTGGTGCGCGTGGCCCAGGTTTACGCCCTGACGGCGGTGGCCTACTGCGCCTGATTGGGTCGCGGCGACGGCCGCCCGCGCCGCGACCCGGTCCGCGGCCGCGGGCCCTGCCCGCGGCAGCGGCTCTCCGCGGCCGCCTCACCGCCCCAGGAGGAGACTGCCACCATGCCTGCCGCTGCGACCTTGCCCGAACTCATCGCCGAAGCCCAAACCAGCGAAGTCGGCTTCCTCCGCCACATCTTCGTCCGCGACCAGATGAGCGAATGGTGCAAGCACCCCCTCATCATGGCCCGCGCCGACGGCATCTGCTATTGGGACATCCACGGCAAACGCTACCTCGACGCCTTGTCCGGCATCTATGTGGTGGCCGTCGGCCACAACAACCGCCGCGTTATCGACGCCATCGGCCGACAGCTCGACAAGCTTCACTTTTCGCCGCCCATGCACGGCACCAACCCGGTGGCCGTGCAGCTGGCCAACCTCCTCGCCGAACTCGCCCCCGGCGACCTCGATGCCGTCAAACTCCAGTGCGGCGGTTCCGAAGTCACCGAAGCCGCCATCAAGCTTGCCCGCCAATACCACAAGCTCACCGGCCAGCCGGGAAAGTACAAAATCATCGGCCGCTACCTCTCGTGGCATGGCTCGACGCTCGGCTCGCTGTCGGCCTCGGGCCTGAAAGGACGCAAAACGGTTAATGAACCGCTCGCGCCCGGCTTCCTCCACGTCTTTCCCCCCACCTGCTACCGCTGTCCGTTCGGCAAGCGCTACCCCGACTGCGGCCTGACCTGTGCCACTTTGATCGGCGATGTCATTGAGATGGAAGACCCCGCCACGGTGGCAGCGGTGATCGTCGAACCGATCGGGCACACCGGTGGCGTCATCGACCCGCCCGACGAATACCTGCCGCTGCTCCGCGACTTGTGTGACCGCTATCAGGTGCTGCTGATTTTCGACGAGATCATTACGGGCATCGGCCGCACCGGCCAGATGTTCGCCGCCGAGACTTTCGGCGTCGTGCCCGACGTGCTGTGCATCGGCAAGGGGCTGGGCGGCGGCTATGCCCCGGTCTCGGCCATGATCTGTCGCCGACCCATCGCCGATGCTTTCTGGGGACCGATCGCCGAAAATCCCGGTTTCGTCGAGGGACATACCTTCGAGGGGAATCCGATTTCCTGCGCGGCGGCCATCGCCGTCGTGCAGGAGGTCCTCGAGCGCGACCTGTGCGCCAATGCCCGCATCCAGGGGGAACGGCTGCGCCAGGGGTTTGAGCGACTGGCGCGAAAATACACTGTGATCGGCGACATCCGCGGCAAGGGCCTGTTCCAAGGAATCGAATTCGTGCGCGATCCCAAGACCCGGGAACGCTTCCCGTTGGAGGTCAACTTTGGGGTGCGTGTCGGCCGACGGGCCTTGGAGCACGGCCTGCTGTGCCGCTTCGACCCGCACTGGATCGCTTTCGGCCCGCCGTTGGTTTCGACCGCCGAGCAGATCGAGGAGATGGTTGCCCTCCTCGACCGGAGTTTGGGGGAAGTGCTGGCGGAGATGGGTTGAGTAGGCGAAGAGCGCTCCCCGGCGCCGGAGCGTTGGCTACAATTGGTGCCGGGGTCGGGCCCATTCGTCGTCCGTGAAACCGCAGGCGGAAGCGTGGCCGGTTCACCTGCCGATACCCTGAGCATCCTCGCGGGTGCCCTGTGGGTGCCCGAGCATGTCGGTGCCGCCACCGGCCCCCAGGTGGAAGAGTTGGTGCCGCCGCCCGACCCGTGGGAAGTCTGTCACCGCCTCGCTGATCTTCCGCACCTCCTGTTCCTCGACAGTGGCGGCGACCATCCCGAGCTGGCGCACTGTTCCTATGTAACAGCTGATCCCTTCGTCTGGCTGACGGCCCGGGATCGGCTTGTCACCCGAAACGGCCAAGCGCTAGGCGAGGCTGATCCCTTTGCCGTGCTGGCGGAGGAACTGGCCCGCTTCGGCTCCGAGCCGATCGCCGGGTTGCCGCCGTTTCAAGGCGGGGCCGCGGGCTTGTTCAGCTATGACCTCTGCCATCACCTGGAGCGGCTGCCGCGGCCTCGGTTCGACGAATTCGCCGTCCCCGACCTGGCGGTCGGTTTGTACGACTGGGTGGTGGCCTTTGACTGGGCCCAGGGTCGGGCATGGATCATTTCGACGGGTTGGCCGGAGACCGAGGCGGCCCGACGGGAGCGTCGCGCCGTTCGCCGGCGCCGGTGGCTGCGTGAGCGATTGCAGGCGGTGGCGCCACCCCCGCCACGGTGGGGTCCCGTGGCCGAGCCACTGGTGCTGCAAGCGCCCACCGTGCCCGCCGGGCCCCTGCCCGGCGTGCTCAGCAACTTCTCCCGGGCCGACTACCTCGCCGCCGTGCAGCGGGCGATCGATTACGTCCATGCTGGCGACTGTTTTCAGGTCAACCTGTCGCAGCGGCTGCTCTATCCCGCGCAACTGCCGCCGCTCGAACTCTACCGCCGACTCCGGGAACGCAACCCCGCCCCGTTCGCCGGCTACTTCGACCTGGGCGACTTCGTCTTGGCCAGCGCCTCGCCCGAACGCTTCCTCCGGCTGGAGCAGGGGGTGGTGACGACCCGGCCGATCAAGGGAACGCGGCCGCGGCTTGCCGACCCGAGCGAGGATGCCGCCCGCCGCCGCGACCTGCTGGCCAGCACCAAGGACCGGGCGGAAAACGTCATGATCGTCGACTTGCTCCGCAACGACCTGGGCCGGGTGTGCCGCTACGGCTCGATCCGGGTCGAGGCCCTATGTCGGCTGGAGACGTTCCGGTTTGTGCATCATCTGGTGTCGGAGGTGCGCGGCGAGCTGCGGCCGGGGCTGGGGCCGATCGACTTGCTGCGGGCGACATTTCCGGGAGGCTCGGTGACGGGGGCGCCGAAGATTCGGGCGATGGAGATCATCGCCGAACTGGAGCCAACCGCGCGGGGGCCGTATTGTGGCAGTCTCGGCTGGATCAGCTTTGCCGGCGACATGGACTGCAATATCCTCATCCGCACCTTCACGATCGGCCGAGGCTGGTGTCAATTCCCGGTCGGCGGCGGCATCGTCGCGGATTCGACGCCGGAGCGGGAGTATGACGAGACCTGGCACAAGGCCGAGGGGCTGCTGCGAGCCTTGCGATGATCCTGGAAGGGATTGTCACCACGCTGTCCGCCGATGGAGGGGTGCATGTCGCGCCGATGGGGCCGATCGTCACGCCGGCGATGGATCGGCTGGTGGTCCGGCCGTACCGCACCGCCCAGACATACCGCAACCTGAGGGCGCATGGCGAGGGGGTGTTTCACGTCACCGACGATGTGCTGCTTTTGGCGCAGGCGGCGGTGGGGCAGCTGGAACCGCCGGCGGTGGAGCCGGCGACGGTCGTGCGAGGCTTCGTGCTGCGGGATGCCTGTCGTCACTACGAGTTTCGGGTGGTTTCCTGCGACGAACGGTCGGAGCGTGCGACGTTTGAGGCGGAGGTGGTGGCGGCTGGGCGGCGGCGGGATTTCTTCGGTTTCAACCGGGCGAAGCACGCCGTGGTAGAGGGGGCGATTCTGGCGACGCGGACGGCCTTGTTGCCGCTGGAGGAGATCGAGGCGGAGTATCGGAAGCTGGCGGTGCTGGTGGAGAAAACGGGGGGCGAGCAAGAGCGGCGGGCCTGGGCGGTGTTGCAAGAGCACCTGCGGCGGGTGGCCGCCAGTCGGCGGCCCCCCGCCGGCTCAGGAGGCCAGCCCCCATGATCGTCGTCGAGGCGGCCAGCCGCCTGCACTTCGGCCTGTTGAGCCTCCCTCCAGGGGAGCCTGGCCCGGGGAGCGGAGCAAGCCACCGAGGGGTGACCCGCTGCTTTGGGGGCGTCGGCCTGATGGTTCGCGAGCCCGGGCTTCGGCTCGTGGTTCAGCCGAGCGACGCCTGGCGGGCGGCGGGGCCGTTGGCGGAGCGGATGTTGGCGTACGCCCGGCGGGTGGCGGCGGCCGCACCGCCGCAGGCGGTGCGGCCGCTCCAGCTGACCCTCGAGCGCTCCGCCCCCGAACACGCCGGCCTGGGGACCGGCACGCAGCTGGCGCTGGCCGTCGCCGCTGCCCTCCATGCCGCCTGGGCACTGCCCCCACTACCCCTTCCCGAGGCAGCACGCCTGCTGGGTCGCGGCCAACGCTCCGCCATCGGACTGCACGGCTTCGCAGGCGGCGGCCTGCTGGTGGACGGCGGCCACGGGCCGGCCGGCACCTTCGCCCCGCTCCTCGTCCGCCTCGAGTTCCCCTCCACATGGCGCCTCGTGCTGGCCCTGGCTTCGGCCGACCCCGGGCTCCACGGAACCAGCGAAACCCTCGCCTTCCAACGCCTCGCCCAGGCCCCGCCCGTCCCGGCCCGCACCGACGCACTCTGCCGTCTGGTCCTTCTCGGCCTATTGCCCGCCGTCGTCGAGCGCGATTGGGCCGCCTTCAGCGAGGCGCTCCAGGAGTTCAACGCCCGCGCGGGAGAGATGTTCGCGCCGGTGCAAGGCGGGCCTTACGCCAGCGGCCGCATCGCTGAGTTGGTGCACTTTGTCCGTCAGCAAGGGATCCCGGGAGTGGGTCAGAGTTCGTGGGGGCCAACGGTCTTCGCGGTGGCCGCCGACGAGGAACAGGCCTGCGATCTCGTTCGCCGGCTGCGGGAGCGCTTTGCCCTGGAGGAAACGGCCCTGAAGGTCACGGGGGCGGCTAACGAGGGGGCACGCCTGACGGTGTGGGGCGAGGCGCGTTAACGGGCCTCGCCCACCGCCGCCGACCGCGGCTCAAATAGCGCCGAGCGCCGCACCCCCAGCCGATGCAGCCAATACGCCCCGACCACCCCGAGCGTGCCCAAACCGTAGCGCACGCTGCGGACGAAGTTGATACTGCTGGCCTCTGCAAAGTAGCGCACCGGCACCGGCACGTCCCCCAGCCGAAAACCCTGATGCACCGCCTGCACCAGCACCTGCGTGTCAAACACGAAATCGTCGGAGTTGCGCTCGAAGGGGATGCGCTCCAACACGGCGCGACGCCAGACGCGGAAGCCGCTGTGGAAGTCGCCCAGGTTCTGGCCCAAGGCGAAGTTCTCCACCGCTGTGAGAAAGCGATTGCTCAGGTACTTGTACAGCGGCATGCCGCCCCGCAAGGCCTCGTCGCGGGAGCGGATGCGGCTGCCGAGGACGACATCGCAGATGCCCAGCTCGATGAAACCGACGGCGAGGGGGATGACGCGGCTATCGTACTGGTAGTCGGGATGGATCATCACGATGATGTCGGCACCGTGATCGAGGGCGTAGCGATAGCACGTCTTCTGATTGCCGCCGTAGCCGAAGTTGCGCCGGTGCTCGATGACGGTCAGGCCCATCTCGCGGGCCACCTGCACCGTGCGGTCGGTGCTGCCGTCATCGACGAGAACGACTTCGTCGATGGAGCCGACGGGAATGTCGGCCAAGGTGGCAGCCAAGGTGCGTTCGGCGTTGTAGGCCGGGAGGACCGCGATGATCTTGTGCGTCCGCCGCGGAAGGCGATCGGATTCCGGGACGAGGATGCGATCGATGTGGAAGATTTCGTGGCGGGGATTCAGCGGCGGCTTGGTCAGCACAGGCATGGTGCAGGTCTCCTGGGACCACTCTAGAATCGCCGCCGCAAGCCGTCAAGCAACGCCGCTGGCGCCCCCTTGCCCAAGGGGATACAATGCGGTGGGAACAGAGCGAGCCGCGGCATCTTCGGTGCGTTCGGCACCCCCCGCAGGCTCGGCAGGGCTGTCTCGGCCGTTCCTAGGGATTCTCCCTGAAGTGCGCGACTTCTCGCAGGCGACATAATACGTGTCGGTGCTGTCCTCCGGGGTTGGCCACCGCGGCCTGGAGCGAACCAGGCAAGGCGGGGAACCGATAGAGGAGAACAAACCGGCAGAACCTCCCCAAGTTATGAGCTTCTTCTCATCTTGGGGGGATTCTTAACCGATGTATCAAGATAGCCGAGGCAGTCGAGCATCCCGGCGTGAACGGCAAGGAGCGCGGTTCACAGGCCCGACTCCGGGCGGCCGGCCCGCGACCAGCGCGGCTGAACTCGGCGCAACCCGCTTGGACCGATGCCGGCGTGACCCCTGGCAGGAGGCCCCGACGGTCGTTTCCCGCAACCGCTCGGGCCCAGAGGCACCGCGAGGCGGGCGGGTGGTTTTCTCGGCCGCGGCCCCAAGGCCCGGCCGATCTCAAGGCCCAAAAACTTCAGATGGGAGAGCCTGCCAATGAAAAAAGTCTTCACCACCGGCCAAGTCGCGAAAATCTGCAAAGTCGCGCCGCGGACGGTGAGCAAGTGGTTCGACTCCGGCCGGGTGCGCGGCTACCGCATCCCCGGCAGTCAGGACCGCCGCATCCCCAGGGAACACCTCATCCGCTTCCTCAAAGAGCACGGCATGCCGCTGGGCGAACTGGAAGAGGAGGGGTGGCACAAAATCCTCATCATCGGCGCCGACAAGCTCTTTGTGGACCGCCTCAAGGAGCTTCTCCCCGAGGACGAGGACTACAAATACGAGCTGGCCAACAGCGGCTTCGAGGCCGGCATCCAGGCCGAAAGTTTTCACCCCGACACCATCATCATCGACCTGGCGATGGGTCGCAGCGAAGCCCTGCAAATCGCCCAGAACCTCCGCCGCAATCCCCACTACGAAAGCACCCTCATCATCGCCTTGGCCAGCGAAGATGAGGCCGCCCCAGAACAGCTGGTCAACTACGGCTTCAGCGAAGCTTTCAAGAAGCCGTTCGACGTCGCCCTCCTCGCCGAGCGCATCCGCACCTTGGTCGAGGAGAAACGCGAGAACGGTTGAAAGCCGCCCCGCCCGATGGGAAACCCGGTTTCACCTCGAAACCGGGTTTCCTTGTCTGGGTCCGGTGGGCCCGAAGCGGTCGTCGCAGGGACCGTCTGCCCGCGAACCGACCCGTCAGTGAACCTGCCAATTCAGCGACAGACACCGCAGGGCAGGTGTACCTACCGTTTTGGGGCGGGTTGGGCGCTCCAGGCGGCGGTTTCTCGCCACGCTGATTCCTCGTTTCACGCCCGCTGGGCGTGCAGCGAGCGCGAAACAAAAAATCTCCCCGCGTGCCCAGCACGCGGCTCCCATCCTCGCGCGAGCGCGAACCGATCACTTCCTCTCCCCCGCTGTACCACCGCGTCGGAATCCATGCAGACACCTCTCCAGGAAGCCGTCTTGCCCGGGTCGGGTGAAGGCGGGACAATGGGGGGTGCGATTCAAATTCGATGCAAATCTTTTGCTTCGGTATACGTGCCATCAAGCACGCCGTCCGACTTGGCTTCGCCTGCGGGACGGCAACGGGAGGGCTGAACGATGAGGCTCGTAGCGCGTGGCGTGGGCGGATTGGCCGTGGTGTTGCTTGAGGTCGCCGGCCTGCGAGAGGGCCCCCGGGCTTGGGCCGACGACCTGAAGCCGGAACACGCCCCGGCTGCGGTTCGCGAGCTGGCGGTCAAGTACCTCAGCGCTGCGGCAGCCAACGACGCCAAGGAAATGCTCGCCTTGGCCGACGTTCCCTGGCTCGACCGCCGACGCCAACTCGTTCGCGACCGGGCCGACCTGCGTAAGGCGGTAGAGCGGGTCGCCCACCAACTCCTCCAAGGCGAGCGCCCGCCCAAGATCGAAAGCTTTCCCTATGCCAAGTTTCGCGGCAAGATCGCCAACCAGGTTGACCGCCAACTTCTCGACGAGGTGCTCGGTAACGAAGGCTGGCTGGTGATGGTGCAGCAGAAGGGAAACCCGCTGTCGCTGAAGACGATCCTGATCCGTGTCAAGGACGGTCAGGCCGCGGTGGTCGGTGGGCCAATCAGCCCGAACCACATCCTGGGCGACAACCGCATCCCGGAAGAAGTCGACCAACTCCTGGACAAGGCGGAGACGTTCGAACTCTATTCGCTCGACCCGGGACCCGAGTTTAAGCAAAAGGGCAAGCGGGCAGAGGCGCGTGACGGCTTCCACGGTTGGAAGGTTCTCGGCAAGACGGAGGTAAACAAGGAGGCGGAGCGCAGGCTGCTGGCCGACGTGCTGCGGTTGGGCGTGGAGGAGAACTACGGCATCGCGGCGAATTGCTTCCAACCGCGGCATGGTCTCCGGCTGCACGCGGCCGGGAAGACCGTGGACTTGGTGATTTGCTTCGAATGCTTCCGGGTGGAGGTGTTCATCAACGGCGAGCAAGGCCGGGGATTTTACATTACCGGGGAGCCGCAAAAGGAGTTCGACCTGACGCTGAAAGCCGCAGGGGTGCCGCTGCCGGAGCCGGCGACCAAGTGATCGGCAGCGCCACGTCCGGGGGCACGTTGAACGAAGGTTTTGTCTGTTGCTGCCGCAGCCGGCGACGAAATGATTGGCAGCGTCACATCTGAGGCGCAGTGACTCGAGTTTCTTGTGTGCCGGCCAAGGGCGCGGCCGGGCCCGCCGCCAAGCGGCAGGCCCGGCCCGTGGCGCCGCCCGCCGCTCGGCTACGCCTTCGCGGCCTCCAATTTCTCCTTCAGCAGCGCGGCACTCTGCACGCCCACCATCCGGCTGACCACCTTGCCCCCCTTGAAGACCAACAAAGCCGGGATCGAGCTGATGCCGTACTCGGTGGCCAAGCCCGGGCAGTCATCAACGTTGACCTTGCCGATCTTCACCCCGGTCATCTCCTGAGCGAGCCGATCGATGATCGGCGTCATCTGCCGGCACGGTCCGCACCACGGCGCCCAGAAATCGACCAACACCGGCTCTTTTGCTTGCAGCACTTCCGTTTCGAAGTTGTCGTCGGTAAACACGTGAGCCATGCGTCGTCCCTTTCGTCAAACGGCGACAGGGCGATGAACCAACTCGGACATCATATCAAACCGGCCGGCTCCTGGACCGAGCGGGTCCGCCATCCCCGCCACCTAAGCAGGCCAAGATCACGTCAACTCGGCAAAGTTCCGCAGGATCTGTAACCCCACCCGTTGGCTCTTCTCCGGATGAAACTGAGTGGCGAACACATTCTCGCACCAGATCGCCGACGCAAACGGCGTCGGATAGTCCGTCTCAGCGGCGACGATGCTCCGGTCCCGCGGCACCGGAAAATACGAATGGACGAAATAGACCGAGGGATTCTCCGGCAGTCCCCGCAAGTGCGGGGCAGGTTGCCGGATCCGCAACTGGTTCCAACCCATGTGCGGCACCTTCAACCCGGGAATCGGCGGAAACCGCACCACCTCGCCAGGAAACCAGTTCAACCCCGCGTGCCGGCCGTCCTCGTGGCTCGTGGTGAACAGCAGCTGCATCCCCAGGCAGATGCCAAAAAACGGCTTGCCGGCGCGGATGTGGCTCAGGATCGGCTCGACCAAGCCCGCTTCACGCAGCCGGGCGATGGCGTCGGCGAAGGCGCCGACGCCGGGGAGGACGAGCTTGTCGGCCTGGGCCACACGGCTTGGGTCGGCGCTGATGGTCGCGGGTTGGCCGACCCGTTCCAGCGCCTTCTGCACGCTGCGGAGGTTTCCCATGCCATAATCCACGATGACCACGTTGCGCACACTTCACTCCCGCATCTTCCGCATGAGTCCCAGCCCCAAGCCGGAAAGAAACAGAAACGTGCCGCTCAAAAGAGCCAGCACGAGTAACAGTAGGCCGTTGAAAAACAACACCTGAACCGCAGGGGCAATCCAGGCCCAACCGAGCATCGCGCCCAAGATGCCGACCGCTAACGACGGGCCGAACGGTACGGCATGTTCGCCGCGGACGATCAGTTGCCCGATCCCCAACACCACCGCGGGAAAGACCGCAAGGAAGAAGGCGATAACGGCCGGCTGCCAGCCGAGGAAGGCCCCGGCCATCATCAGGATGTCGGCATCGCCCAGGCCGAGGGCTTCGACGCCCAGGCCGACACTGAAGAGGAAGCGGATGCTGCGGACAAGGATGGAGCCGACGAGCAGGCCGGCCAGGCCGGTGGCCAGGCCGGTCGTCCACGGGTCACCGGGCGACAGCCAATCGGGGAGCGGTCCCCAGACGGGCCAGGGATACAAGCCGAAGCGTGGCCCGACTGTTGGCGACAGCAGCCACCACGGTAGCCCTTGGGGCATCCCGGCCAGGGCCTCACTGACGGTATGCGGCCAGGGCCAAGGGCAGGCGATGGCGAACGCCAAGCCGGCGACCGTCCCCCAGCCCGTCACCGACAGCGGAATCTCGCGGTGGTCCAAATCGCAAAAGCTTGTAACCACCAGGAGGCTGAACAACAGGGCGTGGTGCCCGACGACCACCCAGGCTTCCCAGGGAACCTCACCCCGCTCGTGGATCGACCATTGTTGCCGGCTGAGCAGCTCGAACCGATGCACGTTCTCCAGCACCACCAGGTGGAACAGGGCCGCGAACCCTGCCGCGGTCAGGAGTTCGACCAGGAAGTAGCGGACGGAAAACCGCGCCCCGCAGGTTCGGCAGCGGCCCCGGAGGAGCCACCAGCTCAAGAGTGGCAAGTTGTCGTACCAGCGGATCGGCTCCAGGCAACTGACGCAGCGCGAACCCGGCCACAGAAGGCTTTTCTCCAGCGGCAGCCGATGGATGCAGACGTTGAGGAAGCTGCCGACGGCAGCGCCGACGACAAACACCGGAATAAGCCACAAGTAACCGAGCGGAATCACGCCGACTTCCAGCCAGGGGATCGGGGATGCGCCGCAGCCGGGGATTATTTCTTCCGGGCCTGTTCGAGGATCTCATGCCACCAGTCCCGGAGTTTCTGGAACGCGCCGTCAGCCCTCGAGTCGCGCCCTGCCCGGGGCTTGCCGCGGGATGCGGTCGGCCGCGGCGCCGGCGCCGCGGCTTCCCCGGCCTCCGGGAGCTTGGGAAGCAGCCGACGCTCCGCCAGCCCCCACAAACTGCTGGCGATGAAGTAAATGCACAACCCCGACGCCACCCTGTAAAACAGCAGCCCGAAGAAGATCATCATGTATTTCATCATCTTCTGCTGCATCTCCTGCTGCTCGTCGGCCGGCGGCGGCGTCATCAACTTCTGCTGTACCAGCATCAACGCCACCGCCACCACGGGAAGCAGGTTGAAGTACGGCCCCAGGAACAGGATGCCGCCCTGGTCGCCTGGCATGCTGATGTACGGAATCCGCTGCGACCACCAGAACAGCATGTCCGGCGCCGCCAGGTTGCGAATCCAGGCAAACGATGCCAGCCGCAGGAAGATGTTCTCCTGAAGCGCGTAATACAGCCCGAGGAAGATCGGCATCTGCACCAACAGCAGCAGGCAGCCGCCCATCGTCGCCAGCGGATTGATGCCGTGTCGCTTGTACAACTCCTGCTGGGCGACCATCAGGGCGTGGGGATCGTCTTTGTATTTCTCCTTCAATTTCCTCAGGTCGGGGGCGAGCTTTTGCATTTTCTGCTGCATCTGCTGGCTGGTGATCGCCTGGCGGCGGCTGATGGGAAACATCAGCCCCCGAACAATCACCGTCAGGCCGACGATGCACAAGGCGTACACCGGGACCACATGGTGCAGCCGCCAAAACAGCCAGTGCATGAAGTTGGTGACGAGAATCACCAGAGGCGTCAGCCCCGTCAGGCTGCCAATGCTGCCAAAAAAGCCGGGGGAGGGATAGTCCGTCAGTGTATACAGGCCAAGGGTAGTCTCGTAGCGATCGACCAGCCCCGGCTCAACTACCCGCAGCGGGTCCTCGGCCCCGAACCACCCCTCCCGACCGAGCTGCCCTAGAAGCCGCACCTTCACCGGCCCGTGATACAGCAGGAAGCGATGCTCCACCTCTCCCCCCGGCTCCACGGTGAACGCTTCGCTCCGCAGCCGCACCGTTATGTCCTCATGGACCAGAGGTGGCGTCTGCGACTCAGGGAGGAAATCGCGGGCAATCAACCGGTCGCCGTCGTACGACCACAGGACGAGGACTTGGCTGTCGTCGCGCAAATGGGCCTGGGCGGCAGTGAAAGCGGCCGTCGGCGACAACTCGAAGGTGTACTCGCGTCGGTCGGCCGCATTGCTCAAGACCAGCCGCTGCCGCTCCAGGCGCTTGATCTGCCCCTTCATGACGCCGCCTTCGTGCGTCGCCCGGGCCCGGTCGATGAAGTCGTCGCGCCCGGTCGGTTGCTCGGCGGCCTCGGCGACCACGACCGCCGAGGCAAAAAACTGCACTGCCACCGCCGCGTAGCGAATTTTCTTGTCCGGCGTCCGCTCCACCTTATCGCCGCCCTGCCACCATTCGATCTGACGCACGTCTTCGATGTAGCGATGGTAGCCCCCTCTCTCCTGCGTCCCGATCAAGGCATTGCGGTAAACGGTGGTGTACCACTCTCCTTCGATCGGCAAGCCGTGCGCTCCGGTCAGTTGGTAACGGAAAGGGCGTGGCCGGCCGCCGCCGGCGGTCGCCGCCGGCAGGGCCTGGACCTTGATCGCCAGATCGAGATGGTAGCTCCCTGGCCGCAGGGAGTAGGTCTTCGTGATCCGCACGCCTTGGTCGGGCAAGTCGCAGCTGAAGACCGCCTGCTGCTCGCCGTTGGGGGGCGAGCCCGCCTCGGGTCGGCGGACCACCGTCCAAACTTCCTTGGCCAGCGCGTCCAAGGGCTGCGGATCCTCCGGCTGGGCATAATGCAGCAGCAGGTGCGATGGTTCGCCGCCGCCCGGGACGAGCCGAAGCGGTCGCGGTGTCTTGTCCGCCCGCACTGCCGGCAAGCCGAACCGGTCGGCCTCCTGGAACTTGTTCAGCACCACGTCACGGACGCCCGCCCCCTGTGAGGTGAGCACGACTTTGAGGTCGAACGGACTGGCCGGGTCGTCGCTGCCGAGCGTGATCAACTCGGGGGCCCGGCGCGCTGGCTGGGGAGTCGGCGTCTTGGCTTTTGGCGGCGGCGGCAACGCCGCCGCCAAGCTCGCCACCACCCCCGGGCCAAGGCCAGTCCCTACCGCTGGCAACAGACCCCCGACGGCCCGCCGAACCTGCTCGAGCTGTGCTTTCGACAGGATCGCCTCAGGCTGCGCGGGCTTGCGGGGCTTCGGAGGCCACATCCAATTCTGGAACTGCGTCCAGCCCAGGATGATTACCAGGGAGACAAGAAAAAACAGCAGGAGGTTTTTTTGCTGCATGGCACGACCGCGCCTCGGCACACCCTGTCCTGGTGGAACCCGGCGCTAGTTTATCAAAAACACGGGTCGTGATTGGAGACTGCGGCGAGTTTGCGGGCTTGGGGCGGCGTGCAGTGATCTGCCGGGCGCAACGGGCAAGGACGGGAAAAAACCCCAGCAGCCCTGAAAACCTCCGAGCCACTGGGGTCTTCACTCGCTTATTTCGCAAGGGGTTAGCGCCGATCTCAGCGCCACCGGCCGGTCGCGGGAGCGGCGTCGAAGTCGTCTGCGGGGCGAACGGCCGCGGGTGGGGTTGGCTGCCGCCGCGCTGCCGCTCCATGCTCTGAGAACGGCTCGGGCTTGATTCCTCCCGGCCCGAGTTTGGCGGAGAGGAACCATGTCCCGCCCAAAAGCAACGCCAACGAGGCGGCCAAGAGCCAGCGCCCACGGACAAGCGGCCCACGGCTCGGCTGACGCCGCTCCGCCGGCAGCGCCAGCGGCGGCCAAGGATGCGGCATCTCTGCCTGGAAGAAACTCCGCAACAAGGCATCGAGGTCTTCCGGTGACCAGTTGTGGTCACGGGCCGTCGCAGGGGGATAAAAGGCATTCATCGGATCGGTCCTACTCCTTGAGCGCTTAAGCGCTCAGCCAAACGCTGCCGGGCACGGCTCAACCGCATGTGCACCGCCGAGACCTGGATCCCCAAGGTCTCGGCGATCTCTGCGGCGTTGTAGCCCAGGGCGTAACGCAGCGTCAGAATTTCCCGGTCGGCCGGCGATAGCTGCTCCAGTTCCCGACGCAGGCGGGCAAACGTTTCATCGCGTTCCAGCGTCTCCAGAGGCATCGGCTCTGTGGACCGGACATCGTTCAACACCGGCGGAGGCTGCGTTCCGTTCCGGTGAAACGAACTCTTGACATAATCTTCCGCGAGGTTTCGAGCCACCCGAAGTAGCCAGGCTCGGGGATTCAGGATCACCTCGCCGGCTTCCCACTCCCTCCAAAGCCTCAGAAACGCTTCCTGGACGATGTCGAGCGCTCCGTCGGCGTTTGTCCAACGGGCGTATGCCGTTGCCCAGACTTCGCGTCCATGGCGCTGATAGAGCGCCTCAAACTCGGCACGCCGGACATCTGCCACGGGCTTTGAGGCAGTCCGGGACTGTTTCCGCTGTTGAGGTCGCACCCTGGTGCACCTGCCGTTGGCCGGCTCGTCCCTTTGACGTTGCCGATCTGAAGGTTAAGACGAAGGCCGGTCAGAAACCTAACCGCTGAACTGTGTCGATCGATGCGGCGACCGGCTGACCTCTGGTGATTTCGAGTATAGCCGCCCAGAGCCTACTGACGCAACCGGCGCGGAAGCATGGCCATATTTTGTCTCAACCTCTTGCGAAATAAAATGTTAACGTCTGATCTTTGTCCTTTACCCCGTGGCCGCTGGTCGGTAAAATTTGTTGTATGAGCGACTTCTCCCGCTCTCAGCGCGGTGGCAGCAACTCCCGTCTCCCCTCATCTTCCGCAGCCCCGTTGGAGGATGCTTTGACGTGGTCGGGGTTCGTGCCCACCCCGGAAAACCGCAGCGCCTGGTTGGCAGTCCGGCAGCTGGCAGCCGGCCTTCGGTCGGCAAAACCCCGGCCGACCGTACCCTCCTTGTTCCTGCATGGGCCGACGGGAACCGGCAAGACGCATTTGGTCAACGCCCTGACGAACGACCTCCGCCAGCACGCGCCGAATCGGGTCGCTCTTCTTTTCTCTGCCGGGGAACTCTCTAGGGTGGCCCGCCAGAAGCCGGAAACCTGGACGCTGGCAGCCGACGCCGACCTTCTGGCAGTGGAGGATCTCCAGCACCTGACTGGATCAGCGGCCCAAACGCTGGCGTTTGTCTTCGACCAGCGTCTCAGCGAACAGCGCCCGATGGTCTTCACGGCTAACGTGGGACCGCGCCAGCTGAAGAGCGTGCCCACACGATTAGTGAGCCGATTGGCCGGTGGGCTCGTTATCGGCCTGGCTCCCCTGGGACCCGAGAGCAGGAACCTTATTTTGCGTCGAGAGGCCAAACTGCGTCGGCTGGCGGTCGATGACGACGTACTCGCCTGGTTGGCGAAGGAGTTGACGGGAAGCGGCCGCTACCTTCGCGGAGTGATCGCCCGCCTCGTGGGCATTTCCCGCAACCGAAAAGGTACGTTACGTCTGGAAGACGTTCAGAGACAACTCGGCGAGGAAATTCAGGCCAGCCGGCCAACCGTAGAGCGGATCGCTCAGCGAGTCGGCCAACACTTTCACGTCGGGGTCCGGCAGCTTCAATCTCGCCGACGGACGCGACACATACTGTTGCCGCGCCAAATAGGAATGTACCTTGCGCGACAGCTTACGTCACTGTCGCTCTCAGAGATTGGAGACTGGTTTGGTGGCCGCGACCACACCACGGTGCTCAGTGCCTGCCGCCGGGTGGAGTCAAGCCTGCGAACCAACCCGGAACTAGCCTCGGCCGTTGAGTCCCTCCAAGCAGAGTTTCGCTGAACTCCGAACGGTTGTGCTCAAGTTGTTGCTAACCGGTGAAACACTGACAACGACATGACGACCCCACGCGGTGAGAACAGGAGTTTTCGAGGATCACGCGGGTGAACTCAACTGAAGGTGACGAGTAACTCGCAGACAATAGACAGGTTCTCCGCAACGGGCACTCAGCCCGAACTGTCGAGGAGATCACGAGATACCGAGGACAGTCGGAGATATTGACACTAGCCGCAGGCTTTTAAGCGGCTGATGGAGATTACGTCAGAAAGCTGAAGGAAATCCGCACAATGAAGGCCGTATGCCATCGTGAAGCCCTTTTGAGTGCCGGCCAACTCGCAAGCGTTGCGGTCTCGTCCAGGGACGTGAAGCCGATTTTGCGCAACCTGAAGCTTTCCGTGCAGCCGGATCGCTGCATCGTCATGGCCACGGACCTGGAGTTAGGTATCCGCATGGAGGTTCGGAGCATCCAGGTTGAAGAGCCAGGCGACGCCATTTTCCCAGCTACGACGCTCATTTCCATCTTGCGCGAGTCTACCGACGAACAGTTGCGGCTGGAAGCTGACTCTACGGTGGCTAGTGTTCGAGGCGAAAGCAACGAGTACGAAATTCCGAGTGAAGAACCGGACGCCTTTCCCGATTTGCCGTCGTTTGACGATAAGGTGCATCACGAGGTTCTGGCAGAGCCTCTGCGGCAAATGATCCGCCGGACCCTCTTTGCCACGGCAAAGGAAAACGCCCGCTACGCCATGACGGGCGTGCTTTGGGAGTTGGAGGAAGGCAAGGTCCGCCTGGTCGCTACGGACGGGCGGCGGCTGGCGGTTTGCGAAGGCGAAGCCACCGGACCAAAAGAACATGTCACCAAGGGACTGACGCACGTCGTGCCAACGAAAGCGATGAGCCTCTTGGAGCGGGTGGTCCAGTCCACGCAGGAACCGGTTCGCGTCTGCCTGAAGGCCAATGAAGCGATGTTTCAGACTGACCGGGCCACCATCTATTCTCGGCTGGTGGAGGGACGGTTCCCGGACTATCGCAGCGTTTTGCCGAAGCGTTCGACGGCCAAGGTCTCTTTGAGCGTCGGCCCGTTCCACACGGCCATTCGGCAAGCGGCCGTGGTCGTCGATGAGGAAACCCGCCGGCTTCGGCTCAATTTTGGGCAAAATCGCTTGACGTTGCAGGCCCAAGGCACCACGTCCGGCCGTTGCAAGGTCGAGATGCCGATCGACCTCCAGGGGAAAGAACTCAGCATTGCCTTCGAGCCCTCGTTTCTGACCGACATGCTCCGGGTTCTTGACCCGTCGGCCACGTTGACCCTGGAAATGACCGACGGCGAGAGCCCGGCCGTGTTCCGCTGTGGCCCCGAGTACTGTTACATCGTCATGCCCCTGGTGTGAGAAAAATCCACTATGACCGTTCAAACCCAGACACCGCCAAAGCCGTCACCGCTTGACAAGTTTCCGTACGGCTGGCGCTACGTGCCTCGGACCACGCCGGAGGGAAAGATTGAGTTCGATCAGGTTCCCCTGACCCTCGAGGACGCGCTGCACCCGGAGCCGGACGATGTCATGGTCAACAACACGGCCCATGCCCGAGACCGGGCATACCTCGTGGGGGTCTTCGAGGCGCGGTTGGCCGAGGATGAGCATGCCCTGGTCCTCGACGACGTGCTGGTCGTCTGGGACGTGCCCGAGTTGAGGCAGCACAGCCCTGATGTAAGCGTCATTTTCGGGGTGCGCGACAAGCACAAGGAGTACGCCACCTTCAACGTAGCACAGGAGGGCGTCGGACCCGAGTTAATCATTGAAGTCGTCTCGCCGAACACTCGTATCAACGATGTGGAAACAAAGGTCCAACACTACCACCGAGCACGGGTCCCGTATTACGTCATCGTGGACCGTGAACAGATGGAGGGGCCGGTGACGCTCATCGGGTACGTGTGGAGACCTGAAGGGTACGCACGCATGCCGCTTGACGATCGCGGCTGGCTGTGGCTTGAGCCGGTGAAACTCTGGCTGGGGACTGCGGGAAACTGCGTTGTCTGCTACGACGAGACGGGCACTGAAATTGCCGACTACGTCGGCCTGAGTGGCCGTCTAGCAGACATGGAGAGCATCCTGGGGGACGAGGCCGAGGCGCGGCGGCGCGCAGAGGAAGCAGCGGCGGCGGAGGCGCAAGCGCGGGCGGCGGCGGAGGCGCGAGCGCGGGCGGAAGCGGAGGCCCGGGCGGCGGCGGAGGCCCGGGTCCGGGAGCTGGAGGCTGAGCTACGGAGGCGACGCGGAGAGGCAGAGTTAAGGAATAGCCCCGATGAGCAACCGCGGTCCTGAGGCCCTGGGCGAGATCCTGAGCCGGCTCTTTGCAGCCCGGGGTTGGGGCCGGCGGCAGGAGCGATTGCAGCTGGAAGAAGCGTGGGCCCGGGTCGTTGGTCCGGCGCTGGCGGACCAGACTCAGGTAGGAATGCTGCGGCGCGGAGTCCTGGAAATCCTCGTGCACAGCAGCGTTTTGCGGCATGAACTGGCGCAGTTTCATAAGCGCCGTCTCCTCGACGAACTGCGCCGCCTGCTGCCCGGTCGGGTGCTTCGCGACCTTCGTTTCCACGCGGACGACCCGTCACGGTGGCGGTCCTCGCCAGCCGTTAACGAAAAGGATTGAAAAGGTATGACCGAACAGACGACGCTGGAAGTCACTCCGGAAATGGCCGATGCCATTGGCGAATACACGCCGGAAAGCGTGCAACACCTTGCCGATGCCGCTCACATCCGGCATCGACCAGGCATGTACATCGGCGACACCAGTGCGAACGGGCTTCATCATCTGGTCTATGAGCTTGTCTACAACAGTGTGGACGAAGCCCTCGCGGGGTACTGCCGCTCGATCCATGTGAAGCTTCATGTGGACGGCAGCCTCACCGTGTCGGACGATGGCCGGGGCATTCCCGTGGAAGTTCATCCGGACCTGGGGAAATCAACACTGGAGGTGGTGCTGACCAAAGTGGGCACGGGGGCCAAGTTCGACAAGCGGACGTACAAGACCTCCGCGGGGCTGCACGGCATCGGGGCCAAGGCGGTGACAGCTCTGAGCGACTGGGTCGAGGCCGAAGTGCGCCGCGGCGGGCGCGTGTACCGGCAGGAATACGAGCGCGGCCGGGCGACGACAGAGGTCATGGACATCGGTGCCGCCCCTGAAGGCCGTACCGGAACGTCAATTACGTTTCACCCGGACCCTGAGATCTTTCACGACGCCACCTTCAACTACGACACGCTGGAAGCCCGTCTGCGGGAGTTGGCTTTCCTCAACAAAGGATTGTGCATCAAGCTCAGCGACGAACGCACTGGACGGGAAGAGACCTTCAAGTTTGACGGTGGATTGGCGGAATTCGTGGAGTACCTCAACCGCTCAGAGGACGTTCTGCATCGGCCACCGATCTATATCGATCGCACCGTGGACAACGTGCGGGTGGAGGTGGCGATGCAGTACGTCAACAGCGACGAAGAGCGCGTGCGCTGCTACACCAACAACGCTTTCAACCCCGTCGGCGGGACACACCAGTCCGGTTTTCGGGCGGCCCTGACGCGCGCGTTGGGCGCTTACGGCGAACGAGAGAACCTCTTCCGGAACGACTTGAAGCCCGAAGGGCCGGACTTCCGCGAGGGGCTGACGGCGGTCGTCAGCGTGCAGGTGCCGGAGCCGCAGTTTGAGTCGAACAACAAGCTTCGGCTGAACAATCCCGAGGTGGAAGGGATCGTGGCCAGTGCGGTGCACGAGGCCTTGGCCAAATACCTCGAGGAGAACCCGAAGGATGCGCACCGGATCATGAAGAAGGTGATCTTGGCGGCGGAAGCCCGGGAGGCCGCCGCCAAGGCTAAGAAAGCCTTGAAAGACCGCAAGAGCATCCTCAACTCCGGCGGCTTGCCCGGGAAGCTGATGGATTGCACCAGCCGCGATCGGGAGGAGTCCGAGCTGTTTCTGGTGGAGGGAGACTCGGCGGGAGGTTCGGCGGAGAGCGGCCGCGACCGCATGTTTCAGGCGATCCTGCCGCTGCGGGGTAAGCCGCTCAATGTCGAAAAAGTGCGCATCGAAAAGGTGCTGAGTAACGAGGAGATTTGTGCCATCATCTCCGCCGTCGGGATCGACATCGGCAACGTCGAAGACACCGACCGGCTGCGCTACGGCAAGATCGTCATGCTGACGGACGCCGACGTCGATGGCCAGCATATTCGCACGCTGCTGCTGACCTTCTTCTATCGGCAGATGCGGAAGCTGATCGAGCAGGGACGGATTTTCGTTGCCCGGCCACCGCTCTACAAAGTGACCCAGCGCAAGACAGTCCGCTATGTGCAGACGCCCGAGGAGATGACCCGCGAATTGATGGAGCGGGGGTTGGAAGGTAGCCGGCTGACGGTGCAACCCGTGCCAGGGGAAGAGGCCAAAGACCTGGTGTTCGAAGGAGAGCGGCTGGCACGGCTAGTCAAGGTGCTCAGTGACCTGGAGGAGTCGCTGCTGATCCTGGAACGTCGGGGACTGCACCTGGGCAACCTCCTGGGGCGGAGTACTGCCAGCGGCTTGCCGGCGTTCCGCGTGGTGCTCGGCGGTCGGGAACACTGGTTCAACACTCGAGAGGAAGTGGATGCCTTCCGGCAGCAGGAGCAGCAGCGCCTGGGCCGTGACTTGGTGGTGGCGGACGAAATGCAGGCAACCGGACCGGCCAATGGCCAAGGGAATGGGCACGCGACGACGATCTTCGTTCAGGAGCTGCACGAAGTCCGGGCAGTCAACCGCGGACTGCACGCCTTGCAGCAATTGGGGTTGAGCGGGCGGGATCTGGTGCCGTTGCCGCGGATTGCCGGCCGCGAACCGCCGCCGCGGTTCATCCTCACCAATGGCGACCATCGCCAACTGTTGCCGCACCTCCGCGAGCTTCCGGGTGAAATTCGCAAGTACGGCGAGCGGGGCCTGACCATCACCCGCTTCAAGGGGCTGGGAGAGATGGACGGCGAGGAACTTTGGGAGACGACGCTCGACCCGGCCAAGCGGACGCTGATGCAGGTGAAGCTGGAAGACGCCCTCAAGGCCGATGAGATGTTTCGGATTTTGATGGGCGAGAAGGTGGAACCGCGGCGGGACTTCATCCAGAAGCACGCACTGGAGGTCAAGGACATCGACTACCACGGGGCGTGACGAGCGTTTCCGGCTGCCGGGCCGGCCTCAGCCGGCCCGGCAGCGCCGCCTCCGGTCACTTCCTGGCCAGTTCCGCCTCAATAACCTGAATCACTTCCGGGGCGTCCGGCTTGGTCTTGGGGGCAAACCGGGCCACCACCTCTCCTTGGCGGTTAATCACGAACTTCTCGAAGTTCCACGAGACCGGCCCGGGCCCCTTCGGCTTGGCCGGCGCCTGCGTCAGCAGCTTGAAAAACGGGGCCGCGCTCTCGCCGTTGACGTCGATCTTCGAGAACATGTCAAAGCGGACGTTGTACTTCGTCTGGCAGAAAGCGGCGATCTCTGCGTCGGTCCCCGGCTCCTGCTTGCCGAACTGATTGCAGGGGAAGCCGAGGATGGCCAAGCCCTTGTCCGCGTACTTCTCGTGCAGCGCTTCCAGCTCCTTGTATTGCGGCGTGTTGCCGCAACGGCTGGCGACGTTGACCACGAGCAGCACTTTCCCTTGGTATTTGCTCAGGTCCACTTCCTGGCCGGTGATCGACTTCATTTTGAAGTTCAGGAGGGCGGGTTTCTTGGTGTCGTCGGCGCGGGCCATCGCCAAGGCCACGCACGCGACTGCCAGCGCCAGCAACGTCAAACGGATCATAATGGGACTCCTTACAGGAAACAGGAGGAACGGCTCCGGGCGGGAGCGAGGCGACCCGACGCCTCGCCAGGGCCGCGACCGTCAGGTCGCGGCCCGACGGGAACCACGGTCATGATAACCGCTTGCTCCGCCGGCGGCCACCGGCTTTTCCCAAGCAGCTTCCTCCCGGTTTCGGTGGAATGACCGACCGGCATGCACTTCACGCAACGCCGAAGCAGGTCCGGATGCTCACTTTTCGCGCTCCGGATGCCTCGGTTCGCGCCCTCGATTCGTCGGTCCAGGCTTCGCTGCGTGCCACACGAGCGTCTCCAGTCATCACGCCAGCGCGAACCGATCAATCGTTCTCCCCGGCTGCACCCTCGCCCCGCCGAAATCCAGAGAGACACGGGAAAACCCGGCGGCGGGTCAGGTTTGCTTTTTTTCGGTTTGCTTGCTATATTGTTGGCAACGGTTCCAGGGACGGTTATAATCGCGGCCAATCGCCCCATTGCCATCGGCGGAGCCGCCGCCTACGGCCTGGTCGGGCCTGGGGACGAGGCAACCGGCTGGGTGTTCAGCACTTTTTCGCGCGCCGCGGCGCTTCCTGGGCTTTCCAAGGGTATTCTCAGTCGCCTCCCGAAGTGCGTTAGTCAGTCTAAACTCCGGCAACGGTCGGCCGCAAAGGCCGCTCCCGGGCCGCCTTTCGGGCAGGCCGGCTACTGTCAGTCGTCGTCATGGTCTTTCATTTTTAGGGAGGATGGCCTATGACCGTCGCCCGAGGCGATGAGTCGGGCAGTGTGACTCGCAAGCGCCCTCAGCGAAAACCACCTGTCGATCCCAACTCGATCCCCATGCCGTCCAGTCCGCTGCGGTTGGAGGACCTCTACCGCCTGCCGATGCCGCGGCTGTTCACCTTTGCCGAAAAGCAGGGCGTCGCCGACCACACCGGCATGAACCGTGGCCAACTGATCGCCGCCGTCGTCCGCAAGCAGATCGAGCGCGGCGAGGTCGTCCGCGGCTCCGGCACACTCGAAGTCCTGCCCGACGGCTACGGCTTCCTCCGCAGCGTGGCCCACAACTACCTCGCCTCGCCCGAGGACATCTACGTCTCCCCCAGTCAAATCCGCCGCCTCGGCCTCAAGACCGGTCTGGTCATCGAAGGCCCCATCCGCCTCCCGGTCGAGGGCCAGGACAACTTTGCCCTGATGCAGGTGGAGCTGGTCAACGGCCAACCGCCCGAGGAGCGTACCACCACGACCAACTTCGAGGACCTGACCCCGCTGCATCCCAACAAGCGGATCGTCCTCGAAACCGACCCGGATGAAATCGCCATGCGGGTCGTCGATCTCGTCACCCCCATCGGCAAGGGGCAGCGCGGGCTGATTGTCTCGCCGCCGCGGGCCGGCAAGACGATCCTGCTGCAAAAGATGGCGCTGAGCATCCGCCGCAACTATCCGGAGGCGTACGTCATCGTCCTGTTGGTGGATGAGCGGCCGGAGGAAGTGACCGACATGCTCCGCACCTGCGCCGGCCCAACGGTCGAGGTGGTGGCCAGCACGTTCGACGAGCCGCCGGCAGAGCACATCCACGTGAGCGACATCGCCCTGGAAAAGGCGAAGCGGATGGTGGAAGGCGGTCGCGACGTGGTCATCCTCCTCGATTCCATCACCCGCTTAGCTCGGGCGTACAACACCGAGGCGCCGGCCGGCGGCAAGCTCCTGTCGGGCGGTCTCGACTCCAATGCCATGCAGCGCCCCAAGCGCTTCTTCGGCGCCGCCCGCAACGTCGAAGAAGGGGGCAGCCTCACCATCCTCGCCACCGCCCTGATCGACACCGGCAGCCGCATGGACGAAGTCATCTTCGAAGAGTTCAAAGGCACCGGAAACATGGAGTTGCATCTCGACCGCCGACTGGTCGATAAGCGCGTCTGGCCGGCGATCGACATCAATCGCTCCGGCACCCGCAAGGAAGAACTCCTGCTGCACCCCGATGAGGTGGAGCGGGTGCGGATGCTCCGCCGCGTCCTGGCCGACATGCATCCGGTGGAGGCGATGGAGTTGCTCGTCAATCGGCTGAAGAAGACCAAATCAAACGCGGAGTTTCTGCTGAGCATGAACCTGGCGTGAGCGGCCCCGCCACCGGAGAGGCCGCCGACCTTAAGCCGCCTCAGCTACCAGCGGCGGCATCGGGCAGCCGAGCGTGGCGCTGATGGCCCGCAGCAGCTCGAACTCACGAATCGTCACCGCCGCGTCGGTCTGAATCGTGGCCACGCAGGCGGCGAGGAATTGTCGCTTGAGTTGGGGCGCCGACCGGGCCAGGGTCTGCAAGGCGGGGTCAAGCAGCCGACCGGAGGATTGCTCGCGACTCCTCAGTTGCGGCGGCAGCGGACCGTCAGGAAGAACCTTGGCGCCGGCGGCAAATGCCGCGGCCGCGGCGCCGGCGTCAGCGTGTCCCTCCCAGGCCAGGATCGAGAGTACCGTCGTCGCTGCTGAGGCCCATTCGGCAGCGGTCGGCGGCCGAGCCGACCGCCGCCGCTGGAAATCGGCGTCGAGGGCATCGCGCAGCACGCAGTACAGGGCGTATTCGAACAAGCTGGTGCGGTCGTCGGCTTGGATCAATCGCTCCACCAAGCCGCGGAAGGCCTGATACTGCGCCGGCGACATTCGCCGCAGTGCCGGCACCGTCAGGTCCAGCAGCGGCAGCCGAGCGCGGAGGGGCACGGCTCGCACGACGTCCATCCAGCGGATCGTCTCGCGGAAATCCTGCGGGGCCGCCTGGGCCTGGAGGATCCCCAGCTGCACCTCCCGCACCACCGGATCAGCATCCAACAGCAGGGCGAACACGACGGCCCGGGCGGTGAACGCTTCGCCGGCGGCGGTCCGCAGGCTTTCGGGGATGTCGCCCAGGACCGCCTCGGCATAGGCGACATGATTCGGTTGAAGGCTTCCGACCGACCTCAGCGCCGCGTCCGCCAAGCCCGCAACCACGACCGGCGGAAGCGGACCGGTGCCGGGGACCACCCAAGGAAAGGCCGACCGCGTCTTCGGGACCCCTTCTGCTTCCAGGTGCACTGGCCGAACTTGCGGATACCGGCCATCGAACTGCGGGTCGAGGGCGCGGATGCGCACCAGCAAGGGCGGATGGGTCGCCAACAAAGATGAAAGCCGGCGACCGAAGAAAGCGTCGGCGAAGAACATGTGGCTGACTTCGTCGGCCTGGGGATTGTCGATGCGCGAGCCTTGCTGGAGACCGCCGATTTTCTTGAGGGCGCCGGCGATGCCGCCGGGGTTGCGGGTGAACTGCACGGCGCTGGCGTCGGCGAGGAATTCCCGCTGACGAGAGACCGCTGCCTGGATCAACCAGCCGAAAAAAGCGCCAGCGAGCCCGAGCAGGTACAGCCCTAATCCCAATAACCACATCGCTTGGCCGCTGCCCCGCGAGTCGCTGGAAGACCTCCCGAGCGGCGCCAGCCGCATGAGGACATAGCCGACGTGCGAGATCGCCAAGATGCCGAAGATCAGGGCGATGATGCGCATGTTGAGGCGCACATCGGCGTTGAGAATGTGGCTGAACTCGTGGGCCACGACCCCCTGAAGCTCGTCCCGGGTCAGGTAGGTGAGGCATCCCTCCGAGACGGCCACGACGGCATCGGCCGGGCTGGTGCCCGCGGCGAAGGCATTGATCCCTGACTCCGGCAGGACGAAGACTGCCGGCAGCGGCACGCCGGAGGCAATGGCCATCTCCTCGACGACGTTCAGCAGGCGGCGGAGACGCGGGTCGCTCGTGGTCGGAAGGACTTCGCGTCCCTGGAGCATCAGCGCCACGGCCTTGCCCCCCGCCGACAACTCCATGCTCTTGAGCAAGCTCCCCCCGGTGACGATCAGCAGGATGACTCCCGCTACCGACATCAGCAACTCGGGGTGGAACCAGCCTGTCGGGTCGTCCGGCTTACTTTCGAGACCCACGAAGAGGACGACCACCAGGAAGTAACTCAAGGCGATCAGCGCCAAGACACCCAGGCCCAGAAGGATGAGCAGGTAGGCGGTGCGCTGTCGCGCTTCGTCTTGGCGCTGGAAAAAGTCGGTGGCCATCGTGTTGTCGCGGCTGGCGTTGGGCGGCCGCTGGGGGGAGTGGGGCGGCCACGCCACCCCGCCCGCCATGGGCGCTGTTGTCGTCAACGGGGTATCAACTGAACGATACCTTCGGCGCCGCGCGCTCCGCCGGCGCGGTCTCCAACAAGGCCGCTTCCCCGAAGCCGAAGAGATTCGCCGCGATGGCCGTCGGAAAGGTCTGCCGCCGGTTGTTGTACGCCGTGACGGCGTCGTTGTAGGCCTGCCGGGCAAAGCTCACCTTGTTCTCGGTCGAGGAGAGTTCCTCCTGAAGACTAAGCATGTTTTGATTGGCCTTGAGGTCGGGGTAGGCCTCGGCGACGGCGATGAGCCGACCCAGGGCCCCGCTCAGCTGCGTCTCCGCTTCGCTCAGCTGTTTCATGGCCGTCGGATCGCCCGGTCGGGCCGCCGCTCGCTGGGCCGCGCCGAAAGCCGCGGCCCGGGCGTTGACCACCGCCTCGAGCGCAGCTTTTTCGTGGGCCATGTAGCCTTTGACGCATTCGACCAGGTTGGGGATCAGGTCGTAGCGTCGCTTCAGCTGCACGTCGATCTGAGCGTAAGCGTTCTGGTAGCGGTTCCGTGCCACGACCAGCCCGTTGTACGCGGATACCGCCCACAGCCCGATGATTACCGCCAGGCCGAGCACGATCAGAATCAACACGCCGGACTCGGTCATTGTCGTGGCCCTCGATCGAAATGCTTCTTTCCAGGATATTCGTCGGCCCGCCGCCGAGATTTTATTGACCCTCGGCCCCCGAACCAGTTCGCGGGGCCGACCGTTAGCGGCACGCCACGCCGGGGTTGGCATGGTCGCCTTCCGGCGCACCGCTCCGCTAGCGCTTGTGCCCGCCCGCGCCCGCCCATAGACTGGCTCGAGATTCAGGGGCCTCCGCCACTCTTTCCTCCGGAGCGGCCGCCATGTCCGAGTCAGTCATCATCCGCCAGAGCGTCACCCGGGCCGGCAGCGGGGAGGTGGCCGTCGGCCAGCCGTGCCTCTTGGTCATCTTCGGGGCGTCCGGCGACCTGACCAAACGTCTGTTGATGCCGGCCCTGTTCAATCTCTATTGCGACCGCCGCCTCGCGCCGCAGTTCGCTGTCATCGGCATGGCCCTTGAGGAACTGACCACCGAGCAGTTCCGCGAACGCCTCACCGCCGACCTCCCGCGCTTCAGCACCCGCAAGCCCTTCGACCTGGAGGCGTGGAAGACGTTTGCCCGGAAACTGTATTACCTCCCGGGGAACTTTTCCGACCTCGCCGCGTTCCAGCGCCTGGCAAACCTCGCCGACCAGCTCGATCAGCAGTACCAGACCGGGGGAAACCTCATTTTCTACATGGCGGTCCCGCCGGCGGTCTTCGGCCTGCTCTCCAACCAGCTGAGTGCCGCGGGGTTCAACTCTCGGCCGCGGGGCTGGATTCGCCTCGTCATCGAGAAGCCGTTCGGCCACGACCTGGCGTCGGCCCGCGAGTTGAACCGTGCCATCCTGGCCCACTGGTCGGAGGACCAGGTCTACCGCATCGACCATTACCTCGGGAAGGAAACCGTCCAAAACCTTCTGGTGTTTCGCTTTTCCAATGGCATCTTCGAGCCGCTGTGGAACAATCGGCACGTCGATCACATCCAGTTCACCGTGGCGGAGACGGTCGGGGTTGAGAATCGAGGCCAATACTACGACCAGACCGGGGCGCTCCGCGACATGGTGCAGAGCCACATGTTCCAGATGGTGGCGTATCTGTGCATGGAGCCGCCGGGGTCGTTCCGGGCCGACGCCGTTCGCAACGAAAAGTCGAAACTCCTCGATTCGGTCCGCATCCTCAAGCCGGAGGAGGTTCGCCGGCATGTGGTCCGGGGCCAATATGGCCCCGGCATCCGGCCCGACGGCACCCCCGCCGTCGGCTATCGCCAGGAACCGGACGTCCACCCGCAATCGGCCACGGAAACGTTCGTGGCCCTGCGGCTATTCATCGACAATTGGCGCTGGCACGGCGTGCCGATCTACCTCCGCTCGGGCAAAGCGCTGTGGAAGCGTGACACGGAAATCGTCGTCCAGTTCAAAAAGGCCCCCGAGGTCCTTTTCCGCGACATTCCCACCGTTGCCCGGCTCGACTCCAACAAGCTCATCTTTCACATGCAGCCCGATCAGGGGATCGAACTGCGCTTCCACGCCAAAGTCCCGGGGCCGACGATGCTCCTCCAGAACGTCACCATGCGTTTCGATTACGAAGAGTCGTTCGAGGCGGCGCGGGGCACCGGTTACGAAGTGCTTCTCTACAACGCCATGATCGGTGATGCCACCCTCTTCAGCCGCACCGATTTGGTGGAATCAGCTTGGCGAATCGCCCAGCCGATCCTCGAGGCTTGGGGGGCCGAGCCGCCGAGCGATTTCCCGAACTACTCCGCCGGTTCCTGGGGTCCGAAGGCGTCGTTCGACCTGATCGAGCAGGATGGCCGACGTTGGGTCGAGGTGCTGACGCGCGACGTGCTTCAGAAAGTGCCGTTGTTCGGGGGTTGTGACCCGACGGGGCTGCACCATCTGGCGATGGTCTTGGAGCCGGACGTCTTCGAGCCGGGCGACGTGATCTTTCGCAAGGGGGAGCCGGGCACGGCGATGTACGTCATTTGCCGGGGCCAGGTGGAAATCCTGGATGGTGACGGCGTTTGCCGCGGGGTACTGCGAGAGGGGGACTATTTCGGCGAGCTGAGCCTGCTGTTGTCGCAGCCGCGCATCGCCACGGCCCGGGCGCTGACGCGGTGCGACATTTTCGTTCTGGAAAAGGACGCCTTCGTCGAGGTGCTCAAGGCCCATCCGAAGCTGGCCCAGGCCCTGCGGGAAGCGGCGACGGAGCGCTACCAGCTGCCGAACTGGTGACAGCCAGGGGCGGGACCAGGGCCTTCGCGGCGATGTCGCTCCGCCAGAAGGCACCCGGGAAGTGGATGCGCTGCACCGCGTGATAGGCACGCTGCCGAGCCTCGGCCAGCGTGTCGCCTAACGCCGTGACACCGAGCACGCGACCGCCGTCGGTCAACACCAGCTGATCTTCCCGCCGGGTGCCGGCGTGGAAGACCTTGACGTCCGGCAGGCGGGCGACCTGCTCCAAGCCGAGGATAAGTTTTCCCTTGGCGTAGCTCCCGGGGTAGCCTCCGCTGGCCACGACGACGCAGACCGCCGGCCGCGGGTCCCACTCCAGTTTGCTTTCCTCGAAATCTGCCAACCGGCCATCGACCACGGCCTCGAGAAGGTCGAGGAGGTCGGTTTTCAGCCGCATCAGGATGGGCTGCGTTTCGGGATCGCCGAAGCGGCAGTTGAATTCGAGGACGCGTGGCCCCTGGTTGGTGGCCATCAGGCCCGCGTAGAGCACGCCGCGGAACGGTCGCCGGCCGCGCTTGAGGGCGTGGACGGTGGGGACCAGGATGGCCTCCTCGACTTCCCGGAGGAGGGCCGGCGTGGCGATCGGTGTCGGTGAGTACGCGCCCATGCCGCCGGTATTCGGCCCCTGGTCGCCATCGAAAGCGGCCTTGTAGTCCTGGGCCGGCTCCAGCGGGACAATCACCCGCCCCGAGACCAGCGCCAGCACGCTCAACTCCGGCCCCTCGAGACGCTTCTCGATGACGATCTGCCGACCAGCCTCGCGGCCGAATTCCTCCCGCACCATGATGCGGTGGATGGCCGTCAAGGCCTCCTCCGTGCTGGAGCAGACGATGACTCCCTTTCCGGCGGCGAGGCCATCGGCCTTGACCACCACCGGATATTCCCGGGTTTCAACGTATTGCCGCGCCGGTTCGGGATGATCGAAGACGCGGAATTCGGCGGTTGGCACGTCGGCCTCGCGCATCAGCCGCTTGGCGAAGACCTTGCTGGCCTCCAGCTGGGCCGCCTCCTTCGTCGGCCCGAAGATGCGCAGGCCGCTGGCCTGAAAGGCATCAACGATGC
>JANWYO010000090.1 GCA_025055215.1 Gemmataceae bacterium
GTGGGTCACGCTGCGCAACTCGATCAATGCTGAGTTCGAAGAACTGGCTGCCGCCATCGGCATCCTGAGTCAAGGCTACAGCTTCGGTGGCCAATTGATCAGTCTGGCCCTGGAAGGTGCCCAGACGGACGGCTCGGCCGCGGTGGACACGCCCAACCCGTCGGCGGTCATCGTCAACGTGTCGGCGACCACGGGCGTCGGTGGCTCGAACAACACCGGCACGCTCTTTGGCGACCCGCTCTATTGACGGGTGCGCAACACGACAGTTGTCTCGTTTCTGCGTTCGAACCGGGTCTCGAGGCATCCCCTAGGGACCCGGTTTTGTCATCGACAGCGACAACGCCGTCGATACAACGACTGGGACGGTGGAACCATCCTTCGGGTTGCGGACCGTGCCATGTCCCGCCTGGATAGCAGTGCGCCAGGACAGGCGTATTCTGGAAAATCCCCGCAACTGTTGCGCCGGGCAAGGAACCTCGGGCCATGCCACCTGCTGCTTTTTTCCCCGACCCCGTGCTGGCTTGGGTTTGTTACCTCATCCTGATTCTTTTCCTGTCGGTCGCTTCTTACGTCGACCTGAAACGCCTCATCGTGCCGAAGTGGGTGACGTTGCCGCTTCTAGGCCTCGGGCTGCTGCTGAACGTCGTCCGCGGGGCGTGGCTCGGCAGCCTCGGAGCGACAGTCTGGGTATTTGAACCGGAAGCCTGGTTAACATGGCACCTCGAACCCGGGAGTTGGCTGGCCGGGGCAGGCGTCGGTGCGCTGTTCAGTGTCGCCGGTTTTCTCTTTGGGTTCACTGTCTTCTTCATCCTTTGGATCCTCGGAACTTGCGGTGGGGGCGACGTGAAGCTCTTCGCCGCCCTCGGGGCGTGGGTCGGTCCGAAGTATGGCTTCTACGTGCTGATTGCCACGTTGTTCCTGGTCTTGGGCATTTCGATGCTGCGGCTAACGTACCACGTCCTCGCCGGCGGTACCCAAGCCGCCACCCGCGACTTCTCGCGCAAGGCAGGCAGCAAGGGGGAGCCGTTCGGCATGCAGCCGCGGCGCCGGTTGCTGAGTTTTTCCCTTCCGGTGGCGCTGGCCACCGCCTTAGTGTTGCTGTGGGTGTTCCGCGGGGACTTGCAGCTGGTGCCCGTTCGGGACCAAGCGATGGTGGAGCGTACGAGCCATGCACGCTGATGCGGACAGCCAGGCACCTCGCAGTGGCCGCCGGCGGAGCCGGCGGCGGTGGGGGGGCCTGCTAACTTTTGAGCTGTTGCTGGTTGTCCCGATTTGGCTTGCCCTGCTCGGCGCCGCCTTGGAGTTCGGCACGGTGTTGATCGTCCGCCAGCAGCTCCTGGCTGCCAGCCGTGACGGCGCGCGGGTCGCGGCGTTGGGTGGCGACCTTGAGGACGTGCGTCAGGCGGTTCGCCGAGCGTTAGGCCCGGGGCGGCTCCCCGGGGCGGCCATCTATGTGCGGATGTTCGACGAGCAAGGCCGGCCCCTGGCGCCGGGCGAGACGGTCGAGGTCTGGGTGCGACTTCCGGTGGCCCAGGCCGCCCCGAACTTTTTGTCGCTAATCGGCGCGTCGCTGCCCAAGGGAGACCTCGTCGCCCGAACGGCGATGCGTAAGGAATGATGACTCTTGTCTGGGCAGGAGGGGAAGGGATCACCTCCCAGGCTGCCGGGGTGAGGCCTCAGGGGCCTTCCCCCAGAGGGAGGGAGCCAGGGCTTGAAGCCCGGCCGGCCGGAGCGATACAAAGGAGCGAAGCGCCGCGCTAGGTCCTCTAGGAGCAGACCTGTGAGAGCCAGCACGCTGTTTGCCATCACCATCGCGGTCTTGCTGGGCCTGGGCTTGGCCATCGCCGCCAAGGTCAGCGGCGTGTTCGATCGCCCACCGCCGGCGGAAGCGAAAAAGCCGGATGCCCCGGCCGTGTTGGTGCCCACTCGCAACCTGTTCGCGGGCGACGTCATCCGCCCTGGCGATGTGCAGGTGCGGCAACTGCGGGAAGATGAATTGGCGGAATACCGCCGCGATCCCAAACAGTACCTGCCTCCGGTTCGCGAAGCCGCCTTTTACCGCTTCACCGCCCAAAACATCCAGGCCGATGAGCCGCTCCTACAACGTCACTTGCAGGAAATCACCAAGCCCGAGGCGTTGAACATGCGCCTGGTGCCGGGGACGCGGGCCGTCAACCTCTCGGTGACCAAGGAGCATTCCGTGGGGGGCATGATTCAGGTCGGGGAATGGGTGGACGTATACCTGACCACCAGCATCGAGCGGCCCGACGAGTCGGTCCCGTCCACGCGCACGGCCAACATCGCTCGCAGCTGCCGCGTCATTGCCAAGCGGGACACCCTTTGGCCGACGTTTGCCCCGATTCCCGAGGACAAACCGGTGCATTTCACCCTGGAGATGAACTGTTACCGGGCCGCCCTGATCGAGTACTGCAAGACGAAAGGGGTGTTGTCGTTGGTGCCGCTTCCGGCTGGGGAGCAGCGGCACTTGGAAGCGAAGCGGCAAGCCGCCTTGAAGAGCAACGGCACCAGCTCCCCGGCTTATTTCTCGGACCCGGAAAGCACGGAGTACGCCAACGAGGACATGCGGGTCGCGGCTTTCAATGGGGGGAGCATCACCATCGGCGATGACGATTTGGTGCGCATCTTCGGCCTCAAGCCGCTTTCGCGACCGGTGCAGGTGGCCGTGGAACAATACACCGGCGTTAATCGCCGCCCCTCCCTCTATTTTTGGCCCGACAGCCGACGCGGACCGGTGCCCGGCAACACCGATTATTCCTATCGGTTCCGAATCCCGGCGGAACCGAAAAATGCTGGCCGCTGACGCCGCGACACGTCGGTGAGGAGGCAGTGATGGCACGGCTGTCCGTGGTCCAACCCCGACTTGGCTCGGCACTGCTCTGGCTGCTCCTGGCTGCGGCCGTCGGCCTGATGCTGCTCACCCTCGTGCTTCAGACCGGCTGCCGCTACCTGCTGCGGATGGAAAGCCAGATTGCGGCCGAGGCTGCGGCCCTGGCCGCGGCCCAAGCCCTGTGGGACGATTGCCGACTTCTCAACCATCCGGCGGCAATCCACCACCTGGTGCGCCAAGCTCGGACGGATGCCGTGGGCTTTGCCCCTCGCAATTGGGTCGGCGCGCGGCCATTTCGCCTTGTTGCCAACGATAGCAACCATTGGGCCGGGAATGTCGTCGTCGGCACTCTCGCCTGGCCCGATCGGGTCTTCCAAGTCGCTAAGGGAGCTGACGACCCTACCGAGCCGCGGAACTTGTCGATCAACGCCGTTCGCGTCCAGGTCTGGGACGGAAAAGGCCCGCTGACAGGTGGAAGTCTCGCGTCCTTGGCAGCGGCCGCCACGGCCTATCTCGACCAGGACGTGATCGGCTTTCGTCCGCTCGGTCGGGCGGCGGCTCCGATCATGCCGATGGCGCTGTGCTCGGACGCAACCGGGCGCTCACCGGAATCGTGGGAGCACCAGGTGGAGCAGCGCCATGGCCCCGACCGGGTACGTTTCCGACGCCACGCCCGAGGCTGGGTTGCCGAGCCAGGCCCCGACGGACTGCACGAGATGACGGTCCGCCTGGCCTTGGCGGCTGTCGAGGATCGGCTGACCGAACCCCCCAACGCCTGCTGGTTGTGGTTCGAGCGTACCGATCTTGCAAACCTCGGCAGACAGATTCGCCACGGAGTCACTGCGGCAGACCTGGCGGCCTACAACTCGGAATTGGTGCTGCCCGATGAGGGGAGTGTGCGGGTGGCGTGCGCTTGGGTTGGCCCGGCATACGATTCGGAGGAATTAAGCTACCTGCGGGAATGTTTGTTCGACTTGGCGCGGGATGGCACGGGTCGGGTGTGGCCGCTTTGCCGCCAGGAGCCTTCGCTGAGCGAGACGGTGACGTTGGTCGGCTTTGTGGCCGCCCGCATCGCCGCCGTCGAGACGACGGAAGATGCATTGGTCATGACGCTCCAGCCGTGCACCCTCTCGTCAGGCTGTGCCGTGACGGATGCGGCCCGTCGGCAAGCCGGGCGGATTCGTCCGAATCCATACGTTTGCCGGATTCGGCTGGTGGAATGAGACTGCTGCGGGAGGCTGCATGCGCGCCATCGTCGCCCTAGATGATCCGACCCGGCGAGAAGAATTCCGTCGCCAAGTGTTGGCGGCGGGGTTGGAGTGCGTCGCCGAGGATGCCGTCAGCTACGCCAGTTTGCCGGTGCGCTTATCGCAGGCGGGGGCCAACCTCGTGTTGGTGGTGCTGGGAAGCGACCCGTCCGCGGGTTTGGCCGTCGTCCGGCAGGCCCTCACTCAGACGACCGCGCCGGTTCTCGCGGTCGGGCCGGTCGCGGATGCCTCGATCATCCGGCAGGCGATCCGCGAGGGAGCGCGCGAATATCTCGACGAGAACCGTTTTCGGGAGGAATTGCTGGCGGCCCTGGAGAAGTTTCGCATTCTGGGAACCATCGACCTGCGACGCGGCACGACGATCGCCGTCACCGGGGCGCGGCCTGGCAGCGGCGTGACCACCGTCGCCACCAGCCTGGCGTTCGCCTTGGCGCATCGTCATCCGCGTCAAGTGATCCTGGCGGAAATGGGCCAGGGAGTGCCGGAACTGGCGCTGGACCTCGACCTCGAGCCGGCGCACTCGGTGGCCGACCTGGTGCCGCACCGCGATCGGCTCGACACCACCCTCCTCCGCCGGGCCTTGGTCGAGCATCCCGCCGGTGTTCATGTCCTGGCGTACAAGCCCGAGACGCTGACCGCGGTCGAATTCGACCCCGACCTGATGACCCAAGTGCTGGTGCTCCTTCGCACCATGGCGGACCGCACCGTCCTCGACCTCGGTCACTCCCTCGACCCCGCACGGTTGCAGGCCCTGAAACTGGCCGAGACCGTGCTCCTGGTCGTGCCGCTGGACGTGCCCTCGCTGCGACTGAACCGCCGCTTCCTGCAAAAGCTGCAAGAGCTCGGTTTGCCGCGAGAGAAAGTGCGGCTGGTGGCCAATCGCTACGGTCAGCGCCGCCAGTTTGACTGGAGGAAGGCCCAGGAAACCCTGGGCCTTCCGTTCCTCGAGTGGATTCCGGACGACGTGGCGCGCGTCAACCACGCCCTCAACCAGGGACAACCCTTGGTGTGTTCAGCGCGCTGGGCGAGCATCACGCGCCACTTCGACAAGCTGGCGAGTTCGCTGAACGGCTCGCCAGCCTCGACATCGTGATGCCCGCCGCCGGCGGCGCCGGCGATGGGCAGTTGACAGTAGCCTCCGAGGCAGCTCATGCGGCCTACTAGCAGCCTTTCGTCTCCGCGTCCGCAATCGTCGTTCGAGCAGTTCTTTCAGAAGCTCAAGGCCGACGTCCATCGCCAGCTGGTCGAGATGCTCGACATCTCCAAGATCAGCCACTGGCCCCCGGACCGCCTCCGCCGCGAGGTGCGGGCCTTGGCGGTGCGGCTGGCCACCGAATCGACCGAAATGCTCAACGAGGTCGATCGCGAGCGGCTGGTGAGCGAGGTCATGGACGAAGCGTTCGGCCTGGGGCCGCTCGAAGGGCTGATGAACGACCCGACGATCAGCGACATCCTGGTCAATGGGCCGAAAACCGTCTACATCGAGCGTCGCGGCCGGCTGCAACCGACCGACGTGGTCTTCGCCGACGACGCCCACCTGATGCAGATCATCCAACGGATCGCAGCCCGCGTGGGTCGGCGCATCGACGAGATGTCGCCGATGGTGGATGCCCGCCTGCCGGATGGCTCGCGCGTCAACGCCATCGTGCCGCCGCTGTCGCTCGATGGTCCTGTCCTGTCAATCCGCCGCTTCGGCGTTCGTCTCACCTGCGACGACCTGCTGGCGAATCAGACGATGACCCCGGAGATGCTCCAGTTGCTGCGCGCCGCAGTCGAAGGGCGTGTCAACCTGATGATTTCCGGCGGTACGGGCGCCGGCAAGACCACCTTGCTCAACACCCTGTCACGGTTCATCCCTGCTGATGAGCGGATCGTGACCATCGAAGACTCGGCGGAGCTGATGTTGCAACAGCCGCACGTCATCCGCCTGGAAACCCGGCCGCCGAACATGGAGGGGGTGGGAGAAATCAAGCAGCGGGAGTTGGTGCGCAACAGTCTGCGGATGCGGCCGGATCGCATCATCATCGGCGAGGTCCGCGGCCCCGAGGCGCTGGACATGCTCCAAGCGATGAACACTGGCCACGAAGGCTCGCTGACGACGATCCACGCCAACGACACCCGCGACGCTCTGGCACGGCTGGAAATGATGGTGACGATGGCCGGCTTTGAAATGCCCGTGGCCGTCATCCGCAACTACATTGCCACGGCCCTGACCTTGATCGTCCACTTGGCCCGGCTCAAGGGGGGGCCGCGAAAAATCATGCGTATCTCGGAAATCGTCGGCCTGAAAAAGCGGCGCTACTTGGTGCGCGACATTTTCGGCTTCCAGCAGACGGGGGTTCACGACGGCCAAGCCGTCGGCGAGTTTTATGCCACCGGCTATGTGCCCCGCTTCGTCGCCCGCCTGCGGGCCGCCGGCGTCGACTTGCCGGCGGACCTTTTCCGAGCGCGTGGGCCTCAGCCCGACTCGTGGAAGACGGTGGAAGCCCACTCCGACGGAGCAGCCTCATGACGCGCGAGACGCTCATCCAGCTGTTGATCGTCGGCCTGGTGGCCGTCGTCGGCCTGGCGATCTTTTTCCTCGTTCGTTTCTTTGTCGAGCGGCGACGGGCGTTGGTGGAGCGGCGATTGAACGGCCACGACACAGCGCCATCCAGTCTCCTGGGCGACATCGCCTTGCCGCCGCCGCCCCGCGGCTGGGCCGCCCGAATGGATGCCGCCTTCGACCGCATGATCCAGCGCACCGGCTTGGGCCTGACGCCGGAACAGGCGCTGGGCATCATGGCCCTGCTGGCGGTCGTCCTGGGAGGGGCCATGTTCCTCTGGCGCCCCGCACTATGGACCGTCGGCTTGGCTGGCCTGATCGGCCTGGCCATTCCCATGGGGCTGTTCCTCTACTACCAGTCCCAATGGCGGCGGCAGCTTCAGGAACAGCTCCCCGACGCTTTCTTCCTGCTGGCCCGCTCGCTCCGCGCCGGCCTGGCCCTGGAGCAATCGATGGAACAGGTCGCTCGCTATGGCAATCAGCCCTTGGCCGACGAGTTCCGCCGTGGCGTCGAGCAACTGCAACTGGGACTTTCCGTGCCCGCGGTGTTGCAACTGATGGCCAACCGCATCCAGCTGACCGATTTCAACGTCTTCGTGTCGGCGGTCGGCCTGCACCGCACCACCGGCGGTAACCTGGCCCAACTCCTCGACCGTGTCGCCGCCAGCGCCCGCGACCGAAGCCAGTTCCACGGGCAGGTCCGCGCCGCCACGGCCCTTTCCCGGACCACGGCCGGGGTCATCGCCGGCGCCGCGCCCGTGATCTTGTTGTATTACCTCATTGTCCAGCCGGAGTTCACCGGCCCGTTTTTCGACTCGCGGGCCGGCATCATCGCCGTGGTCATCGCCTTGACACTGGAAATCATTGGCATCGTGTGGCTTTACTTCCTTCTGCGACTTGATTACTGAGTCGCTGGTTTGAAACGGCACCGAGCTTCGTGATGGCCGAGTGGGGTTGGCTCATATTGCTGTTCTGCACGGTGACCGTTGTCACCTTTCTCATCGTCCACGGGGTCCAGCGAGCCGCCGAGCGCGCCCGCCGACGTCTGGCATCCACCGCGCTTGACTCCGGCCCGGGGACCGTGCCGGAGCGGCAATTCCTCGGTCCGCTTACCTCGCCTCTGGCCGACCTGATTCCCATCTCCGCTTCAGGCCGCGCCGACCTCCTCCAGGAGTTGCGGGCTGCCGGCTACTACAGCCCGACGGCGCTGACTGATTTTCTCGCCTTCCGCGCGGTGTTGGTGCTGGTCAGCCTGGTGGCCACGGAAGTCGCCGCCCTCTTCGTGCCCACCGCGCACGTCCTCGTCACCCTCCTGATTGGGTTGATCATCACGGGGCTAACCTACAGTGTGCCTCGGCTCATCGTGGTCGCCCAGGGACGCCGACGGGCGCGGCAGATCGAACGCGGTCTGCCGTTGGCCGTCGATCTGATCACCATGTGTCTTTCGGCGGGGCAGAACATCCTCTTCGCCCTTAATCGGGTCAGTCGGGAACTCCGCTACGCCAATCCCGTTTTGTCGGAAGAGCTGGAGATCGTGCGGCAACAGGCCGAACTGCGAAGCACCGAGCATGCCCTGCAACAGTTGGCTGAGCGCGTCGCGGTGCCCGGGGTACGGAACCTGGCGCTGATCCTGGTGCAATCGGAACGGCTGGGGACCGACTCGGCCGCGGCCCTCCAGGAATTCGCCGATAACCTGCGGATAACGTTGCGGCAGCGTGCCGAAGCGCAAGGAAACCGTATCAGCTTCTGGATGCTCTTCCCGACGATCTTGTGCTTTCTCACCGCCGCGGGTATTGTGCTGGTCGGGCCGGCCTATCAGGAATTCCGCCGCGGCCTGAACGAGACCCTGGAGCAGGCGCGCCGGGCACGCCAGGAAATCGAGCGGGCCAACCCCGAAGAGGTGCAAATCCTCCGCGGGCCGCCCACAGCCCCCACGGCCAACGGCCGGTAAACCCAGTTCCGGACATGCCCATGCTTTTCGCGGACGAACTGGACGCCGCCCTGGAGGCGGCGAGAGAGGCGGGTGCCTTGGTGCTCCGCCAGTACGCTGCCTTCCGGGCCGTGCCCGACGCACCGCCCGACATCCACACCGAAGCCGACCGGCAGGCGCAGGAACTCCTCCTCCAACGCCTGCATCACCGCTTTCCCGACGATGCTTTCTGTGCCGAAGAAGCCACGCCGACACTCGCCCGTCTGCCCCAGGCTGGCCCAAGGCGCTGGATCATCGATCCCATCGACGGCAGCCGCGGCTTCGCCCGCAAGAATGACGAGTTTGCCGTGATGATCGCCCTGGTGGTGGAGGGCCAGGTGCAGTTGGGGGTGGTGCTGGAGCCGGCACGGTATCGCTTGACCTATGCGGTGCGCGGCGGCGGTTGCTGGCGCCGGGACGGGGCCGCTCCCGCTACCCGTTGCTATGTCAGCGACGTGAGCGAACTATCGTCGGCGGTCCTGGTGCAGAGCCGGTCGCGCGACCCTGGGGTGCCCTCCGGTCAAGTCCAGGCGTTACAACCGGCCCGGGTGATCGAGGTCTTCTCGGCCGGGCTGAAGCTCGCCTTGGTGGCCCGGGGAGAGGCCGACGTCTACGTCAATCGCTATCAGGCGTTCCACGATTGGGACGTGGCCGCCGGCCACATCCTAGTGGAAGAAGCCGGCGGCACCGTGACGGGATTGGCCGGCCAAGTGTTGCACTATGGGGGCGATGGCGCCCGGCAGCGCGACGGCGTGCTGGCGACCAACGGCCGACTGCACCCGGCGGCCCTCGGGGCGTTGGCCCGGCTGCTGAAGCAGGGTTGACGCCGGATCCAGAAAGCCGGACGCCCCCTTGGTGACGGCGAAACCGCCGGCGGCTTAGCTCCCGGCCTGCGGCGGCGGGCGGTGCTGGTGTTGCTGCTGGAGCGCGGCCAATTTCTGCTGATACTGCTGGAACGAACGCTGAAGGACGTTGAGGAACGACGGAATCTGCGGCGCCGACAGGTAGACGCGAGCGGAGACGGCGGAGCGCGGGTAAAAGGTGGTGATGAAGTCGAAGCAGAATTCGGCGTGGGTGTGGGCGATCATGACGGCATTGGCGTAGACGCCGCTGAGCATGTCGTCGGAAATTTTCAGCTGGTCGTAGATGTCCTCGATGGACGGGGGCTGCGGCGGTGGTGAAGGCGGGGCCGTCGGCGCGCCGCCGGGCGCGCCGGCCGGCGGCCGTTGGCCGGCGGCCAAGGCGCCACTCCCGTGGCTGCCCCCAAACTTCTCCTGGTAGTTGCGATAATTCTCCTGGAGCGCCTGAATAAAACTCCCCATCACGCCAGGCGGCAGGACGACGCGGGCGGAAATCTGGTGCGGCTGCATCATGCTGAGCATGAAGTCGATGACAAATTCGTTCGCCCCTTGCAGCACCAACGCCCCGGTGCTAAAGACGCCACGCTTCACCTTCTCCGGCACCCGGGCGCTGACCTGCTGGTGCTGGAATTCCTGCGTGAACGCCCCGCTCGGATCGTAAGGCTGCCCCGCTCCGCTGTCCGCCTTTTCGGAACTCATGGCGTCCCGCTCCGCCGTGATCAGGATTGTCATCCCCTACGCGGAAGTTAGTGTAGCGTTCCGCGAAAGAAGCGGCCAATCCCGAATGATCCTCGACAGGACGGCACCGCGTTGCTAACTTGACCCGTGGCCTTCGGCCCGGCCGGTCCGTGCCTGGAGTCTTCGTCATGGACTTGCGCTACCTCCTGGACGATCCGTCGTCGGTCCTGAGCCCGGGGTTGCTCTTTTACGAAGACTTGATTCGCCAGAACATCGCCCGGACGATCGAGATCGCGGGCGGCCCGGAGCGGCTCAGGCCCCACGTGAAGACGCACAAGACCCGCGAGATCGTCCGCATGCAACTGGCCGCGGGGATTACCAAGCACAAGTGCGCCACCATCGCCGAGGCCGAACTCCTCGCCGACTGCGGCGTGCCCGACGTGCTCCTCGCCTACCCGCTGGTCGGGCCGAATTGCGCGCGGCTGGCCCGGCTGGTGGCGGCCTATCCCCGGTGCCGCTTCTCCACCCTGGTCGATCATCCTGCGTCGGCCCGAGCCCTGTCGGCCGCCTTCGCCCACGGCCCCGGCATCGACGTCGTGCTCGACATCGACCCTGGCCAACACCGCACCGGCGTCGCTCCCGGTCCCGAGGCCATCGCCTTGTACGAACTGGTTGCCAAGCTCCCGGGCCTGCGACCAGACGGCTTGCATATTTACGATGGCCACCACCATCAGGAAAGTCGTGCTGACCGCGAGTCCGCCGTCAGCCGGCTGGTCGATCAAGTCCTCACGTTGCGTGATACGCTCGTCGCCCGGCAGTTGCCGGTCCCCCGGCTGGTGTTGGGCGGGACGCCGACGTTTCCGATCTACGCGGCGATGAATTTGCCGGGGCAGGAGTGTGCCCCGGGCACTTGCATCTTGCACGACTACGGTTACGGCAGCCGCTTTCCCGACTTGACAGGCTACGTGTGGGCGGCGCTGCTGCTGACCCGCGTCGTCAGCCGTCCGACCAGCGAGCGTGTCACGCTCGACCTGGGCTACAAAGCGGTAGCCAGCGACCCGCCGGCCGACCGCCGGTGTTGGTTGTTGAACATCCCGGAGGCGCGGATCGTCCTTCAGAACGAGGAGCACCTGGTCGTCGAGACGCCGGCGGCGCCGCGCTTCACCCCGGGCGACGTGGTTTATGCGGTACCCACCCACATCTGTCCGACGGTGGCCCTGCATCGTCAAGCGAATGTGGTGCGGGGTGGGCAGGTCGTGGGGACGTGGGAAATCGCGGCGCGGGACCGAATGCTGCATTACTGACAGCCGCAGCCCGCCGGCGCCAGTCCATTCGGCGGACTCGGCAGAAGTCGCTGTCGTCGCTTATCAACCGGGTTCGACCATGTCGGAAACGTCATCAGGGCCGTCGTACCGTGCCACCTTCTTGACGATCCTGCTGCTGTTGCTGGTCGGCACGGGGTCAACATTGTTCTTTCTCCTGGTGCTCGGCCCGTTCTTTGTGGGAGCGGTGGTGGTCATCGCGGGTCTGGTGGGCATCGGCTGGGTAAATTACCTTCTGTGGGGGCGTTCGTTCTCGCGGAGGATGACCGAGGGGCCGGCCGTGCCCGAGGAGCCGACCCAAGCCGCGGAGTTGACGCCGCCCGAAGCGAACGGTGGGGCACGTCGGTCGTCTAACCCCGGACGGCGTTTCCGGGACTGGTAGCCGTACGTTCCGAGGGACCATTTCATGCGGGCGATGGCCTTTTCTCAGCCGGGCGGCGTTGAGGTTCTCCAGCTTATGGACCTGCCACGGCCGAACCTGGCCGACGACGAGGTGCTGGTGGAGGTCAAGGCGTGCGCCTTGAACCATCTGGACTTGTGGGTTCGCCGGGGCCTGCCGACGCCGATCCCGATGCCCCATATCGGCGGTTGCGAGGTGGCCGGCCTCGTGGCCGAGGTCGGCCCCCGGGTCCAGGGGATCAGCCCGGGCCAGCGCGTGTTGATTTCTCCGGGACAATCGTGCCTCGTCTGTGACTGGTGCAGCCAGGGACTGGACAGCTGCTGCGAGCAGTACCGCATCCACGGCTACCAGACGCAGGGGGGCTTCGCCGAGTACACCAAGGCTCGGGCGGTTGATCTGCTGCCGATCAGCGAGGCCTGGTCGTTTGTCGAATGGGCCGCGGTCCCCTTGACGTTTGTCACGGCTTGGAACATGTTGCACGATAAGGCGCGGGTCCAGCCGAACGACACCGTGGTGGTCTTCGGGGCGTCGAGTGGTGTGGGTGTGGCCGCGATCCAGATTGCCAAGTTGGCCGGGGCCCGGGTCTTCGCCGTCGCCGGCAGCGAGGCCAAGCTCCGCCAGGCGGAAACCCTCGGGGCCGACGTGCTTCTCAACTACCAGACGCAGGAGATCGCCAAGGAGGTGCGGGCACACACCCAAGGCCGTGGGGCAGATATCGTCGTCGAGCACGTGGGCGCCGCCCTCTGGCCGCAAGCCCTGCGCTGCCTGGGCAAGAATGGCCGGCTCGTAACCTGCGGCGCCACCACCGGCAGCAAGGTAGACATTGACCTCCGCTTCTTCTTCACACAGCAGCACGCCATCCTCGGCGCGTACATGGGAAGCCGACACGCCTTGAGGCAGTGCCTGCGGCTGATCGAGCAACGGCGGATGCGGCCAGTGATCGATTCGGTGTTTCCGCTGGAGCAGCTCCCCGAGGCCCAGAAGCGGATGGAAGACCGGGCTATGTTCGGCAAGATAGTCGTGACGCCGTGAGGGCTTGGGCCATGCCGTGGGCGGGCCGCCGCCTCGGCCCGCCCCTTCCGCTGGAGGATGCCATGAGCGCCGTCGCTTCTCCCCGCCGCCATGTGCTGCTTCCCTGGACCGTCCAGGAACGCGAGGACCCGGTCCTGGTGTGTGACCGCGCCGAGGGCGTCTACTTCTGGGACCGGCAGGGGAAACGTTACCTCGACTTCCTGTCGCAGCTGTTCAACTGCAACCTGGGACACGGCAACCGCCGGGTCATCGAGGCCATTCAGAGGCAGGCCGACAAGGTCTGCTGCGTCTCCCCCCAATTGTTGACCGAAGAGCGGATCGCCCTCAGCGCCGCCTTGGCCGAGCGCACGCCGGGCGATCTGAACACCTGCTTCTTTGTCAACAGCGGCAGCGAAGCGGATGACCAGGCCTTCATCCTCGCCCGCCTGGTAACGGGTCGGCCCAAGATCTTCTCCAAGTATCGCAGCTACCACGGTACGACCTTCGGCACCTTGGGCGTGGGCGGCGACCCGCGGCGGGCGGCCATCGAACCGGGGCCGCCTGGCACGGTCCGCTTTTTCGACCCCTACTGCTACCGCTGCGACTTCAACCTGCGGTACCCCGAGTGCCGTCTCCATTGCCTCGACGCCCTGGAGCGGCAGCTGCAGTTGGAAAACCCCGCTACGGTAGCGGCCATCGTCGTCGAGCCTGTCACCGGCGCAGCCGGTGGCTTCCCCCTCCCCGATGGCTACCTCACCCGCCTGCGGCAGCTCTGCGATCGCTATGGCATCCTGCTCATCGCCGACGAAGTCATCACAGGCTTCGGCCGAACCGGAGCCTGGTTTGGCGTCGATCATGAGGGAATCGTGCCCGACATGATGGTCTTCGCCAAGGGGTTGACGTCCGGCTACGTGCCGATGGGGGCCGTCGTGGTCAACGACCGCATCGCCCAACACTTCCAGACCCGCATGCTTCCGTTGGGGAGTACCTATGCGGCCCATCCGTTGGCCTGCGCGGCGGCTTTCGCCTGCCTGGAAGAGTACGATCGGCTCCAACTCATTCCCAATGCCCAGCGCATGGGAGCGCTGTTGCGCGACCGGTTACGGGAGTTGGCCAACCGCCATCCGTGCGTCGGCGACGTGCGCGGTCAGGGACTGCTCTGGTGCCTCGAGCTGGTCCAAGATCGCGATAGCAAGGCCCCCTTAGTGCCGCCGAACACCGATTCGCTCCTGCCGTTGCACATCCGGCGCCGAGCTTGGGACGAGGGGATTCACCTGATGGCCCGGGGCAGCCTCATCCTCTTGGCCCCGCCGCTCATCATCACGGCTGAGCAGGTGCAGGAAGGAGTGGAGAAGCTCGATCGCGTCCTCTCCTGGGTCGATGCCCAACGCTAGGCGGGTACGCCGCTCGCACGGCGCAGCAGGGCATCGACCCGGGCCAGCACTCCAGGGTGGTCCAGTTCAGCCCCCGCAGCTTCGGCCACCACCCCTTCGGTCAGGGCGTAGAGCAACACTCGTCGAGGCAATTGCCCAGTCTGCTGACGGATGCACCATGCCGCGAGTGTCAACCCTGGCTCGTGGCCACGCCAACGATCGCCGTTTCGCGGCGGTCGGCTGGTGAACGACAACAGGCCCCACGGGCCCGTGGCATCCTGCCAGACGACATCCATGATCCCGCGGAGGAGGAAACGCACCCCATCGGGCGACACTTCCCAGGGCCAACCGACGTGAAACTCCTGGTGACAACGCACCACGGCGGCCTGACGAATCTCGCGGCCGATGTCCGATTCGGCGAACTGCCGCAATTCGTCGCCCACGGCGCTCCGACCATCCCATCGCTCCAGGGCGAATCGCCACGAGCGCTCCTCCGCCGACAGTTCCACGTCCCAACCGCCGGCCAATCGGTCCGGCGGTATCGACCAGTCGTCCGTTTCCGGGTCGTCCACCGGTCCACTCGCCGGCAACTGGGTCAGGTCCAGCGCGGTCTCATGAAGAAGGCACTTTTCGATCATTGCCATGGGGACCACCGCGGCTTGGTGACAAACGACAGGCAGGGGCTGAATGGCCGCCTGGTCCCAGCCAGGTAGTGCGTGCCCGACCCTAGCGCTCGGAGAGGGCGGTTGCCAGACGGGTGGCGGGCAGCGTTCGTCGGTCACGCGGACTCTGGGCTGTTCGGAGAGTGGAATGGCGTTGGCCCGGCACCCTCCCGTGCTCAGGTCAAAGCGCTGCCCCAGGACGAGCATCCAGGGATTGCTCGGCCAGAAAGGCGTGGAGACCGCCGCCGACAACATCAGATAATCCTCGGCCCGGGTGCAGGCGACGTAGAACTTCCGCAACTCTTCCTGCCAGTCCTCCATTTCCTCGGCCAGGTCGTGCAGCCGGACGCCGAGATCGCTGAACGGTGCCGGGTCTTCACCGGCGGGCGGCCGCACGACGCATCCCAGCTTTTGGTCCCAAACGGCCCGTGGCTTCCAGCGGCTTCCCCGCCGCGATGCCAGGTCCGGGACGATGACCACGGGAAACTCCAGCCCCTTGGCTTGATGGATGGTCATTAGGCGGATGACGTTCGCCTCTTCGGGCTGGGTGGCGGCCTGTTCCTCGTGCGGTGGTTGCCGGGCCAGGTCGCTGAGTCGGCGGACGAATTCCGCCAAGCCGAACGTCCCTGACCGGTCAAACTCCCGGGCCAACTCGATCATTTTCCAGAGGTTGGCCAGCTTGCGCTCTCCCAGCGGCTCGAATTGCAGGGCGGCATCGTAGCCGGAGTCGGTCACGACCCGGCCGAGCAACTCGGCGAGCGGGCGGCGATCCTTGAGTGCCTGCCAGCGGGCCAGCCAGCGGCTGGCGCGCTCGGCCGCGGCCTGCTGCCGCGGCTCGAGCCGGCGGCGCCGCTGCGGATCGTGCAGCCCTGCCCATAGTCCCTCGGGGTGTTCGGCCAACACGTACAGCGACTCGTCGCTCAGACAACAAAACGGCGACCGCAACGTCCCGGCCAGGCTCAAGGCATCAAGCGGGTTTTCCAAAGCCCGCAACAGATTCAACAGATCGTACACTTCCTGCTGGGCGAAGAAGGCCCGGCCGCCCACCAGATAGTAATCGAGGCCGTGCTCCTGAAGCGCCTGCTCGTACAGGGCTACGTGCGTCATGGCGCGAAACAGGAGCACGATGTCCCGCGGCTCGACCGGCCGCAACGTCGGCCGCGCCGACTCGCGGTCGGCGACCACCAGCCGTTCCCGGCCATCGAGCATTTGCCGAATTCGGCGGGCGATCCAGGTTGCCTCCAGGGCATGCGCTGCTCGCCCGTCGTCGACTTGATCCTGCGGACAAAGGAGAAATTCGACACACGGCCCGGGGTTCGCTTGGGGACGACGCGCGGCCAGAGGCTCAAAAGGCTCCAAGTGTTCCTGGAACAGGGCGTTCACGAAGTGGAGGATCGCCGGCTGACTGCGGAAATTCAGGGTCAGCGGCAGCTGCCCCTCGCCGGGCACGGCATTCCGCAACGACTGGAACAGCCTGACATCGGCCTGGCGAAAGCGGTAGATCGACTGCTTGGCGTCGCCGACCGCGAACAGCTTGCCGGTATACAATGCCTCGCCACACAGCAGCTGGACCAGTTCCATCTGCACGGGGTCGGTGTCTTGCAACTCATCGACGAGGATGTGCTGGTAACGTTGGCGAAGTCGGGTGCAGACGTTGGTGTCATTCTTGAGCAGGTCCCGAGCCATCACGAGCAAGTCTTGAAAATCGACGACGTGGGCACGTTGCTTGGCGCGCTGGTAAGCCTGGACCGCCTCTCCAGCCACCCGCAATAACCGCTGTCCGATCGTCACCGCCTCCGTCAGGTTCGGGCAATCGGCCTGCAACTCGTTTTGCAACGCCCGCAGGTGACCACGCAAATCGGCAAGGGCCTTCTTGATGGTTTCGTGGTCTTGGGAGGAACGCCATGCCCTGGCGCCGCTGCGTCCAAGGAGGGCTTTGGGATACAACTGCCGCAACTCGGTGAGCGGGTCGGCGGCATCAGCCAAGCGCGGCAGCCCTTCCACCAGTTCTCGTAGCTGCCGCCGCAGCTCGGGAAATCGACAAGGGATGGTCTGCAGCAGATGAAGGCACCAAGCCACCGGCGGATGCCCCCGGCACAGGTACGCCACCTGCCGCGGGAACAACTCGGAGCGCGCCCGCTTCCAGTGCTCGGCGATCGCCTCAGGTCGCTGCTTCAACCAACTCTGCCACCGCGCCGGATCGACCTCGCGGACCAGACTGCGGACCGCATGGCGCGTGGCCTCCCAACCGAAGCAGACCACCAGGGCCCGGAGATCGTCGCCGATCGTCGTTTGGGCGGTCAGGAGACGGTGCAAGCAGTCGCTGATCGCTTCCTCTTTGAGATTGACGGCCAGCACCTCGTCGTACACCTCGAACTGGCTGTCGAGCCCTACCTCGGCGGAGTGCTGCCGGAGCAAGTTCGCGCAGAAGGAATGGATGGTGGTGATCGGGGCCGTCTCCAATCGGCGGAGATGGCGTGCCCAACGCTCGGCGTCGGCGTCATCGGCCGCGGCCTGCACCTCGGCAGCCACGGCGCGGCGAATCCGTCTCCGCATCTCGCGGGCGGCCCGTTCCGTGAAGGTGATGGCGACGATCTGTCCGACCTCCGCCGCGTCATCCCGCAGGTGCGACAGGTAGCGTTCGGTCAACACATGCGTCTTGCCGCAGCCTGCTCCCGAAGAGAGGACCACCGACGTCCGGCGGGCCCGCACCGCTTTCTCCTGTTGTTCGGTGAGACAGGAGGCACGCGGGGCGGGGGCGCCCGTCGTCGGCCCCTCGCCCACGCACAAGGCGGACTCAGAACTCGTACGACCGGCCATCGTCAGCCTCCAATTCTTCGGTTTCCTTCGTCACCGGTAACGGCAAAGACCAGTCTTTCCGCTCGACCGCCGACCGCGATTGGGCGATGCGGCAAATCCAGCTGTAGGGGCACACGCTGGTGCAGTGTTCATAGCGCGGGTGCAAGGGAAACTCGCCGCGGCGGATGCGTTGCACCAAGTCGATGACCCAGGCACGCAACTGCTGGCGATACCGCGCCCATGCTTCCGGATCGGTCAACCACGCGGTCTTGTGGCGATGCCCGGGCAGCATCGCTTTCGGCCCCTCCGCCAGAACCAGCCAATAAGTCAGGCCGAGTGGCCGCGCGCGCTGCCCGGCCAAGAGGACTTCCTCTACCGCCAGGGCATACAGCGGAAGTTGCAATTGCTCCAGGGAGGCGACACGACCCGCGGAGTAATTGCTGGCTCGCCCGGTCTTGTAGTCGATCACCCAATATCCCAGCCCGTCGCGCAGGGGCGTCACGTCGATGCGGTCAATCCGTCCCGCGATCCGGACCGCGACGTCGCCTTCCCGAATGATCAGCGGGCCGAACGACGCCTCGCCTGGGGTGATGCCGAAAGCGGCCTCAAACAAGCGGGGCTGCGGGCTGCTGCGCTGCCGCTGCCAGGGTTCAAGAAAGTAGCTCCATTGCTTCTCGTACCGTCCTGCCAGCCGTTGCAGGCGCTGTCCCTCCAACTGCCACAGCGTCCGCGAAGCGTCGCTGGCGGCACGTCGGGCGTACTCCTCCACGGCGCGGGCAAGTTCCGCGTGCAGCTGCTGCGCCACCTCGGGAGTCGGCCTTTCGATGTTCGCCTGCTGAAGTCGCCGATGCAGGCGTGCCAAGGCCCGGTGGAAGGCCGAGCCGCGATGGGCCGCGTCGATCCCTTCCTCCGGCTCGTCCAGCGGCAGGAGCCGCAGGACGTGGCGGGCGAAGAAGCGGAACGGGCAGGCGATGTAATCGTCCAAGGCGGTCGGGCTCAGAGGCCGCGTCGGGCCGAAAGCCTCCCCTATGGCGGCCACCACCTCGGGCTGCCGTAACCAGCCATCGAAAACGGTGTGCTCCAAAGCGGTGAAGCGGCAACGGATCATTTCGGCCGCATCGGCAAGATGGGCAGCGACGTCGCCCCCCAACAGCGTCGTCGCGCCATGCCGGGCGGCCAGCACGCGAGCTTCCGCCGGACCGAGCACCGCGTCGCCCTCGTGCCACTCGATCAGCATCTTTCGCTGCCGCGACGGAATCGCCCCCGCGGTGAAGCAGTCGCACACAGCTTCCAGGAACGAGCTGGGGAGGAGCATCTGCCCGCTTGGGTCCACGGCGGGGTAACTCAAGACCAGTCGGCGGCGGGGCCGTGTCAGCAGCCGGTAAAACAAGAGGAGTTCGTCGGCGCGGCGGTCGCCCGGGCCTGCCAGCGGGATGTCCGAAGCCCGCAGCGCGGCTTGCTCGTGTGCATCGAGCAGGGGCGGGGTGGCGGGCAGACGTGGAAAACTCCCCTCTCCCAGTCCCAAGACGTACAGGTGGTCTGCCTCGAGATGGTGCGCCTCATCGGCAGCGAGGATGCGGACCCGGCCCGGGCCACGCGGCGTCCGGGCCACACCGGCTCCCTGGGCGAGGACGTATAACGCTCGGCGGAAGCGGGCCTGCGGCCAAGGCCGCGTCGGCCCGTGGATGGCGGCGTCCGTTTCGACCCAGCGCTCCAAGCCGGACCACAGCCGCGCCACGGCGACGGCGTCGCGGGCCTCTTCGGCGGCAACCCGGCTCAATCCCAGGGCATCGGCGAACTGCCGCAGCCAAGTAACGTGCTCGGCCAGGGGAGCGTCAGCCGGCGCGTTTTCCCACAACCGGAAAAACCGTTGCAGGAACGGCTGGCAGCTCACGGCCAAGCGATGGCATCGCTGCTGGTGGGCGGTATCCGAATCGTCGTCGCCCGGCTCGGGCGGGGGCGCCGCGGCCCAATGGGCCACGGCACGCAAGTAAGCTTCGCGGCCCCGAACCTCCCCCAACAGCCGCAGCAACGCCTCGGCCTGTTGCGGCATGGTTGCCGAGCCTGCGGTCTCCGGCCAATCCGGCCGAAAATAGTTGCTGCGGAGCAAGGCCGTCGTGGCGTGGAAGGGCCAATCCTCGTCCGGCAAGCGCAGGGCGCGCAGCAGGGTGCCAACGGCCCGGTTGTCCGCCAGCGGCTCCGTGCCGTCGATGTCGGCGGGAATGCCGTACTCGGCGAAAACCTCCCGCACCACGTCGGCGTACGGCCGCAGCTCGGGCACGGCAACGATGATGCCCTCGGCAGGCGCTCCGGCGAGCAGCTGCTCCTTGATGTCCCGTGCCACCATGCGCACCTCGCCGACCATGCCCGGCGCCTGGATCAATTCCAACCCGCACGCGTCGGGGGAGCGGACGATGCGGCGAAGCGAAGCGAACAGCTGGCGCTCCAGGTGCCGAAGGCCGGCCGGTCGCCCTTGGTCAAGGTTGGGAGCCAGGCGGCTCGCCACCGTGGCCCCCAAGGCCGTCAGGATTTCTCGGGTCCGCGATGCCGAGGCGAACAACTCGGGGCGCGGACTGTCAGCCTCTTCGGGCAAGGCAATCCAGATTTCCTCGAGAAGCGAACGGAGGGAGATCAGGAGTCGGAGTTCGACCGGCGAGAAGTGGCTGAAGCCGTCCACGAACACCCGCCGGACCTGCTCAAAGGGGCAGATCTGGCCGCGGGCCAAGAGCTCCGCGGCCTGATGGAGCCGACTTTCCGGATCGAGGCGCCTGGCACGCTCGAGCCGGCCACGATACTCGGCATAGAGTTCCGCGCAGGCGCGCGCGGCGTCCGAGCCTGCCGCCGCCAGGAAAGCCCCCGGGCTGACACCCTGGCTGGTCAACTCGGCGATCAGCTTCGCCAGCTGCTCAACGAAACCCCGGTCGCCGAGCCGATGGGTGAGGCGGCCGAGTCGTTCAGCCGCGGAAAATTCGGTCAAGAGATCGTGAAGGACGACTCGGCCGACAGCGGCGGGCAGCGGTCGGGCCTCCGGCCGATGAACGCGGACGAGGCTGTCGGCTAAGTCCTGAAACGTGGCCACGCTGGGGGTGGCCCCGACGGGGGCCTGGAGCATCAGCTCGGTTCGCCAGGCATTCGCGGCCCGTGGGGTGGGGACGATCCACAAGCCGATTGCGGGTTGCTGCTCATAGCGCGTCCGCAACTGGCGAGTCTTGCCCGAGCCGGCCGGCCCGCACACCAACTGGATTGTTGCAGGCATGGAGAAAGTCCGGCATCTGAAAGACAGTGTCTGAAGACGCCCGGGGCATTCTCGGCCGGTGGCCTGGGAAGGCCCGGGCGAAGCGGCTGCCGCCGCGTCGCACGGCGCTCAGCCGTCGAAGCCGAACGGTGCCGCGACGGCGAAGTTTTCGAAGCGCATGAACTGCTTCAGGAACGTCAGGTTGACTTCGCCTGTCGGGCCGTTCCGCTGCTTGGCGATGTTCACCTCCACCACCCCTTCGTTCTGACCCGGCTCGTACATTTCCGGGCGGTGGAGGATCAAGACCGTGTCCGCGTCCTGCTCGAGCGAACCGGATTCGCGCAGGTCCGCCAGACGCGGTTTGTGGTCCTGGCGTTCTTCGGCCGCCCGGTTGACTTGCGCCAACGCGACCACCGGGATGTCCAGTTCCCGGGCCAGGAATTTCAGCCGCCGCGAGATTTGTGCCACTTGTTCGTGACGGCTGTCGCGGCGGTTATCCGGCTCGATCAGCTGAAGATAATCGATGAAGATGATGCGGATGCCATGACGAAGCTTCAACCGGCGCGCGTTGGCCGCGATCCGCAACATCCCTTGGCACGGGGTGTCATCGATGAAGAGCTTGGCCTTGCGCAACACGCCGCCGGCTTCGATCAGGCGTTCCATGTCTTCGGCCGACAAGTGGCCCTTCCGCAGCTTGTGGCTATCGACCCGCGCCTGGGCGCATAGGAGCCGGTCGGCCAGCTCGTCGCGCGACTGCTCCAGGCTGACGAAAAACGCCGGCATCTGTTCTTCGACGATCACATGGCGGGCGATGTTCAGGGCGAAGGCGGTTTTGCCGGCCGACGGCCGGGCTGCCACGATCACCAACGACGAGTTGTGCAGACCCGCGGTCTTTTCGTCGAGATCGATGAAGCCGGTCGGCACGCTGTTGACGGTGACGTGGCCCTTGGTCACGCGCTGATCGAGGCGAAGGTAGGCTTCGCTGATGGCCTCTTGCAGGGTCGTGGTCTGCCCCACGATTCCCATCTGGGCGATGTCGAGGATGCGGCGTTCGGCCTGTTCGAGGAGTTCGTCGGCCGGCTGAGATTGCTCGTAGGCGTCGCGGAGGATTTCCGTGCTGGCGTGGATCAAATGCCGCACCAGGGCCCGATCACGGACGATGCGGGCGTAGTGCTCGGCGTTGGCGGCCGTGGGGGCCGCGTCCCACAGCTCCGCCAAGTAAGCGTAGCCGCCCACATCGTCCAGCAGCTTCTGCTCGTTAAGCAGGTCGGCGAGCAGAACCAGGTCAACGGGCTGGCCGCGGTCGTAAAGGGTGACGATGGCTTGAAAGATTTTCTGATGGGCGTCGGCGTAGAAATTCTCCGCTCGGACGATTTGCAGGACATCGCCGATGACGGCATTGTCGCGGAGCATGCTCCCCAGCACGCTCCGCTCGGCTTCACGACTCTGCGGAGGCAGCCGATCGGTTTCCGGGCGAGACGACATGACCATCCTCATGGCTTGCCTGCAGGACACTTCCGACCGACCGTAGCGGTCGGACCCAGGCCGCCTACTTCCGATCTTGCTGCCGGACCACCAGGACCTTGACTTCCGTTTCGATGTCGTAGCCCAGGTTTAGTTTGACCGCATACAAGGCACACTCCCGAATCGGCCCTTCCATGCGCACCATGTCAGGATCGACCGGCAGGTTCTGGGCCCGCAAGGCCTTGGCAATGTCCACCGGGCCGACCGAGCCGTACAAATGCCCTTCCTCGTTGGCATTGGCCTCGATGGTCAGGGTGACGCGCTGGATCTGCTCGGCCAGGACCCGCAGGTCGGCGATCTTGGCCTCGCGGGCCTGGGCCACCCGAACCTTGTAGCGTTCCAGAAGCCGAAGGTTGTGCTCGGTGGGTATGGTGGCCAAGCCGTTGGGCAAGAGATAGTTCCGACCATACCCCGGGCGAACCTCGACCAGTTCGCCTTGCTTGCCGAGGTGCGGCACGTCTTCGGTCAAGACCAGCTGCATGCCGCCGTGGCTACCTTTGCGCACCTGATTGCGACGTTTGGTTGGCATGGGAACACCTGTCCCAATTGCAGGTTAGAACGGGATATTGTCGTCAGCGCCGGAGGAGTCGGCGGTGTCGAACGCGTCGCCCTCGGCCG
>JANWYO010000165.1 GCA_025055215.1 Gemmataceae bacterium
GGGGAACCTGCCCGAGGAGTTACGCACGGTGGCCGTCTTGCGGCTCATGGGCCACACCAACGCCGAGATCGCCAGGCAACTCGACTGGACCGTTCGCAAGGTGGAACGGAAGCTGCAACTCATCAGGCTGACCTGGGAAAACGAGTTTTCGGAGAAATAGTCCAGTTTCCGTGGCGGGTTCTGGCTCTCGAAGGGCATGTACACTCCAACGGCCGCGGGATTGGCTCGCGGCCGAGGCTTGGCTGCCCGCTGTAGCCAGCGTCCCATACTCAGAGGAGACACACTCGATGCGTGGACTTTCACTCATGACTGCGCTCCTGTTCGCCGCGACGGCGTGGGCCGACGAGCCGGCGTTGCCCAGAACCTGCCTATGCAGCCCGCCGCAGACCGCACTGGCGAGGGCCGTCAAGAACGGCGACGCCCTGCAAATCAAGCTGAAGCTGGTCAAGACCGTGGCGGAGACCCACACCAAGCCCGTGACCGTCAAGAAGATCAAGGAGGTCGATGGCAAACAGGTTGAGTACACGGAACAACAGCTTGCGAAGGTTTGTGTTATGAAGCCGGTTGGCTGGAACGAGGTCACGCTGCAGACGGACACTCTAGGCGTCGGCGTCTACGATGTTCAGGGCAAGCCGGTCGCCTGGGACAAGGTAGCCAAGGTATTGACCAAGGACACGCCTGTACTTGTCTCCACCGAACCGGTCGATCCGTTCTATCTGCAAACGATGAAGCCGGAGACCCTGGTGATCGTCGGTCCGCCGAATGCGATCTATGGCGCACCAATGCCGCAGATCATGACCACGCCGCCTGGCGGCAACCCCGCAGCCACCAATCGTTCCGCCGCCAGCTACGGGGCCATCGCCGAAGCCTGGTCCAAAGGGCTCTGCTTCATCGCCGATTGGAGCGTGAACGCTTATAACCCGCGATTCTCTGCAGGCCAGTGATTGCCGAGGAACCTCCATGCCTCCCGCCGACCCGTCCCTGTCCCTGGCCCAGCGGATCGACGCCGTCTGCGACCGCTTCGAGGCGGACTGGAAGACGGGTCGGCGGCCTGGCGTGGAAGCCTATCTCAACGATGTTCCCCAGATGGAGCACGAGGCAGTGCGCTCGGCCCTGCTCGCCGTGCAAAAGGAGCTAGAGACGCACAACCGCAGCGGCGATAGCTCGGTTTCCCAGGAGAGCGAGCGTACGGGGGCTTATGTCTCCCAGCCGCAACCCCAGCGGATCGGCCGATTCGAGATCCTGGCCCTGCTCGGCGAGGGGGCGTTCGGCCGGGTCTACAAGGCCCGCGATCCGCAGCTTGATCGGGAAGTGGCGATCAAGGTTCCGCGCCTGGAAGCGTGGGGCGGGCAGTTCGATCTGCAACGCTTCCTCCGCGAGGCCAGGTCGGCGGCGGCTGTGCAGCACCCCAACATCTGCCCCGTTCACGAAGTCAGCGTCGAAGGCGGGCAGCCGTACATCGTGATGGCTTTCATCCAGGGCAAGTCGCTGGCGGAGTACATCAAGGGCCGGAGCAAGCCCTTGCCCCCGAAGCAAGCGGCGTTGATCGTGCGGAAGCTGGCACTGGCCCTGCAGGCTGCCCACGACAAGGGCATCGTCCACCGCGACCTCAAGCCTGCCAACATTCTCTTCGACCCGCAGCGGAAAGACGTGGTCATCACCGATTTCGGCCTGGCCGTGCGCACCACGGCGGACGTGCGGCAAACGCAATCGGGGATGCTGATGGGCACGCCGGCTTACATGTCGCCGGAACAGGCTCGCGGCGACGTCAAACAGGTCGGCCCGGCGTCGGACATCTTTGCCCTTGGCGTGATCCTGTACGAGCTGCTCACGAATCAACGGCCGTTCCAGGGAAGTCTCGGAGACGTCATCGGGCAGATTCAGCATGTCGATCCGCCATCGATCCGGACCCACAACCCGCAACTGGATGAACGGCTTGATGCCATCTGCCGACAGGCGCTGGCCAAGAAGCCGAACGATCGATTTGCGTCGATGAAGGCATTTGCCGGTGCGTTGGATGGGTTCTTGAAGGATCAACCGGCTGTCGCGACGTCGCAGAAAGCCAAGGAAGCGGATGCGCAGCAATCCGTCGGGATGGCCCAGGTGCTGGCGGCGTTCTCCGC
>JANWYO010000183.1 GCA_025055215.1 Gemmataceae bacterium
AGAAATCCGGCGGGCGGTCGGCCCCGGCACGGGCCGGCGGCCGCCGGCCCGTGCCGCCCCCCATGCGGCTTACTTGGCGATCTCCAGCGCCAGTTGCCGGGCCATCTTGTAGGCGGTGCGGATCGTGTTCGCCCGCACTTCCATCTGCCCCTCGTTGAAGTGCCGTCCCGGCTCCGCCCGCGGCAGGCCGGCGATCTCCAGCGTCAACGGCAATAGGCTCATGAACTCGCGCAATCGCTGCTGCTGACGATCGACACTCTCGGTGCCCATGACTCACCTCGGAAACCGAATAGACTAGATGGTCCCACGCTCGTCCAGCCTAACGCTCCACGGCCGAGGCGTAAAGACTTTCCGCCGGACCGCCGGACGGTGACTTGCGCTTCCTGACACTTAGAGATGGCCCCTTGGGAGAACAATGGGCGACGACGGAGCTTGCCTGAAGCCGGCAACCGGGGGTCGGAGCGATCCGACCCGCGACGCCCCGGCGGTCACGGAGGCACGAGGTGCAGGCGGTGCCGGCGGCTGGCCGCCGCCGGCACCGTATCGGTCGGCTCCGGCTCCACCGTCACCAGCACGCACTTGAACGGCGGCGTCTTCGAGAGGGGGTCGGCCGTCGCCGGCACCAAGACGTTTGCCTCCGGATAATACATCAAGGCGTTGCCCGCCCGGATGTCGAACGCCCGCACGCGAATGCCCCGCATCACTCCCACCGCGCTCCGCACGGTCACAAGCTGATCGATTCGCAACCCCAGCCGCTCGATGTCTTCCCGGTTCATCAGGATCACGTCGCGCCGCTCTTGGCCGCGGTAGATGTCCGCCTCTTCATAGACGACGGTGTTGAACTGCCCCTCCGACCGCACCGTCATCAGCCGCAACTCCGATCCGCCGCCGCGCAGCGGCGGCAGCGGTTCGGCGGCAAACCGCGCCTTGCCTGACGGCGTGGGGAAATGCGGCGTGTGCAGAATGCGGCCGGGGATGTGAAACTCGCGTCGGGTCCGGTCGATGTCGCCGACCGGCGCATAACCCGGAACCACGCGGGCGATCAGCTCGCGCACCTGGGCGTGACATTGGAACGAGGACCAATTGACCGGCGAACGGTCGCCGAGGACACGGCCAGCCACCGTGGCGATGATGGCCACTTCGCTGCGCGGTCCGGCCACCCGAACCGGCCCGCCGCTGCTCAGCCGCACAAAGTTGAACATCGACTCCTGGGTGGTCGGCTGCGGCTCTTCATCCCGCGCCAGGACCGGCAGGATGAGGGTTTCGCGACCCCGGCCCCAGACATGGCCGGTGTTCAGCGTGGTATTCAGGTAGGTGACCAACTCCAGGTGGCCCAAAGCGCGGTGAGCAAAGCGGCTATCGGGATTGCTGCCGAAGAGATTACCTCCCAGACAGAAAGCGGAGCGCATCAGGCCACAGTCGGCGGCCTGCATGCAGGCCAGCGTGTCGAGCCCCGGTGAACGCGGCAGCGGCACCCCCAGGATGGATTCCAGGTTGTCGAGGAACCCCGGCTTCAGGTTCGGCACTACCCCCACGGAGCCGATCCCTTGCACGTTGGAGTGCCCGCGGATCGGCAACAGGCCGGCACCCGGTCGGCCCACCATGCCGCGCAGCAACGCCAGATTGACGATCGCTCGAACATTGACGACGCCGTGCTCGTGGTGGGTGATCCCCATCGTCCAGCCGAAGACCGTCCGCCGGCTCGCGGCGTACATGTCGGCGATCCGGGCGATGGTCGAGCGCTCGACGCCAGAGCGCTGCTCAATGTCTTCCCAGCTGAGCGACCGCACCAGGGAAGCGAAGTCGGCGAAGCCTTCGGTGGCCTGCTCGATGAAAGCCCGGTCGATGGTGTCACGTTCCAGGAGCAGCTTGGCGACGCCGGCCAAGAGGGCGGCGTCGCCGCCGATGTGCGGCTGGACATAAAGGCTGGCGATTTCCGAGCCGAACAGCAGACTGCGAAGGTCGGAGGGGACACTGAAATTGACCAGGCCGACCTCCTTGACGGGGTTGATGACGATGACCTGGCCACCGCGGCGGCGGATGTGCATCAGCGAGCGCATCAGCCGCGGATGGTTCGACGCCGGGTTGCCGCCAAGCAGGACGAACAAGTCAGCCGATTCGACGTCATCGAGCGTGACCGTGGCCGTGCCGGTCCCCAGGGCGGCGGTCAGGCCGACGCCGCTGGCTTGATGGCAGTAATACGAGCAGTTGTTGACGAAGTTGGTGCCATACAGGCGGGCGAAAAGTTGGAGGAGGAAACCGGCCTCGTTGGAGGATCGGCCGCTGGCGTAGAAAAACGTTTCCTCCGGGCGCTGCCGCCGGAATTGGTCGGTGATGCGGTCGAAAGCGTCGTCCCAGCTAAGCGCGCGGAAGTGCTCGTCGGCGGGGCCGGCGTACAACGGCGTCGTCAGCCGGCCGCACCATTCCAGCTCGCGGGGCGAGAGGGTCTGAAGCTGGGGAATGGACCAGCGTTGGAAGAACTCCGGGCGGATGCCGCGCTGCATGTCAGCGACCATGGCTTGGAGCGATTTTTTGCAGACTTCCGGCCAGCGGCCTTGTTCGTTGCGCATGCCGCCGGCCTGGCCGCCCATGCCCAGAGCACAGGTCTTGCAGGCGTTTTTGCTGGCCAAGGCCCGCCAAAGTTGCCACCAGCCAACGCGGTGGGCTTGGCGGAGTGTGTACCAGATGGCGGCCCAACCGCCGCCGCGCTTCGTCGGCTTCATGGTGCGTGACCGCAGGTGCTGGTGAACGAGCCGGGCAGGGCCGGGGTGGCCCCAGCCGCCCCGGCTCAGTCCGCCCCGGTCGATGTCAGTGTCTTCGATTCTACCTCTCAGCGCGCAACCTGCTCATATCCCTGACCCGATCCTTTGCCGTGCTTCGGGGTCATCACCCCTTGTAGCTCGTCGACACGCACCTTGCCAAATGGCGGCGAGTGCATCTCGTGCTGTCCGAGCAGCGCTGTCGTCAAGTGGTCGGCCTGGAAGCTGCCGAACCAGTAGAGAATTTTTTTCCGGGGAAGGCGGAGGATGCCTGCTACCCGGGATCGCGTCGGTCTGGTCAACCGGGACCCAGCCAACCCCTTCAACAAAAAACTCGCTCTTGCCATGGCCCGGAACCTCAACCAGAACCAAGGCATGATTGCCGGTCCCCTTCTCTTTTCGAGGTCGATCATGCTGGTCAAACGTGCTCTCCGCATGAGCCGAAAAGTGCGGCGTGCTGTAAATGCTGACAACCCGGGGGGCCGTATTGGTCCCAGGTGCGTTTCAGCTCCTTGGCCGACGGCGATCCGTCGCGACCACCGACTTTCCCGCAGGCCTCTGCCCGGAAAGGAAAAGCGGACTTAGATCGCAGCTGCCCGGGAGCGCCCGTCTTGAGATATTCCTTCAACGAAGCCGTCTCGTGCTGAAGGAAGAATTAGGCCACCTGCAATTAAGGAGCACCAACCTTGCCACCTGCCGACACGTTGGTCAGCAAAAAGAGTGGCGAGCGTTTGGCGCGCTGTCCAGACTGGTCTCAGGGTCGGTTACTCTCCGCATTGTAGGCGACGGAGCGGTGGTTGTCTCAGAGGTGACGCGCGTCAAGCGCGGCTGGACAGTAACCGGATCGCTGCCTATCGACTACCGTAACGACTCCTCGGCCGAGGTCCGCACCAGGGAGGCGATCATGTTTCGCGAAATTCGCTTCTACGACAGCTACACCCGCGAACTGGCCAGCCCCGGCTGGCTTTATCTCGTGCTGGGCGCCAGTCTGGTTGTCTTGGCGGTGCTCATCATCCTCATGCCGGAGTTGCTCGCTTATCTGGTGGCGGCATTTCTCTTCTTCGATGGGCTGGTGTTCTTGGTAATCGGCTGGCAACTACGGCGCTTCGCCCGGCTGTACAGCCGCTGGCGGGACGAATGGTGGTCGGCTCCTTAGGTTTAACGCGCCGGGTGACTCGGGCAAGCCAGCGAGGACTGCCAATCCCTGGGAACCGCTCCTCCGGCGATTCGGAAACGAGGTGATTATGAGCTGGTCGATCAAAATCGGCCGAGTGGCCGGGACCGACGTTAAAATCCACGTCACCTTCTTGCTGCTCCTCATCTGGGTGGCGATGGTGTATTACTCCGAAGGCGGCATCAATGCGGCCATTGACGGGGTGGTCTTCGTCTTGGCGCTGTTTGGATGTGTCCTGTTGCACGAGTTCGGCCACGCCCTCATGGCTCGCGCCTTCGGCATCCCTACGCCAGACATCACTCTGTTGCCAATCGGCGGCGTGGCCCGGCTTCAGCGGATGCCCGACAAGCCCGTCCAGGAAATCCTCGTCGCCCTGGCGGGCCCCGCCGTCAACGTGGTCATCGCCGTGGTGCTCTTTGTGTGGCTTGGCGCCTGGCGCGACCTCGCCGAGATCGAACACCTCCCCCGCCCAAGACTCGACATGGTCCCCAAGCTGGCCGTGGTCAACGTCTGGCTGGTCCTGTTCAACATGCTCCCCGCATTTCCGATGGACGGTGGCCGCGTCCTCCGTGCCGTCCTTGCCCTGTTCACGAGCTACGCCACCGCGACGCAGATTGCAGCCCGCATCGGCCAATTCATGGCGTTCCTCTTCGGACTGGCCGGCCTCCTGGGGAATCCCATGCTCCTGTTCATCGCCCTCTTCATCTACCTGGCAGCGGCCCAGGAGGCGTCGTACGCCCAGATGAAGGAGATCGCCCAGGGGCTTGTGGTACGCGATGCCATGCTCACCCGCTTCACGGTCCTCGACGCCCGCGCCACCCTCCAGGACGTCATCAACGTCCTGCTTCAGTCCGGCCAACACGAATTTCCCGTGATCGATGAACGCGGCACCGTCGTCGGCATGCTGACACGCGACGAGGTAATTGCGGGCTACCGCAACCACGGTCCCGACATGCCGGTCAGCGAAGTCATGCACCGCAATGTCCCGACGATTCACGTCAACGCTCCCTTAGAGCGGGCCTTGCAGCAGATGCAGGAATGCGCCTGCCCGGCGTTGGCGGCGGTCGATCGCTATGGGCGGGTGGTCGGCTTGGTGTCCCCGGAACGGATCGGCGAAATGATGATGATCCACGCCGTGCTGCCCCGGGGAGCGAACATTTCCTGGCACAAAGCGGGCGCCTGAGGCCCGGCGCCCGAGCGGGCGCGATCGGCGGCGGGCAGTGCCCGCCGCCGATCAGGCCGTTGGCCGCCTACTTGACCGGCACCTCGTAGATCAACGCCCCCAGCAGGTTCTTTTCCCGCTTGCCGTGACAGACGATGCACTGCGGCATTACCGCCGGCACTGGCGTGGCGGCACGCAGCACCGGGCGACCATCCACCTCGGCCAGTTCCTCGACATACTCCTTGCCCGAGCGAATCGCCTCGACGGCCGCCTTCTCAAACGCCGTTGTCGCCACGTTGTCCGGGTTCTTGGGCTTGCCGGTGACATCGATCAGCCGCGCGTGATGAAATCTCCCCGCTTTCATGGCCTGGAAGACATCCTTGGCGACCGTCGCCGCCGGGACGTCGGCCTGCTGGTTGACATAGTTCTTGGTGATCGATACGACCGCACTCTTGTACAGCGCATCCAGCATGCGTACCTGTTCCCGGGTGCGCTCAACCGCTTGCGGGTCGGGCTTGGCCGGCCCATCCGCCGCCAACGTCCCGGCGGCGGCCGACAGAACGCCGCCTCCCAGGACCAACCACAGGACCGCGCGATGAAGTCTCATCGGGCACCTCCTCCAATAAAAAGGACTTGTCGATCCAAATGTCGGCTTTGGATTCTAAGAAATCATGTCCCGCGTCGCAAGGACCAGCCTGATTTTTTTCTCAGCGCGTCGGTCATCTCCCCCGGCGCGGTGTGTTCGGGCATCAAGGGCAAAGGAAGAAAGTCCAGCCACCGGTGCGGTCCCGGCTGGCAATGCCGCGACCGGCCACCCGAAGGAGTCGATGCCCCGGCCGAGCAGCCGATGCCTCGCACGGTTCCGCGGCCTTTGGACACGGACCTCAGCGGAACTCGAAGCCATACAAACGAAGGCCCCGGCCCGACAGGTTAAAGCGGAGGCGGATGTCGTGGCCGGCAGGCAATTGGCGTCCTCCGTGCCAACTGATCGGCACCGCCAAGCCGTCGCTCCGAACCGGGAGGCAATCGGCCCGGGCAAAGCCGGGCACGGGTTTGCCAGTGGCAGCATCGACGACTTCGACGGCGAACACGGCATCCGGAGCAGCGGTCCCCTCGAGATTGACGGCCAACGTCCGCGCCGCGCCTTTCGGGGACTGGATCGGAATGGTGGTCAACGTGCCGAGCTGGGCGCCCTCACGGGGTCGGTAGTAGGTGAAGCCGTCGGCGCGAATTGTGGCGACGCCGATTTCCGTCAGGTAATGATCGTAGCCATCGGTCCCCTCGCGGCGGCCGGCGGTGCCGCGATAATAGACCCGCACCGTGTCTCCTTCCAGGAGCGGATGCATCTGAAAAATCAAACCGGAGTCCCAGGCACCAGGCGGCCCTAGCGGCAGGACGCGTTGGCCGTTCTTGACCCGGGTGAAGTGGAAACCGTCGCGACTGACGGCGATGCCGACGTCGGTCAGGGGCCTTCCATGTTTGCCCGGCCAGTAGAAGCAAAAGTAGAGTCCCTCGGCCCGGCACACGCTGGCGGCATAGATCTCGTCCTCACCGTTGCCCGCGACGGCATCGAGGAAAATCTGGCCCCGCATGGTGTATTCCTTGCCGGTGTCGCCGATGCGGTCCATGGCCGGTTCTTTGCCATAGGGGTCATCCGGGTCGAGGAGGTGTTCGAGCCCCGACCAGTGCAGCAGGTCCTGGCTCCAGATCACGCCCCACGAACGGCCTGTCTCCGTGTAGACCCGGCTATAGATTCGGATGGGACGTTCCGGATCGTGGGCATCGTAGAAAGTCGGCCGAGCCCGCTCGCGCATGGCTTCGGGGGCGGTCAAGGCCCGGTCCCGCGTCCACTGCCGTCCGTCGGGCGAATACTCGAGCCAATAGCTGCCGCGGGCCTCGATGGAGAAGCCAAGGCGGACGAACTTCCGCGACGGGTCGGTGGCCAGGGGATTCGGGTAATACGAAGGGGGGCGGGTCCGGGTGTCTCCATACCAGTAATCCAACGAGCGGGTCGAAACTTTGGTCGGTGGGGGGAGGTCCTTCGGGAGTTGGTCCACCTTTTGAAAGTGCATCCCATCCTTGCTGATGGCCCATTTCACCGGGCTGCCGTCGGCCTCATACGAAGTCCGGTAGCCCAGCACATACGTGTCGCCATGTTTGGCAATCGAGGAGCAATAAACGATGGAACTCCCCTCGCTGGGCGACAGGACGGGCTGTTGGGTCGGTTTTTTCATCGTGTTCAGGACCAGCTCAAGGTCCTGGGTCTCTGCCACCTCCAGACAATCGAGAAAGAGCACTTTGCGCGGATCGGTCACGGCTAGGCTGGGGATGTGGAGGCGGTCGAAGAGGACCCGGTTGTTGCCACCGGCAGCCGCCGCATGGAAAAGCACTCCGACATCATCCGCATTCGGGGGAGCGAACTTCTCCGCATGGACGGGCAATCGCGGGGCATTGAACGGCCCACGACATTCCTGGACTTCGCCGAAGCTTTGTCCCAGCCACCGCGCGCTGTAGGACCAGCGGCGCGTGGTGTTTTGCCACAAGGCCCAGACGACGCCCCGGGGATCTCGGAAAAGGACCGGCCAGCCGAGTTGCTCGATCTGCGGGAACAGGCGTCCCGTGCCCCGCTTGGCCCACATCCCTCGCCGATGGACGACCACTTCCTCCGGTTCCACCACGGTCCCCGTGCGCCAGCCGTCCCCTTCGAGGACGGCATAGCCGATCGCCGATGCCCCACCCGCTCGCAGCGTGAGGTCATCCTTCAGGTCCAAGGGAATTCGCCGCAAGCCGTCGTGATGGTACACGATCAGGGGGCGGTCGTGGACCACGATGATGGAGGGATGGAAGGCATACTCTCGGGCGACGCGCTCCGGGCGCGACCATGTCCCCTTCGGGTCGCGGCGGGCAACCCAGACCTCGAAATCGCGCCGGAACGCCAGCCAGACCGTGCCATCGGGGGCCTGGTCCATGACGGGATCCTGGCAGATGCACTCCGAGAGGGGAATTCTCCCGAACGCGCGTTGGAACTTGCCAAGGCCCGGGGCGGCGGCGTCGTCGGGAAGGTTCTCCTTGACGACGAACTGCCGCAACCGCGGCAGACTGGTGCTGCCGTCAACCACCTTTTCCGACTTCTGTGTCGAGAGCAGCCGGTAATAAATTGCATCATCTTTGGCATAACACAGCGACACGCCTTCCGTGGCAGTATTCAGGAGGTCGCCGAGTTTGCAGTTCCCTTCCACAATCCGGACCGGCGCGGTCCAATCCTGGGTCCGTCGCAGCCAATTGGGACGGTACGGCCCCAAGTCGCCCCGGAGATGATACAAACCATCGGGGCGCTGGAAGACGACGTGGAGATGCTGTTTGTCATCGACGACCATGCTGGCGCGTGTGCCGCCGCCGGGAAGGCGAAAGAGTGCGCCAGGCCCCGGACCAACTAGTTCAAACGCCGTCAGGTCGCCACCCCGGGGGCGATAGGGATTCTGAGCTTTCCCAGGCCCGGTGGCGAGAAAGAGGGAGCCGGTATCGGGGTTCTGGACCAATACCAACCAGTTGCCGGCCTGATCGCGGGTAATCTGCCGGCCGTTCCAAGGGAGAGCGTCGAAGGGGGCCATCAGCCGGGATTCGGATGGCGCCTCGGGACGAATTTCCAGCACCGTGCCTTCAGGCGGCCCCAGGCGCAGGGCAAACGGGTCCCACATGCTTTCGTAATCCGCCACCCGTGTGGGACGCTTGGGCATCATGATGTGCCGCGGGTATTCCCCGGGGGCAACGCCCTGTGCCACGGATCCCACGGAAACCGGCAGAAGAGGGTAGAGGGCGACGGCAACCACGCCCCAAGGCAGCAGCCACAGGAGTCGATGCCAAGTTGGGGCGTCAGGCCACCACTGGTGTTGTCGCATTCTCACGGCTCGCTGCCTCACATCGCGTCAGCGGGGATCGTCGATACTGTTTCCAATGGGCGTTTTTTCCAAACGCTCGCCGGATTATGGCACCGGTCATCTCGGTGGACAATAAAAAGTTCAGGAAAGAATGTCGCTGCTTGTCAGTGCCTGGGGCCACCGACGCGATTGAGGACGACGAAAGGGACTGGGTAGA
>JANWYO010000222.1 GCA_025055215.1 Gemmataceae bacterium
GCGCCCCCCGACTGGACGAGGCCCTGGCCTACAACCGTAAAGCCGTGGAGTTGTCGGACACTTACGCCGTGGCCCATAACAACCTCGGTGTCGTCTATCGCCGACTGGGGCGGGTGTCGGACGCGCTGCGACACTTTCATCGGGCCAGTGAGATCGATCCCCATCTGCCATCGGCGCGAAACAACCTGGGAGTGACGCTCCTCCAGCGAGGGAGGCCGGAGCAGGTTGCGTTGGCCGTCGATTTCCTCCGCCAAGCGGTGGCCCTTGCCCCGCGCAGCGCCAAGTTTCGCTTCGACCTGGCATCTGGACTTGTGGCAGCAGGACGGGCCGAGGAAGCAGCGCAGCAGTTCGCCGAGGGATTGCGTCTCGACCCCGGGTGGTTGGCCATCGTCGCCCGGGAAGCGTGGCGCTTGGCAACGACCGATCTGGCGCGCCAGCCTGGGGCGGCCGACGAGGCAATCTTCCTGGCAAGGCAGGCTTGTCAGGCGACGGGTTTTTCCCAAGCCGAGCCGCTCGACATCCTGGGGGCGGCCTACGCCGCCGCCGGCCGCTTCGACGATGCGGTCACCACCGCACGCCAAGCCCTCGACTGGCTCCCGGCCCATGCTCCCGCCGAGCAGCGCCGCGCCATCGAACAGCGACTCCGCCTCTACGAAAAACGCTCTCCCTACCAGGCGTCGGCTGATTGAGCAGGGCGACGTTCAACGCGGCAGCTGCCGCACCCACTCCGTGATCAGCTCCACCGCGTCCTGATCGATGACGTTGGAGGCGATGTGCGGCATCTGGCCCAAGCCGCGGCGAGCCATCCGGTAGACGATGAGAGAGCGTTCCGGCTGCCCAGGCACGAGGATGCGCGGGTCGGTGAGGTCAAAGCTCCCATGCCCAGGGCGGGCATTGATAATGCCAGTCTGGTCGAGCGGCAGCGTGGCCAACAGCTGAAAGTCAGCATTGCCACCGCCCCACTTGCGGTGGCAATGGCTGCAATTGGCGTGCAGGTACGACCGTGCCCGAGCGTCAAGGTCCTGCCGCGGGTCCCGATAGTCTACCAGCCGCGGCAGCTGCTCCGGCCGCGCCGGCAGCGGTTGGGTGAACAGGCCCAGGTGCTCCAGCGTCGCCAACTGATTGGCGATGACCCCGCCATAGTCGTGGTCGCGGTTCATCTGGAGGGTATTGACGCCCAGGGCATACTTGGCCGTCACCGTATGGCACATGCTGCACTCGGCCCGGCTGGGAAAGTGCCACACCTGCTCCCGTCGGCCCCCGGGGGCCTTGGGATCGCGTATGACGAAGGTCCGATCCAAACCCTTGGCGTCGAGCAACTCGGCGTCGGTCTGCTCATCGTTCCAGACGTAGGTGTAGCCGTTCCACACTTGGTCGCCGATTTCCTCGGTCCCCGGCATGCGCTCCAGGTGGAGCAGCCGAGTTTCCAGCCGCCGTCGGCTCTGGGGGTTTCCCGGTTCCAGCTCCAGGAAGAAGGTCTTGACGAGCACCGTGTCGTCCGGGAACCGCCAGCCCGGCGGGGCGCCCGGGGCGGGCTGGGGATAGGTAACCGTCTCGTATTCGATGCGTCCGTCACCTGGAATGGCCAGGTAGCGCTCTTTGATGGCCCCGTCGGACCAGAGTTCGGCGTTCACGGAGTACGGGATTAGCCCCGGAGCAGGCCTCAGGTCCTTGGTGGAGGTAAACAAGCCCGTTTCGCTCAGCTTTCGCGGGAACGCCGTCGCCGGCGGCTCTGCCGGCGACGGCACCAGGCGATAGATGCCGCTGCCGATGAAATCCAGGGCGTAGACTTCACCATCGTGGTCCTGACCCCAGGCCACGATGCGGATTCGCGACCGGGCCAATTCCCGGCTCTCGGTCACCCGGCGACCATCCCAACGGAGCATCCAGACTCGGCCGGTGTCGTAGTCGCCATAGATGTACGCGCCGCGCAATTCCGGGAGCCGGCGGCCGTGGTAGACGTATCCTCCCGTGATCGACCGTGCCTCGGTGTGGTGGTGTTCGATGACCGGCGGCTGAATCGGCGTGGGGCCGCGCGGCCGCTCCGGCCGAAACGGGTGTGATCCTTCCTGCACGCTCCAGCCGTAGTTCCCTCCCCGCTCGATGCGATAGATCATCTCCCACAGGTCTTGGCCGACTTCGCCGGCCCACAGATCGCCTGTGGCGGTGTCGAAGCTGAATTTCCACGGTTGCCGCAGGCCATAAGCCCAGATTTCCGGTCGGGCATCCCGGAGGTGGAGGAACGGGTTGTCGGGGGGAACGCGGTACGGCCGACCGGCCTCGGGGCGATCGACATCGATGCGGAGGATGGCGCCGAGCAAGTCGCGGAGGTCCTGACCGGTCTGGAGGCCGTCGGCGATGCCGCTGCCGTCGCCGGTGGCGAGGTAGAGATAGCCATCCGGGCCGAAGCGGAGACAGCCGCCATTGTGCCCGCCGGACGGCCAGCGGAGCAGGATGGTCTCCGACTTCGGGTCGGCCTCTGGCGGGTCGCTCTGTTTCAATCGATAGCGCACCAACAAACTGCCGTCGGGCGTTTCCTTGGTGTCGTCGAGGACACAGCTGACATACAGGTAACCGTTCTCGGCCCAGCGCGGGTGCAGCACCACGCCGTAGACCGTCTTGCCGACATCAATCAAGAGCTGTTTGACGGCTTTAGCCGGGTCGTTGACGAAAGTGTAGATTTTGCCGCGGCGTTCCGCCACGACCCACCGGTTGGCCCCCGGAATGGCCGAGAGTTCCAGTGGTTCGTCGAACTTGAGGTTCGGAAAGACCCGTTCCAAGCGGTAAGGATGGGGCGGCTCGGGCGATCCGTGGACCTTCGACGTCGTCCACGGCACGCGCCGTTCCAGACCGAACGGTTTACGGACCGGCTTGGGCGGCTCGTTGCCGCCCACGGCGGCGGCGCTCCACAGACCCGCGCACAGCAGCCCCATGAGCGACATCCCGCGCAACATCATCATCTCCTTAGGCGGGGCCCGCTGGGGCGGCGGCCCCAGCCGGCCCGTTGTTCCCGGCGGCCGCGAAATCCTCACGGCGCCCGCAGATCGTAGCAGGCCATCTCCTCGTGATTGCGGACATACACGCGGCCATTGGCCAAGGCGTGCTGGTTCCAATTCTTCGGGTTGGGGGTCAGGGCCTGGAAGCGCCCCAATTCGCGGTGCCCTTCCGGGGTGGCCTCCACCAAGGCGAGTTGTCCCTTCTCAGAGCAAATCAAGAGCAGCCCCTGGGTCAGCAGGACTTGGCCGTGACCGTAGCGGCCTTCCTTCCACCGGAGCTGCCCCGTCTGGGCGTCGAGGCAGGTGAGGAGGCCGCCGTTTTCGTCTAAGCCATAGATGTGGCCCTGATAATGAACGGGGCTGGTGAACTTGCAGCGGAGGGCGCGAAGGTTGGAGCCATTGCCCCAGAGCGGGCTGACTTCCCACTTCCCGTCGTGCTGTCGGACTTGCAGCAGGTTGCAGCCGACGCCATAGCCCGAAGAGATGAACAGGCGGTCGCCGGGCAGGACGATCGGCTGGGCGACGTTGATAAATTCCTGGGTGAGCCAGGGGTAGCGCCATAGCTCGGTGCCGTCGGCGGCGTCGTAGCCGGCGACACCTTCACCATCGAAGAGCAAAACCTGCCGTCGGCCGGCCAGCGTAACGAGCATGGGCGAGCTGTAGCCCGCACGGTGCTGGCCCGATTTCCAGACCGCGGCGCCGGTCTTGCGGTTTAAGGCGAGGAGCGCGGCCGCCGAGGCCGTGGGCGGCTGTCGGCCGGGGTTTACCACGACTACCTCATCGTACACCAAGGGCGAAGCGGTCATGCCCCACCGCAGGTTCTCGCTGTCCTGAAGGATGTCGGTCTCCCAGCGGAGTTGGCCGGTGGCCGCCTCCAGACAGGTGAGGCGTCCGGTGGCCCCGAGGGCGTAGACCAGGCCGTCGGCGATGGTCGGCGTGGCCCGCGGCCCCGGGCCGCCGAGCACTTCCTTGAAGTGGGCGGGGTAGCGATGGACCCAACGCTCGTTTCCGGTGGCGGTGTCGTAGGCCACCACCGCCTCATCGTCGCCCCGTTGCTCGATGGTGACGGCGAGGTTGCCGGCCACGGCGATTGAGGCGTAGCCACCGCCGACCGGCCGCCGCCACAGCAACTTCGGGGGATGCACCTGCCAATCGCGCTCCAGCAAGGGACCGACGACGACGCCGTCGCGGTTTCGGCCGCGATATTCCGGGAAGTCGGTGAGGCGAACGCTCGCATCCACAGCCGGCAACTCCGCGGGCGCGGTGGCGTGGGCGGCCAGGCGCTCAGCGAATGTCGGGTCCCAGAAGAATTCCACCACGGGCACCATGTCGCCGGTGAAACTGAGCTGACGGACGGTGGCCTTATAGACCACGATCGGCAAGGCGACCAGCACCAGGCGTCGCCACCAGCTCCAGCCGGACAACGCCAGCACCCACAGGGAGAGACCGAGGTAGACGAGAAGGGAGACGGCCAAGGTGCCGAAGTTGCGGTGCATGACTTCGACGCGGGGATCGAGCCACAGCCAGGCGATGCCCGCGGTCGCCGCGACGACCACCAGGGCGGCAATGGCCAGCCGCCAACGACCCGGGCCGGTGCGTTTGGTGATGTCAGCGGCCGTGGCCATGTGTGTCTCCTTCGTTCCAGTGTTTCGGGCAGGCCCGCTCTCGGGTCAGCCCTTGGCGTGACCCCGGTGGGTCTTCAATCCGCTACCTTGGTGGGTAGCTTCAGCTCGGCAATGGTGTGCGGCGGAAAGAGTTTGTAGCCGACTGGCACACGGGCCACGAAGCCGACCAGGCTCAGCATTTGTCCGTCGTGC
>JANWYO010000236.1 GCA_025055215.1 Gemmataceae bacterium
TGCGCGCCGGCCCCCGTCCCCTGTACCCAGCCGAATCCCATCGCGACTCCCAGGCACATGATGCGAATGCACCGAATCATGGGTGATCACTCCTCTCGAAAGATTTGGTCGGACCAAGCATGGTCCCTCTGCCAGAGCACCGGCAGCGTACGGGGAATGCGTGGCGGCCGCAAGTGCCGCCCAATGGGCGGCCCTTGCGGCATACGGGGGCCTGATCGGCGGCCATCCCATCCCCAGTGGCGCCGGCGGCCTGATCCTTGGGCCGGCCCTTTCCCTGCGGCGCTAGCGGCCTGATCCCTGGCCAGCCCTTGGCACCGGATCAGACCCGATCGTTGTTCCCCAGGTTTTCCTGCTTCTCCCATCCCCCAGCCCCTAGCGACTTGCTCTTGCCACGACCCGAGGGCGGTCGGTATGCCACGGGCCTTTTAGGGAGCCGGGATCAATCGAGGGAGAGCGCCGGTCATGTTGCGTCGTCCTGAAGTGGTGCTCGGGGTCCTGATCGCTACGGGGGCGTGGTGCGGAGTCGGGCACGGCCAACAGGGTGGGCCGGCGATCGTTTCCACGATTTCGCAGCCACCGCCGCCGGAGTCGGCCCCACCGCCGGCCCCACTTCCAGGGCCGGCGGTGGAGGACCGCAATGGCCCGCTCTTGCTCGGCGATCCCCTCCTCGATCCGCCGATGGGAAATCCCTCCGGCTTGTACTTCGCCGCGGAGGTCGGCCTGCTGTCGCCCTGCTTTTGCCCTTGCGGCATGCAAAACCTGGTCAATGTGGGAGGCTTGTTCCTCGGCCAAGTCCGCCTCCCCAGCGCTGATCTCGACTGGACCGCTTCACCCCAGGTTGAGTTGGGCTATCGCTTCGGCCAAGGCTTCGGCGCGGTGGTGATGACCTACCGTGGCCTGGTAACCGACGGTGCCGCCGACCTCTTCGGCTTCGATCCGCTCGGCCCCGCCCGGCTCACCAGTCGCCTCGACTTGCAGATCGGCGACCTGGACTATGCCAATCAGGAGTGGTCGCTGGGGCCATGGTGGGACATGCGGTGGCGGATCGGCGGCCGACTGACGAACCTTTACTTCGACACCCGAGCGCAAGGTTTCTTCCTCGGACAACGGGCCGCCAGCCATTACCTGGGCGGCGGCCCGCATGCCGGCCTCGAGCTGGCGCGCCGCTTCGGCACCAGCGGTCTGGCCCTGTTCGCCAAGGGCGAAGGCTCGTGTCTGTTCGGCCGACTGTCCCAGAGTTTTGCCGAAACCCTTTCCCTTGGCCCGATGCCGTTTCTGGGCGGAGCCACCAACGAGCACGAGTCGCAAGCTCTGGCGTCGTTGCGCTTGCAAGCCGGCTTCAGCTGGGCGCCGACTACCGCTCGCTACCCTTTGCGTTTTTCCGGCGGCTACGAAATCGAGCAATGGTGGTACATCGGCCAGGCAAGCCCAGGGACCAATGAGCTCAACATCCAGGGACTGTTCCTGCGCTGCGAATTCGGTTTCTGAGCCGGCCGGTCGGGTGGCCTTGGCGGCGCCGCGGCGACGTGGTAGGATACGGTCGCCGTGGATGGCATCCTCGTGTCAGGGATGACGAGCGCATGTCGCGGGCCGCGCAAATCGGGTGGCAACTGCTTGCCGCTGTTTTGCTGGGCGGTAGCAGTGGGTGCGGGCAATCGCAACCGCCGCCGCTAGTCCCGGTGCGGGGCAAAGTCTACTACCAAGGTCGGCCGTTGCCGCTGGGCACCATTGTGTTCACGCCCGACCGCCAGCGGGGCACCGATGGCCCGATTAGCGTCGGAGAGATTCAGCCAGACGGCAGTTATGTGCTGCGCACGCAGGAAGGCCAAGGGGCCATCGCCGGCTGGCATCGCGTCACCATCGCGGCGATTGACGTGCCGCCGCCAATGCCAGGTCAGGTGGTGGTGTTGCCCCGGTCGTTGTTGCCGGACAAGTACCGAGACCCGGACCGATCCGGCTTGTGCTGTGAAATTCGCCCCGGCCAGGAAAACGGCATCAACTTTCACCTGCAATGAGCCAAGGGGACGGCAGCGGCCAGATTTCCCGAAGGCCGGGCCGGAATAAGCCGCGTTGGGAGCCGTGACGACCGATGAATCGCATCCTCAACGGCGTGGTCCGGGCGATCGCCGAAACATTCGACCTCCCCGACCCGATCCTGGAGATCGGGTCCTACCTGGTCCCGGGCCAAGAAGACTTGGCCGACCTGCGGCGTTTTTTTCCGGGTAAGAGCTACGTCGGGCTGGATGTTCGGCCGGGGCCTGGGGTAGACCTGGTGGCCGACGTCGAGGCCCTGCCTCAGGCGGACGCCAGCATCGGCACGGTGATTGCCATGAACACCTTTGAGCATGTGCCGCGGTTCTGGCGGGGATTCGCCGAGGTGTGGCGGGTGCTGCGCCCGGATGGCGCGCTGCTGGTATCGTGTCCGTTTTACTTCCACATCCACAGCTACCCGAGCGACTATTGGCGCTTTACGCCGGAGGCGGTGGAGCTGCTGCTGGCGGACTATCCGAGCAAGCTGCTCGGCTGGCACGGGCCGCCGCGGCGACCGGCCAGCGTGTGGGCCTTGGCCTTTCGCGAGGGGCGGCCGCCGATTTCCCCCTCCGATTTCGCCGCCTATCGCCGACGGCTGGCGGCCTACGCCCGCCAGCCGCTCGCCTGGGGCCGCCGCTGGCGCTATCACCTGGGTCGCTGGCTGTGTGGCCGACGCCCCTTTAGCCCGTACCTCGACCGAGAACGCTGGGAGACAGTATGTCGCAATTCCGCTCTGGAGTGACAACCACACGCCCCGTCCCATCACGCCGTCTGCCGCGGCGGCGTCGGCCGCTAGGCTCCGCCTGGCAACAGAGCTTCCTGGAGGCGGGGCCCCCTGATGTCTCCGTTTGCATCGCTAATTGGAACTGTCGCGACCTTCTTCGCACCTGCCTGGAATCGCTGCACGATCAGCCGCAGGGCGTGCGGCTAGAGACCATCGTCGTGGACAATGGCTCCACCGATGGTGCGGCCGATATGGTGGCCCGTGAGTTCCCTGAGGTGATCCTGCTGCGGCAGCCGGTCAATCGCGGCTTCGCCTGGGCGTGCAACCGGGCTGCCGAACGGGCACACGGCCGATACCTGCTCTTTCTGAACAACGACACAGTGGTGCCGCCAGGAACACTTTGGCAGCTGGTCGAGTTTCTGGAGACCCATCCTGGGGTCGGCCTGGTCGGTCCCCAGCTGCGGGGGACCGACGGCACGCCCCAGGTGTCGTACCGTCACCGGCCGTCGTTGGCGGTACTCCTCCACCGCACGGCCCTGTTTCGCTGGTTGGGGCTTTTCCGCCGACCGTACCGCCGCTACCGGCGCGCCTTCGACCCACACACGGTGCGGGCCGTCGATGTCCTCATGGGAGCAGCCCTGCTGATGCCGCAGCACGTGTTCTATGAAGCCGGCGGCTGGGACGAGGACTTTACCTTCGGCGGCGAAGACATCGACCTGTCACTGCGGATCGGTGAGCGGTATGCGGTGGTCTACCATCCCGGAGTGGCCGTCATCCACCACGGGCGCGTCAGCTCCCGGGCCAACGTCGGCTACAGCACGATGCACATTGCCGCCGGCTTCGCCCGCTGCCTGCGGAAATCGGGCTGCGCGGGGCCGGGCGTGTGGCTATACAAGTTGGCGGTGACGCTGGATGCACCCCTTCAGCTGCTGGAAAAGGGGCTGCAATACCTGTGGCGCCGCTGTCGCGGTCAGGCCGCCCGGGCGGAGAAAAGCCGCCTCGCCGTTCGTGGGCTGGCCCATTTCCTGCGTCGCGGCTTGGCGGAATTGTGGCGCGTCTAACGCCGATTGGCCATCCGCCATTGGCGATCCCCTCGCCCAAAGGCGGACGGGATCGCCGAGGCTGCGGGGATGACGGGACTGGCGCGTTAGGGAGGGCCGGTGGGGCCGTTCACACCGCGGGCTGCCGGGATCACTCACGCTGGAGGCCCGTGGATCCGCTTCGCCGCAGGCAAGGGGGGACCGGGGTCGGGCGTTTGACAGTGCAAGCCGAGGGCGGGATACTGGCATCGTCGCCCCTGGTGGCCCGGTAGCGGTGCCATGTTTGACGAACTGCCCCGGGATGAAGCCCTGGAGATCGTAGACCGTGCCATCGCCGAGTTGCTGGCCGCCGCCGGGGTGACGGAACCGCCGGTCGATGCCATTCGCCTGGCGCAGGGCCACCTCGGCATGGTGATCTGTCTGGATCGCCAGCAGCCGCAGCGCGGCCGGGCCCAGCGGGCGGGGGGCAAGCCGCACATTTTTCTCCGCCCGGAGCCGACCGAAGAGCGCCATCAATGGACGGTCGCCCACGAGATCGGCGAGCACCTGAAGAGCGACTTGCTGGGGCGCCTGGGAGTGCCTCCCGAGGCCACCCATCCGTGGGCGGGCGAATCCCTGGCCAACCTCTTCGCTCATCGGCTGCTCGTGCCCACCACCTGGCTGGCCAACGCGGCCCGGGCTTGCGGATTCGACCTGATCCAGCTCAAACGTGGGTTCCGCACGGCCAGCCACGAGGTGATCGCCTGGAGGCTCTTGGACCTGCCCGAGCCGTGCGCCATCACCATCATCGACAACGATCGTATCACCCGGCGGCGGAGCAACGCCTGGAGGCTCGGCCGGCAGCTGCTGCCGGCCGAGCGGGATTGCCAGCAGCGGGTACGGCTCACGGGTGCGGCGGAGACGGTACGGCGGGATGGCTGGACGGTGCAGGGCTGGCCGATCCATCAGGCGACGTGGCAGCGAGAGATTCTGCGGAGCGTTCGGGACGAGGAATAGCCATCAACTCGGCGGCGGCCTGGGCCAGCAGCCGACCGACGGCGTCGCCTGCCTGATGGCCGCCGTGGCGCCACTGGGCGAGCAATTCTTCAAGGTGGGGGTCGTGGCGCCGGGCTGCGGCGGCGAACCATTCGGCCAACAGCTCTTGGGCGTGGCGGAGGAGGCCGCGATCGGCCGCGGCGGCGGTCCGCCGCCGCGGACAGGCGGCGATGGCCTCCCACAGCGGCTCGATCCCCTCTCCCGTCTTCGCGCTGACCCGGAGCACCGGCGGTGGCTGTGGATGCAACAACCGCAGGTTCGCCCGCACGTCCGCCTCCAGCCGCTCGGCCCCCGGCAGGTCGGCCTTGTGGATGACAAAGACGTCGGCGATCTCCAGGATGCCGGCTTTCTCCCACTGGATGTCGTCGCCGGTTTCCGGCTGAAGGAGGAGGACGACGACGTCGGCCAGCCCGTGGATGGCAGTGTCGCCTTGGCCGGCGCCGACGGTCTCGACCAGGATGATGTCGAAGCCGAAGGCCTCGACGAGGCGGATGAGGTCGGCGAGGCGCGGGGCGACGGCCCCGTGGCCGCCCTCGGTTGCCAGGCTGCGGATGAAGAGGCCGTCATCGGGATGGCTGGGCATGCGGAGGCGGTCGCCCAACAGGGCGCCGCCACTGATGGGGCTTTGCGGGTCGCAGGCCAGGACGGCCACGGTCAGGCCGCGGCGGCGCAGGGTTTCGATCAGGCGGCCGGTGAGGGAGCTTTTGCCAACGCCGGCGCTGCCGGTGAGGGCGACGACGCGGCTGGGGCCGGGCGCCGGCCCCAGCCGCTCCCAGAGGCTCGGCGGGGCGTCGCCCCGCGCCACCAGGCTCACTAGCCGCGCCAAGGCACGGCGGTCTTTCTGCCGGAACCGAGCGAGCAGGTCATCGAGCATGGGGCCCCTTGGAGCGGCAGCGGCCAGCGGCCGCTGGGCCGGCACCCTCACCGCACATACCGCGTTATGAACTCGGCCACCTTGCGCACCACCGGGTCGTCCGGCCGGGTGGCGGCAAACAATACCGACCAGTGCGTCCGTCCCTCGGCGACAAAAAACTCCGCCTCGTTCCGGCATTCCCGCAAGGCCTCGTAAAACGCCTTGGAATCCCGAGCGAACGTGGGCAGGTCGCGCTCCGCGCACAGGACAAGGAACGGGGGCAACCCCGGCCGAACGTGGTGGATCGGCGAAGCCTCCCGCCGGACGCGCGGATCGCTGCCGAAGACCAGGCGCAGCGGCGACCAGCCGAAGTCCCAGCCCTCGCCGTTGGTCCCGAGCGACACCGTGAAGCTGAACTCCGGCAACGAGAAGATGCCGCTGGCACACACCACGCCGCGGATGGCTCGTCGGTCCAGCCGGTGCTCTTGCAGGTAACGGTCGTCCACGGCGAGTAACGCCGCCAGATGACCCCCCGCCGAGTGGCCCCCGACGAACATGTAGTCCGGCCGGCCCCCATATCGGGCGATGTTCCGGTGCGTCCAGGCAAAGGCACGGGCCACGTCGCGAACATGCTCCGGGTGCTGCACCGCCGGCGACAACCGGTAATTCGGCAGCACGACGCCCACGCCAATTCCCGCCAAGCACTTGCCGACCGCTGTGTACTTGCCTCGGTAACTCTTGTCACCCCCCATCCAGACCCCACCGTGGACCAGTACGAGGACGGGATAATCCTTTCGTCCCTTGGGCAACAACAGGTCGAGCTTGTGGCGGACGGGATGGGCCTCCGGCCCGTCGTAATACGGAACATCCAGGTGGGATTCGACCTCGAAAGGCCCAGCCTCCGCGCCGCGCGCTGCTGCCGGATCGGGAGCCATCGCCCAGCACAGGGCCCCAATCGCCAGCCAAGTCACGACACGCTCCTCCGGGAGCATGACGAAGCCGATGGCCGGCGGCACCGGATGGTGCCACCGGGGCAAGCGGACCCCGCTCGCCGCCTGCGGAGGATTATACCACCCGCATCCGGCCCCTTCCCATGCCAGCTGGCAGCATTCCAACAGGGGGAACCGATCCTTTGGGGCGAGGCTGAACGCTCCAGGCGGCGGTTTCGCCCAACTCCCGCCGATTCCTCGTTTCGCGCTCACGATTGGTCGTTTCGTGCCAGCGATTGATCGTTTCGCGCTGGCGGCGAGCCGAGCGAGCGTGTCGCCGCCTCACGCGAGCGGGAACCGATCAATCCGTCTCCGCCGGCGCACCTTCGCTCCCCCGAAATGCAGAAAGACACGCGCCCAAGGGGCGTCAATTGTCCCCTTTGGGGCCGACTGCTACAATCGGCCCCAGTCGAGCCGCGGCCCCGTGAAGAGGACAGGTATGGCGGTTTCCTGTGACGTGCTCATCGTCGGCGGCGGCGTCATCGGCACAAGCTTGGCTTTCTTCCTCGCCCAACGGCGCGTCGGCCGCGTCATGCTCCTGGAAAAGTCGTACCTGGGCGCCGGCGCCAGCGGCAAATCGGGGGCCATCATCCGGCAGCACTATTCCAACCGCCTGACCGCTGCCATGGCTCAGAAAGGGCTGCGTGTCTTCGAGCACTTCGACGAAATCGTCGGTGGTCCGCCGGTGTTTACCCGGTGTGGCCTGGTCCTCATCGTCAACGACCGCCATCGAGCCGCCCTGGAAGCCAACATCGCCATGCAACGCGAGCTGGGCATCGATGTCCGGCTGGTCTCCGCCCAGGTCCTCGCGGACATCGATCCCAACGCCCGGCTGGCGGAGGACGAGATTGCCGCGTTCGAGGCGGAGGCAGGCTATGTCGAAGCGGTGCAGGCGGTGGCTTCCTTCGCCGAGGCGGCCCGGCGCGAGGGGGCCGACCTGCGGCTGGGGGTCGAGGTCAAGTCGCTGGTGCTCGAGGGGCAGCGAATCGCCGGGGTCGAGACCAACGAGGGGCGCTACGAAACCCGCACGCTGGTGCTGGCCACCGGTCCCTGGGCCGCCCAGCTGACCCGCACCGTCCGCCTCAGCCTGCCGGTGGAGGCGTGTCGCACGCAAGTGGCCCTGTTCCGCCGGCCGCCGGATTTCGGCCGGCGGGGCGCCGTCTACGCCGACTTCGTTCAGGGGATTTATTTTAAGCCGACCCACGGCGAAATGATCCATGCCGGTAGCATCGCCGGGGAGGAAACCAAGGCCCCGGTCGATCCCGACCACTACAACGAGGCGGCCGACGGCGACTGGCTGGTGACGATGCGGCAGCGCCTCGGCCGACGCTACCCCGCCATGTACCGCGGCTACGGCCGCGGTGGCTTCGGCGCCCTCTACGCTATCACTCCCGATTGGCATCCCATCCTCGACCGCCTCCCCGGTATCGAAGGCGCCTTCTGCGCCGTCGGCTTCAGCGGCCACGGCTTCAAAATGGCCCCCGTCGTCGGCCAGCTCATGACCGAACTGATCGTCGATGGACAGGCCACAACCCTCGACATCGGGCCGCTCCGCCTCGCCCGCTTCGAGGAACGCGACCTGATCCAGACGCCTTACTCCTACGGCGTCATGGGTTGAGATTCAGAACGATTCCAGGGCCGCCCCTTCCGTCGGGTAGGTGTGCAGAATGCCCGCGAGGTTCAAAGCGGCCAGCAATTCCAGAAACGGCTGTTTCAGCCCGCAAATCGCCAAACGCCCCCCGGCCGCCTCCGCCCTCCGGTGCACCGTCACCAGCTTCGTCAGCAGGTCGGTTGCCATCCGCTCCACCTGCTCCAAGTCCAACAACAACTTGGTTCGGCCCCGGTCCTCCACCAAGTCGAGCAGGTGATTGCCCAGGGCGGCCACTTCCTCCGCGTCCAACAGATGCTTCCGCCTCAGCCGGACGATGAGGACGTCGCCGTTCGGTTCATGGCTGATCCAGCGGCTTTCGGACGTTGGCGGCATCGCCTGCTTCCTTCCCGTGCCGGCGGGCTGTCTCTGCCCGAACCACGGAACTGCACGGGGGCGTGACGAGAAATCCTTGGCAGCCTTGCCGCCCCAGAACGAGGCGAAAGTTAAGATACACGTCTTGGCGGGGGCCTGTCAAAGGCTGCGACGCAGCACCGGCCGGGCCGCCGGCTCAGGCCGGCGGCCCAGCCCACCGGAGCATCGCCGCCAAGCTTACGGCTTGGACGCCGGCGGCACATAAGGGTCCGGTGTCCCCGGCGGAATGGGCGGCTCTTTCTTCAGACTGGCCTCAAAGTCCGCCACAATCCTCATCATCGGCGTATATACCCAGGTGCTCGTCCAGTCGATGCCGTGACGTTCCCGCGGGTCTTCGATCAGGTTATGCAGCCGCAGGTTGGGCAGCCGTTGCGGCGGGTCGAACATGTACTCCTGCCAGACGAAGTGCAGCTTCCAGTTCCGCCACTTGACGGCGTGGAGTACGTCGCCGACGTAGCAGGGGAAGCCCTCCCGGTTCGATTTGTCCTGCTTCCCTAGGAGAAAGGCGGATTGATCCACGCCATCGATGATCCGGTCCCGCGGCGGCTCGGCCCCGGTCAACCGGGCGAGCGTCGGGAAGATGTCGACCTCGTGGACGATCTCGTTGCTCGTCCGGCCCGCGGGGACTTTCCCCAGCCAGCGGAGGAGGAAGGGAACGCGCAGCGACCCTTCCATCGCTGTGAAGTATGACCCGGACCACGGTCCCGCCCAGCCGCGCCAGGGGAGCCGTTCCTCGGGACCATTGTCGCTGGTGAAGATGACGATGGTGTTCTGCTCGATGCCCAGCTCGGCGAGGGTGTCGAGGATTTGACCGACTCGATGGTCCAGTTCCGCCAAGGCATCGGCGAAGTTCCCTTGGCCCGTCTTGCCCGCGAAGTCGGGATGCGGCAAGGTCGGATAGTGGACGAGGGTGAAGGGGACATAGGCGAAAAAGGGCCGACCCGCCTGGGCATGGCGGCGGATGAAGGCGATGGCCCGGCGGGTGATTTCCGCCTCGATCAACCGGCGGGTTCTGAGGTCGTAGACCTCGACGGGGCGGGTGGGTTCGCCTTTGCGCCCTTCGAGGATGTGGGGCACTGCGACGACGCTCGGGTCAAAGCCGACGGCGCTGGTCCAAGGCGCTTCGTTGCTGGAATTGGGGATGCCATACCATTCGTCAAAGCCCTGGTTGGTAGGGAAGCGGCCTTCGGTCTTGCCGAGGTGCCACTTGCCGAAGTGGCCGGTGGCGTAACCGCGGTCGCTGAGGAGTTCCGCCAGGGTGATTTCCCACTGGGTCAGGCCGTAGAGGGCGTCGCCGCGGTTGACGCGCATGGTGCCGGAGCGCATGGGGAACCGGCCGGTCAGCAGCGCGGAGCGGCTGGGGGTACACTGCGGCTCGACGTTGTAATTGAGCAGGCGTAAGCCTTCGCTGGACAGGCGGTCGATGCGGGGAGTTGGGGCGCCGCGGAGGATGCCGCCGCCGTAGCAGCCGAGTTCGCCGTAGCCGAGGTTGTCGGCCAGCATCAGAACGATGTTGGGCCGATCGCCGGCCGGGGCTGCCGGTGTGGGGGGCGCGGCCTGTCCGGGCCGACCGAGTTCGACTCGGAGTGTTGCCGTCAAGTAGCCGGTGGCGATCAACACCACGGCCCAAAAGCAGTTTCGGAGCATGTCCCACCTCCGCGAAGACGCTGGGTTGCTCCGGACCGGCGGCCCGGACCAACCCGCAGATGGACACTCCCTCACTGGGAGTTGAGCAGCCTCGCCGGTCGCGCGTTCCGATATTGGTCGAGGGCGGCTTGAAGTGTCTTGGCCGCCGCGGCCGCCTCGCCGGTCAGCTGGCTCACCTTCATGGGCCGTTCCTCATCGGGATCGGTCATCAGGTCGTAAAACTCGCCATTGCGGTACAGCTTGTAACGGTGGTTGGCAGCGAACTCACGCACCTGCTGCGCGTCGCCGTTGCGGGAAAACCAGCAGTAGTACCATTCGCGCGGCTGGCCCTTCTGGCCGCGCACCTGCGGGAGGAAGCTGCGGCCATCGATCTTCAACTCGGCCGGCACCGGGATGCCGGCGGCCTCGCAGATCGTCGGCAGGACGTCGGTGCTGTCCACCAAGTCGTCACAGACCCGAGGCACGGCGGTCCCCGGCCAACTGACGATCAAGGGGACATGCATGCCGGTGATCGTCGTCTTCCCCTTACCACCGATCACCACGCGCTCGCCCATGAGCGAGCGCGTTCCTCTACCAGTGCCGTTGTCGGCGAGGAACACGATCAGCGTGCTGTCCCGCAACCCCAGCTCGTCAACCTGCCGCACCAGCTTGCCGATGAGCTTGTCCATGTACTCCACCATGGCCTTGAAGTGGCGGTTGACGCCCTGGGCATCGACGACCGGCTTTTTCCCTTGGTCCTCCTTGCCGTAGTCGGGACTGTCGGGCGTGGGGACGTAAGGGGAGTGGGTGAGCATCATCGGGTAATAGAGGAAGAAGGGGCTGTCCTTTTTTCGGCGGATGAAGTCGCAGGCATAATCGTTGACCAGGTCTGGCCCGTACTCACCGTTGGTGTAGTTGCGTTCGACACCGTTGATTTCCAGGCCGGGGTTGCGGTAGCGCTCCGGTCGGCGGGTGTGTTGCCAGAGGCAGGCTTCGTCGAAGCCGAAGGAGCGGGGGAGGTTTACGTCCTGCCCCAGTTGCCACTTGCCCACGACGCAAGTGGCATAGCCCGAGTTCTTGAAGAGGTGGCCGAAGGTCGTGGCTTGGGGATCGAGATGTCCGAAGCGGACATAGTTGCGGACGTTGTAGATGCCGGTCATGAGCTGGGCGCGGGTTGGCGTGCACAGGGGCTGGACGTAGCAATGGGTGAAGCGCACCCCCTGGGCGGCTAGCGCATCGAGCACCGGCGTGCGGTACGAGGTGCCCCCGTTGGCGCCGATGCACTCGTAGCCGAGATCGTCCGCAAGGATGAGGATGACGTTGGGTCGGCGCGGAACTGCCGCGTGGGCGATCTCGCCGAGGGCCAGGACCCCGATCAGGGCCAGAGACAGAGACGACCGCATGGCGGGAACCTCCCAAGGAGAAGAGAAACGGCCGACGTTCATTAACGCCAATCGAGGTAAGCGTCGGACCGGAGGCAGCCGGGCCCCGGCCAAGCCGGGGCCCGACCGCACTTACTTTTTCTCCGGGCTTAGCAGTAGGAAATAGTCGAGGAACTTCAATGAGCGCTCCAATTGCTCCGCGTTGGGCACATGCGTTGGCCGACTGGTCAGGGCGACGCGATTCTCGTGGCCGAGAATGCGGTTGACCGCCAACAGGTGGTTGAGGGCCCGCCAGTTCTGCGGCGGGTCTTCGGTGCCGCCGTCCACCAGCACCGGCCGCGGACAGATCAGGGTCAGCAAATCGGTCAGGTCGCGGCCTGAGTCCACCAGACGCTTGTAGAGCCCGGTGCGCGGGCGCTCGGCGTTGGGAACACCCCGAGGGCGGCGCACTCCTTTTTCGTAGCCCAGATACCAAGGCTCGTAGTAGTTCACGTTTGGGTTCTTTTCGTTGAAGACGATCCCAGGGTCGGACCAGACCGCGCAGGCAAAGGGTTCATACAGGCAGGAGGCAAAGAGGGCCCACTTGCCGCCGTAGGACAGCCCGATGATCCCGATGCGCTGCGGATCCACCTCGGGCCGCTGCTTGAGGACGGTATGGCAATTGGCAGCCACATAAGCCAATAGCCCCAGCGGCTGCCGATCGAATTCTTCGCCCAGGGCAGTGAGGAGGTCGCGCGTTTGTTTGTCTGGGTGGTCCAGGGAGCCGGGCGTCCCGATCGACAGCGTAACATAGCCCCGGCGGGCCAGTTGCAAGCCGTAGTCGTGCGTTCCCCTGCCTCGGGTTCCCAGGCCGACGCTGGTGGCTGAGTCATAAAACGGCACCAGCACCGCGGGGAACGGACCCCGGCCTTTGGGGATGAGGAGATGCCCCTCGGTGCGTCGGCGATCTGGGAGGACTTCGACCTCGACTTTGTGTTGGGTGAAGGTTTCGCGATCTTCGCTGGCTACGATCCGAACCTGGGGCCGTTCCAATAGCGGGGGCCAACCGCCGAGCATTTGGAGCCACTCTTCATGGATTTCGCGACGGCGGCGTTGCCAGTCCGCCGCCGACGCCACCTTGGTGCCATCCCGGAAAAGGAGTGGCGACCGGTACGGGCCGAAGTCGTCGCGATATTCCGGCGGCGGTGTGAAATATGGCTCCAGTTGTCGCCACAGTTCGGCGCGGTCGGCAGCCCTGCCCGCACCGACCCCTGCCGCAATCAGCAAGGCCACCCACCATAATCGGCGAAGAACCATCTTCTCCCCCTTTTTCCAAAGCGGCCAGACACCGCGACAGAAACCCTGACGTATCGCGTGATGCTCCCTCCGCAACTCTTTCAACGCAATCCAACCCTGGCGTGAGGAGCAACGCCTGACGTATCGCGTGATGCTCGCTCCGCAACTCTTTTAAGCAAAGTCAGACTAGCAGAGAAACGGGGCAAATACCACAGTCAGGTTAATGGAAAGCCATTCCGGGCGGGCTACGGCGGGTCAGAAACCTGGCAGGCAGCTCTGGATGGTTCTTGACGACGAGTAGCTCAGGATTGTCATTCTGCGGTTGGAAGTCGGTCCTTTCGGTTTCTGCAAAGATGGCGAAAGATCGGAGGGTTGGGTGCAATGGATGCGATCGCGAGCCAAGGCGCCCTGCTTTTGCAGGTAGCCCGAGCGGCCACGCTGGGCAGCGCGTTTCGGAACGGCCAAGAAGCTTCAGGCGAAGGACTACGGTGACAAGGCCGACCAAGGCGTCGGCCCCCGGGATGGGGGAATCGGGCTTGCGGGGGCGGGTTCGGCGCACCGTTCGAGGAGCGCCGCGGCACGCAAGTCAAGTTATGCAGGACCCGGGAGCCAGCGGCTCCCGGGTCCGTCGGGGCATCTCCCCATCACAGCGTGTCGATCAACTGCTTGAGGTCGCTCTTGCCGATGCGGCGGATGTACTGTTGCAGGTTCGTCACCATCGGCGCCACGCCGCCGGTGGTATCGGGATGGGTGCGCTCCCCACCACCCACCGCGCCGCTGGTCGCCAGCCGCTCCTTGGCCTTCTCCTTGCTCTTAATGGTGTAGACCACCTTTGGCGAGACTTCTTCTCCGAGCTGCTGCGACAACATCTCGGCAATCTCGCTCGGCTTCTTGTCGGGGTAGGCTTTGAGGGCTTCTCGAATCGCTTGCGACTTGTTCGGTTTCCCCTTACGTCGAGGCATCGTACATCCTTTCGATGAAAGATGATGACGGGCGAACTTGTTGTCTTTAGGGTACTACATGGAAAAGAAATTGGCAACCTTTTTGGAAAAAAGAAAGAGCGCGCCCCTAACATTAATAAGTTTCTTAACCCGTTTCCTCGGTGCGCCCCCAACGTCTGGTCAGGCGGAACATCCCGATCGCCTGGCGGGAATGGCCGATCTCGGCCAAGTCGGCGAGGATTTCCCCGACTACGGACGCAAACTTGAACCCGTGGCCCGAGAAACCAGCCCCCAATACCACGGCGGGACATTCGGGATGCTGGTCAAGGACGAAATGAGCATCGGGAGTCATGGTGTAGAGGCAGACGCTGGCACGCGACCTTGGTCCGACCGCAGCGGGGAGATGGCGCTCCAGGAACTCCAAACAGTCGCGTGCTTCCTCGGGCTGGACGACGCGCGACAGAGCGGAAGGGTCCGGCACGAGGTCGCCACCGTCATGGCGGGCCACCTTGACTCCACCGGGGTCGAGGGCGGGAAAGCCATAATAAAATCCCTGGGATGTTTCGCACAGGTAGACGGGAAACCGGTGCCGCAGAAAGGGTCGCGGATCGGGGGGACTGAACCAGAAGACCACTTTGCGGCGGACGGTCAGCGGCAGACTGAGGTCGCGGAGAAGGGCGCCGGTCCAAGAGCCGGCCGTGATGATCAGGCGGCTGGCGGCGTAACTGCCGCGTGCGGTGCGGACCACGACGCCAAGGCCGACCGGCTCCCAACTGACGACCGGTTCATCGGCGCGCAGATCGGCGCCCAAGCGGCAGGCCTCGTCGAGGTGGGCGCGGACGCACTCCTCGGCCAGCAGGAAGCCGGCGTGGGGTTCATAAACGGCGTGAAAGGTGTCGGCAAACTGGAAGGGCGGGTACCGTTGCCGCAATTCCGCCGGTGACAGCGGCTCGACATCGAGATGATGGGCCGCAGCCGCCCGGCGGATGCCGGCGAGGAGCGTGCCGTCGGGTGGGCCGATGCTCAGGCAGCCGCAGACCGTGAACAGGTGGCGGCCGGTGCGCTGCTCCAATTCATACCAGCGCTCGTAAGCCCGGTGCAGCAGGGGGACATATTCCGGCCCCTCGAAGTAAGCCCGGCGGATGATGCGCGTTTGGCCATGGGAGCTGCCCCGGTCGTGCCCCAGGGCATACTGTTCCAGGCCGAGGACGCTGTGGCCGCGCCGGGCCAGCTCGAAGGCGGTGGCGCCGCCCATGGCGCCCAGGCCGAGGACGATCATGTCGTAGGTTTTCGAGAGCACGCTCACAACCCCTCGCATTGACGAAAGGAGACCGTGTTACCTTGACAAGCCGGGGATGGCCCATTAGCCTGACGCGCGCTTTTTCCCAAGAGCGCGACCGCGGCAACGAATAGCCAAGGGAGAAGGTTCCGCCGGCGGACCAACGCCGCGGCGGCAAAGATTGAAGGCCGGAGACCGGCACGAGTGCCGGCACCGGCCATCGTTGGCCTTCAGGATTTCAAGCGAGAATTCCCATGAGCACTCAAGCGCCCTCAACGGCCCCAAGCGCCACCGACGAACGAGAAATCCACATCATCGGCCACACGGCGATGTTTTACTGGTGGCCGGTATGGGCCATCGGCTACATCATGGCACTCCTGACTTACATCGACGGCAGCCGGCTCGGGTTTGTGCCGGAGGGCACCGAAGCCCGCCGGAATTGGCGGGTGGAAGTGGCCCCTGACAAGTGGGAGACTCGCGAAGGCCTGATTCTCCCTCCAGGCAAGTCGCTACCCACCGATCCGGACGGCAATCCCCTCCAGCCCCGCCTGCACATTGCCCAGAACAAGAACATCGGCGTCCTCTACGTCACGGTCCTCCTTCTGGTCATCGTCATCACCAATGTCCCCCTGCGGGGCATGTGGTCGGTTGTGGTGATTGTCACGGTCATCGCCCTGGTCATCATCTTCATCTTGAGCGGCATCTGGGAAATCCTGCTCAATTGGCTGAGCCTGCTCTCCATCCACATCAACGCCGGGGGCTACCTGACCATCTCGACAGTCTTGCTGGCCCTGTGGGTGGCTTCCACCTTCTTCTTCGACCGTCAGATGTACATGATCTTCACCCCCGGGCAAGTACGCGTCCGCCTGGAGATCGGCGGTGGAGAAACGGCCTACGACACGATCGGCATGGTCATCAAGAAGGAGCGCGACGACCTGTTCCGCCATTGGATCCTGGGGCTGGGTTCCGGGGACCTGATCGTGCGAACCTCGGGTGCCCACAGCCATGAGTTCCACATGCACAACGTCCTGTTCGTCGGTCAGAAGCTCCGCCAGATCGAGGACATGCAGCGCGATCGGCCCGTTGTTCGGGGCTGACGGGGGGCCGCTGCGCGACCATGCCCCGCGGGGCAAGAGCGTGCCTTCGAAGAAAGGAGGTGAGAGATGCGTCGGTTGGTGGCCTTGCTGGCGGTCCTTGCGGTGCCGGTGACGCTAGTGTCCGCCGATCCGCCCGGCCTGCGGGTGGAGCGTGAGCAGCGCCGCGTCGTCATCGACGCCAAAATTGCCCCGCGCAAGCTCGACGACCCGAAGTTTGAAGGCAAGATCTATCCCATCGAAGTAGTGGCCTGTTGGCCGTTCCCCAAAGGCCAAAAGGCCCACGAGACGGTGGTCACGATCGATGTTCGGCCGAGCGAGGTGCATCAGGCGCTGGAAAGCCTCGGCCTGAAGCCGGGAATGCCGGTAATGGGTGAGAGCAAGGAGCCGCCCCAAGGGCCGGAGGTGCTGATTTACCTGGAAGTTCCCGGTCCTGATGGGCAACCCAAACGGTTGTCGATGGACCGAGTACTGATCGATCCGCGGACAAATAAGCCGTTACCCAAGTCGGTGCAGTGGCGCTTCACCGGCTCGGCCCTGAAGCAACCAGACCCGAACAAACCAGAGAAAGTGTATGGGGCCGACACTACGGGCACGTTAATCGCCATCTTTCCCGTGACCAACGACACCGTCATCCAGACCAACCTGACGCTGAAGGAGGAGAAATACATCAAGCTGGAGACGAATGCCCAGCTGCTGCCGCCCGTCGGCACGCCGGTGAAACTGGTGATCGAGGTGCCGAAAAAGTGAAAGGCCCGGTTGAGTTGCGGGCCGAAGCATCAGGCCAGTTCGATGCGGGTGTGCTCGTCCAAGGCGATGCTGCTCAGCTCGCCGTTGTCCTTGGTGAAATGGACCGTGGGGATGATGACATCGTCCTCGGGTCGGCGGTCGGTGGCCAAGCCTGTGGCGAGGTACTGGACGCCGCGGAAGGTGCCATAGACGGTGGTGTCCCATTGGCGGCGGCCGACGCGGACGGTCTGGGTGATGCGGAGGCGCTGGCCCGGCTTCAGCCGGGCGAGCAGCTCAGCCAGCTCGGGCGCGATCGGCCGCGTCGCGGAGGTCAGAGATAGCGTGGTCATGCGGGCCGTTCCTCCGGCGGCGTGCCGCGTACCAGGGCGATGCGGCCGGTCCGCGCCAACTCCAGGATCCCGTACGGACGCATCAGCTCGATGAAGGCCTCGATCTTGCTCTCCCGCCCGGAAATCTCCACCATGAGGTTATCCGGGCTGATGTCCACGACGCGGGCGCGGAACATCTCGACCAGCAGGGCAATCTCCGAACGCTGTGCCGGCGTCGCCCGCACCTTCAGAAGCATCAGATCGCGCTCGACAAAGTCCTCCGTGCTGATGTCCTGCACCTTGACAACCGTGACCAGCTTGTCGAGCTGTTTGCGAACCTGCTCCAACTCGGCGTCATCACCCCGGACGACGAATGTCATGCGGGAGAGCTGCGGGTCTTCCGTTTCGCCGACCGCCAGGCTGTCGATGTTGAAGCCGCGCGAGGCGAGCATGCCCGAAATATGGGCCAGAACACCGGGCTGGTTCTGAACAAGCGCCGAGAGAACGTGTCGCATGGGGTTGCGGGATCGTCGCGGACGGTCCATCCGGATGTCAGGGTTCGGCTAACAAAAGGTGTTGCGCGCCACGACCGTGATTGTATCGAGGCGGCGATAGCCGGACCACGCAGGATCGAAGAGGATGATGGTGCGGGACATCAACCTGAGCCCGCGCCGGAACAAGCCGCGTGCATGAGCCTTGAACGCTTGGCGAAACTCCTGGTGGAATACAGCACGGCCGTAGGGCCGGGAGAGCGGGTCGGCCTGATTGGAACGTCAGCGAGCGAACCGTTGCTGGCGGCGCTGTATCAGGAGGTCTTGCGCCGCGGTGGGCATCCGATGCCCCTGATCGAGTCTGATCGGTGTCTGGGGTTGTTACTGCGACAGGGAAGTGATGCTCAGCTGGCGTTCCTCTCGCCGTTACAGGAGCGACTGATCGAGACCGCGGACGTCCTGATCCACGTTGAGCTGGCCGGCGGCAGTGTCCACTTGGCGGAGATCGATTCGGCCCGGCGGGCGCGCTACGAGGAAGCCCGACGGGCGCTGGGGCAGCGGTGGCTCGACCGGGCTGCGGCCGGGCAGTTGCGCTGGTCCGCTGCCTTAGATGCATGGTCGGTATCGCCTCCGGAACTCGACGGTTTCACCGGGGAGGAGTTTCGGCGCCTGCTCGCCATGGCGATGCACCTGAACGCCGCCGATCCGGCAGCGGCATGGGGCGACCTGTCTGCCCGACAGGCGCGACTGATCGACGTCCTGCGTCACGCGCACACGCTTCGCATCGTCACCCCCGCAGGGACCGACCTGTCCCTCAATGTTGCCGGTCGCACGTGGATCAATAGCGACGGCCATCGCAACCTTCCCGATGGCGAAGTCTTCACGGCGCCGCTGGAGATAGGAACGGAGGGCGTGATGGTGGCGGACCTCTGCTCTACTTACGCCGGCTGCCAGGTCCGCGGCGTGCGGTTGGTAGTCCGTCAAGGGCAGGTCGTGGACGCCTTCGCTGAAGTCGGCGTGGAGGTGCTGCGGCACGTGCTGAACCAGGACGCCGGCGCGCGGACGCTCGGTGAAGTGGGGCTGGGGTGTAATTACGCCATCGGCCAGCCGCTAGGCCATCCCCTGATCGACGAGAAGATCGGCGGTACGTTCCATGTGGCCCTGGGCGCTGCTTATCCCGAAACCGGTGGCGGCAACCGCTCCAGCCTGCATTGGGACCTGGTCGGCGACCTGCGGCATGGCGGCATCGTCGAGATCGACGGCCGCGTTGTCTCCCAAGACGGCCGGTTCCTCGACCCAGCCTGGCCCGAATGACCCCCCTTGGGTGACCCGCTCGACACGCTGAAAGGAGCGGGGTAGAACATTGACGGTCAGACTGAGGGAAAACGTCGTGCCACGGATTGCGATTGCCGGCTTCATGCACGAGTCGAACAGCTGGAACCCGCTGCGGACGGACCGGTCGGCGTTCGCGTCCCAGAGCTTGCTCTTTGGACCGGCATTGCTGCCGGAATGGCGTGACGCTCATCACGAAATGGGCGGTTTCATCGAGGCGGCCCAAGAGGAGGGCTTTGAGGCCGTGCCCCTGGTCATGGCCTGGGCCACGCCCTCGGGGCCGGTTGCCGATGCGGTCGTGGATGAGGTCACCGACTACATCATCGCCAAGGTTCGCGACCAGCAGCCCGACGGCCTGTTACTGGCCCTGCATGGGGCGATGGTCGCGGAGAGTTTTCCCGATGCTGATGGCGAGGTGCTGGCGCGGCTGCGGCGGGCGTTCGGACCGGATTTCCCGGTGGTGGTGACCTTCGACCTGCACGGCAACCTGTCGGAGCGAATGGTGGCCAACTGTCACGCGGCGGTGGCCTATCGCACCAATCCCCACGTGGACCAGCGGGAGTGTGGCCGCCGAGCGGCGAGGCTGCTGGTGCGGCTCCTGGAGGGGAAGATTCGGCCGGTCATGGCCCTGGCGAAGCCGCCGGTGATCGTGAACATCATGGTGCAGGATACGTCG
>JANWYO010000277.1 GCA_025055215.1 Gemmataceae bacterium
CGGGCGTGGCCCGTCGCGCCGCGGGTGACATCGGCCGGGCCGGGGGCCGGGCCGCCGTTGGGGGCCCGGCCCGGCCGGCTCCGCCGCGACCTCGCTGCCTTCCTCGGCTGGACCTGGCGCCTCCTCGCCGGAGCGTTTCTCTGCTTCAACGCTCCCGTCCTCAGCTGGCTGACCAGCATCGCCGTCGCCGGCTGGCTTTACCGCTGGATGCAGGCCCTGGTGCTCCGCGGCTGGTGGCGGCGTGGCCCCCGGCGCCCCGGCGGCTCGTTCGACGAGTTCTGCCGCTCCTTGGGGCCGGATGCCCCGGTCAGCCGGCCACGCTGGTTCTGGCGCGAGCGCGGCCACGGTTTCTGGTTCCGCTCCCTGTGGCTCAATTTCAGCCTCGGGTTGCAGGCCATCGCCTGCACCTTCCTGGTGACCGGCTGGGGTGTGGCCGTCATGTATTTTTCCTGGGAGTTCGGCTGGCTCAACTCCTTCCACAAGGGCTACGAGCAAGCCACCGTCGGAGCGACCCTGGGCTGGTTCGGCATCTTCCTCTTCCTCCTGGCGCTGGTCTACGTGCCGATGGCCCAGGCCCATCAAGCCGCCACCGGCGACTTCCGCGCGTTCTTTGATGTGCCCTTTGTCATCCGGTTGATTCATGCGCGGATGACGGCCTACGTGGCACTGGCTGGTTTGATAGCACTGCTCGCCTGGCCGCTTGAGTTGTTCAAAATTGCCGTCGTCTTCGCGGAGAACATCGACCCATCCCTGGCCGATGCCAGCCCGGCAGAGGCCCAGGACTGGCTCCAACGGCACTTCCGGCGGGCGGCGTTCGTCCTGTTTGTGTCGTTGCTGTTGAGCCGAGGTTTGGCGGCCGTGATCTACCGCTCGGCGGTACTGAAGGCGTTGCGTCGAGGCTGGGTGCAGCCGGAGGCCCTGCATCCGACCTTGGCGCGGTGGCTCGATGACCTCGACCTTTGGCCGCGGCCCGAGCCGGGCCGCGGCGGCTTCTTCGGCCACTTGCGGCGCCTGGGCCGATGGACCTACCGCGGCACCTTGTATCTGGCCCTCCTGCTGATCTGGTTCGTCTTCACCGCCCGCATCTACGTCGGCCAATTCTTCGTCTACCACCCGGTGGTCGGCTTCCTCAACCAGCCGCTCATTCAGGTGCCGTGCTTCGATTACACGCCCAGCTACCCGGACGAAGGCCAGGCCGAGGGCCTCAACGCCGTCGCTCCCACAACAGCAGCCCGATGACGGTCTTGGCATCGCGGATGGTGCCGTCGAGCGCCCAGGCGACCGCCTGACGAAAAGGAACGATCTGCGGGTGGAGCTCCTCCCCCGGCTCGAGGTTCATCGGTCCAGGGTGAAGTTCTTCGGCCACAAACAGGTGCATGACTTCGCTCAAGACGCCGGGCGAGGGATAGAAGTGGCCCAAGGAGGTCCATCGGCCGGCGCGGTAACCGGTTTCCTCGGCCAATTCGCGGGCGGCAGCGTGTTCGGGAGGTTCTCCCGGTTCGAGGGTGCCGGCCGGCAGTTCCCAAAGCACTTGTCCCACAGCCGGGCGTTGGTTGCGTAAAAGGCAGACGTGCTCGCCATCGACGACCGGCAGGATGACGACGGCCCCGGGGTGAAGGACGACGTCGCGGCGGACGGAGCGGCCGTCGGGCAGGGTGTCGATGTCGAGGGCGACCTGGATTTTGCGACCTTGGTAGAGGACCTGGCGCGGCATGGTGCCTCCGGAAGGACGAAGGGGCGGCGGCCCCCAAGGGCCGCCGCCGCGTCACCGCAAATGCCGCTGCCGTTCTGGTGCTCGATCACGTG